>CP070648.1:3038658-3041714 GCA_020354555.1 Armatimonadota bacterium | reverse complement strand
GGCGCACAGCGCCGTGTGGTGCGGCTCCGCCGCACTCCGGAACGGCGCACAGCGCCGTGTGGTGCGGCTCCGCCGCACTCCGGAACGGCGCACAGCGCCGTGTGGTGCGGCTCCGTCGCACTCCGGAACGGCGCACAGCGCCGTGTGGTGCGGCTCCGCCGCACTCCGGAACGGCGCACAGCGCCGTGTGGACAAGGCCCGACACTCCGCAGCGGCGCGGGAAGGAAGGGAGAATCATGAGGTTCAGACTGGGCGTCATCTCGGCGATGCTTCTTCTGGCGCTGATGATCGGCGCGGCATGGGGCTATCCGACGCGTTTCGACGCCACCACGGGCTTGGTGGACCTGCCGACGTCAGACGTCGTCGCGCTTGACTCGGCGGAGTTCGCCGCCGGGTACAGCAAGCTTGAGAGCAATCAGCAAGTATGGCCGCTGCGCCTGCTCGTCGGAGTGTCCGAGGGTGCGGAAGTCGGGATATCGTACGCGAAGCTCAACAACGGCGTGGACGGCAGCATGACCGGGTTCGGCGCCAAGATGACGCTGATGGAAGAGCCGACCGCAGACTTCGGCCTCGGATTTGGCGCGTCTTACCTCGACGGGACGAACAGCAATGTCATCGAGATCTATCTTGCCGCGAGCAAGGAGTTCCCGATGGGTGTGGCCGAGGCATATCGCTACCAGGCGGGACGCGCCCGCATGCGCGGCCATCTCGGCCTCATGTTCACGCGCGTGAGCAATGGCGCGGACGACGACGAGCTGAGACCTTTCCTCGGCTTCGACATCACGACACCGGAGGGGACGTCTTTCGTCGCCGAGTACAAGCTCACCGATTTCGGCGACGACCACGCGGCGGCCGCCATCCGCTACCCGTTGAGCCCCGCGCTCACGGTGCAGGTCGGTGTGGCCCGAGCCGAAACCGTACTGCCACAGAACGATTACCGCTTTATCGTCGGGTTCAGCTACGACCTCTCTGCGGTCGGGCAGCTGGATCGAAGGTACTAGCCCCATCGCTTACGGTCGCGTTGCGGCGCTTCACGGAGTCAGTCTGCCGTAGTGGCGCGCGGCGACGACGACACGGGATGCCGACATGCAAGCGGGGCGACCATCCGGTCGCCCCGCTTATTCTCCGGTCCCGCCGCGCTGCGCGTGTTGCATCTACTGGTCGGGGGATTCCCCCTGCGCCTGCTTGAAACGCGTGACCGTTTCCTCTATCGCTTGCCTCAGTTGCGTCTCGTTGACGGGCTTGAGCAGATAGGCGACCGCCCCCGCGCGGATGGCTTCCTGTACTCGCCGACGGTCGTTGTAGGCCGTGAGCATGATGACCGGCACCGGCGCCTCGGACATGATCCGCGCGGTGGCCGCAATGCCGTCAACTCCCGGCATGCCGATGTCCATCAGCACGACGTCGGGGCGCAGCTCCTTGGCCAGGGCCACCGCTTCCTCGCCGTCTCGCGGCATCCCGACCACACGGTGCCCCATCGCCTCGAGCTGCGTCTTGAGGGTGAGCGTGATGAGGAATTCGTCCTCAGCGACAAGGATGTTCATGGTTCTCCCCGAAGCAAACGCCGTGACGCCGGAATACTTCGACGCCGTCCCTTGCATAACCTTGCGACTCCATCAGGCTGAGTTGCCGCTGTCGCAGCCTGCGGCGGATGATGAAGCGGACTACTACGAGCGCGATCGCATACGTCTGTGGATTGTTGCCGGATGAGCTAGAGCAAGCGCTCGCCGATGCCGGCCATAAGCCCTACCGCGCACGTCAGATACTGCGCTGGATGTATCGGCGCGGGGTCCACGACGTCGCCGGGATGACCGATCTGCCGCAGCAGCTTCGCGACAAACTGAGCCGCCGCATGCGAGTCCACCCGCTGCGGCAGCTGGCGCAGCGGCAGGCACGGGACGGCAGCGCGAAGCTCTCCTTTCGCCTGCCGGACCGCGCCGCGATAGAGACCGTCATCATGCCTCACGGGGCGCGCGCGACCGTGTGCGTGTCAAGCCAGGTCGGGTGCGCCTACAACTGCGCCTTCTGCGCGACCGGCGCCTTGGGGCTGGAGCGCGACCTCACGCCGCCCGAGATCGTCGGGCAGATCCTGTGCGCCCAGGCGGTAACGCAGGCGAGCGTCACCAACGTCGTGTTTATGGGGATGGGGGAGCCGCTCGCCAATTACGAGGCGACGCTCAAGGCGGTTCGCATCATCAACCACCGCGCCTGTCTCGATATCAGCGCGCGGCGGATCGCGATTTCCACCTGCGGCCTGCCGGAGCAGATGCGCCGCTTGGCGGGCGAGGGTTTGGCGCTGCATCTCGCCGTATCGCTCAACGCGCCCTACGACAAGCTGCGCACCACGCTCATGCCGGTCAACCGGCGGTATCCGGTGCGCGACGTCGTCGCCGCCGCTCGCGAGTATGCCATCCGCACCGGACGCAAGGTCGCCTTCGAGTACTGCTTGCTCGACGGCGTCAACGATTCCCGCGCCCTCGCCGCAGCCACGGCCAAGCTCCTGCGCGGGATGCCGTGCATGGTGAATCTCATCCCGTGCAACGAGGCGCGCGCGGGGTTTCGCCGACCGCCCGACGCCACGGTGCGTGCTTTCCGTCAGACGTTGGAAGCGCAGGGCATGGAGGTTGCCGTCCGCCGCCCCTTTGGCGAAGAGATCGCCGCCGCGTGCGGACAATTGGCAGGACCATCGCAGCGCCGCCGCCGGCAGTCAGGGCCGCGCGGACGAGCCGGATCTCCGAGGCGGCGGGCCCATCCATGACCGGCAAGCCCGCACAGTCGAGCCCGCGTCTGCGCGCCGTCATCTTCGATCTCGGCGACACACTGGTGAAGTGCTACGGGAACTGGCCGGAACTGCTTCAGCGCGCGGTTGATCTGTGTTACGAGTATCTATCGCGCACCAGGCCCGACCTGAGCCGCGACGCGCTCCTCCACGTCGCCGAGCAAGCCGTCGGCAGCCAAGCACACGCGCTGACCGCGGAGAACCGCGCCTTCCCGGCGCGCGAGCGGGTCGTGGCGGTCCTGCACGCCCTCGGCATCGAGCCCGAGCCGCAGCTGTT
>CP070648.1:3034640-3038558 GCA_020354555.1 Armatimonadota bacterium | reverse complement strand
TCGAACCGTTTGCCCCAGGCAAGCTCGTGGATCGCACGACCTTCGGCGTCCAAGTCGGTGACGCGAGTGAGGACACGCTGACGGCGCTGCGGGAACTCGGGGTAGGCTCGGTGCGTCTGCAGGCTCGGTGGGGCGACGTATCGCAGACCACACAGGCTGTGACCGCGCTGCGCGGCGCGGGCTATGACGTGCTCGTGCGACTGAGCCAGCCGAAGGACGCATGGGACGACCTGGAGGCGTGGCGGGCATACGTCCGCCGGGCGTTCGAGGCGATGCGCGATGAAGCGAGTTGCTTCGAGATCGGCGCCGCCCCCAATCGCATCAAGTGGGCGGGATACGAGACCTACCACGACTACGCCGCCGCGGCCCGTGTTGCCGGCGCCGTCGCCCGCGACATTGGCGTGCACACCGCGGGGCCCGCAACCCAGGACTTCGAGCCGTACTGGACCGCGGCGGCGCTCGCCGATTTCGCGGGCTTCGATGTCCTGTCCGACCACCTCTACACCGACCGCAGCGGGGAGCCGGAGAATGCCGAGGAGGGGGTTTTCGATATCGTCAACAAGATGCGCCTGTTCCGTGCGCTGGCGCAGGTCTACGGGCAGCGCGAATTCTGGTCCACCCAGTTCAACTGGATACTGGACGTGCCGGGCGGCGAGCAGTGGGCGGCGCGGTCTTCCCTGGTGGACGAGGAGCGCCAGGCGGATTACTTGGTGCGCTACTACGTGCTGGGACTGAGCAGCGGGTTCGTCGAGCGCATGTACTGGTTCGTGCTGCGCGGCAGGTTGACGGGGCTGCTCGATGATGACGGTTCCGAGCGGCCCGCCTTTGAGGCCTACCGGCACATGACGAGGCAACTCGCCGGAGCGACGTTCCGCGGGCGGATGGAGTCGCCGCCGTGGGTCTATCTCATGTCGTTCGACAAAGGCGGCCGACGGTTGGTCGTCGCATGGACGCGCGACGGCAAGCGGCACCGGGCGCGGCTGCCCGCGCTGTTGGTGCGCGATCGGGACGGCGCGATCGTCGCCGGTCGGAGGGACGAACTGGAGGTGGGCCCGAGCCCGATCTACGTGACGCTGGGCGCACCGGCTTGTCGCGAGCGTTGACCAGGGGTATCCGCTAGGGGCGGCCGGGCTCGGCGGGACGTGGAGGCTTGCCGAAGAGCACCGCGTCCATGGTGCGCAGGATGATCGCCGCATCGAACAGCGGCCCCGCACGTTTCACGTAGTACAGGTCGTACTGGATCTTGTTGCGCACGTCGTCCATCTCGCGGTCGTAGCCCTGGTTGACCTGCGCCCAGCCGGTGATGCCCGGCTTGACGGCGTGGCGCTTGTCGTAAGCAGGCAGCGATTCCAGGAAATCCCGTGCCAGCTCCGGGCGCTCCGGCCGCGGGCCGACGAGGCTCATATTGCCGCGCAGGACGTTGAACAATTGCGGCAGCTCGTCGAAATGCAGCGGCCGTATAAAGCGCCCCAGCTTGGTGCAGCGCGGATCATCATCCCGCGCCCAGACCGGCCCCGTTTCCTCCTCCGCCTCCTCAATCATCGAGCGGAACTTCAGCATCTGGAAGGGCCGGCCGTCGAGCCCCAGGCGCTCCTGGCGATAGATCGCAGGCCCGCGTGATTCCAGTTTGATGAGCGCGACCAGCACGGCCATCAATGGCAACGCCACGACAAGCCCGGCGCATCCGACGCACAGGTCGAGCATACGCTTGAGTGCGGTGTTTACCCGCGAGGCCGGCGGCGCTACGGCGTCGGCGTGATCCAGCAGGACGCGACCGGTGACGCACTCAAGGAGATCGTCGAGCGACAGCGGATTGAGCCGACCCCACGATTCAGGAGATGCCTGCCCGTTGAGGTAACACGCGACGTCGGCGCCGTGAGTGACCGCCGCGCGCTCGACCGCAGAAGCATCCCGACCGTCCACAACCGCCGCGATGCGCCATTCCGGCCAGTAGTGCCGAACCCAGACCGCGAGCCGTTCTTCGCCGACCGCGTCCGCGATCACGATCGGCTTGTGCCTGCGCGCCGCCGCCCATCGCCAGCCTCCGCGTAGCGCGAGGCCGAAGACGAGAGCCGCGAGGGGCAGAGCAAGCAGACGCAGTGGAGTGATTAGGGCAGGAAGCCAGGCGGCGGCCGCCAGGCACAACACGGAAGATGCCATCCACGTCTTGGCCGCGGCCGGAACCAGGCCTGAGGGATCGGACCACCACCTGTGATCGCACAGGCGAAAGGCGACGGCCGACACGAGCCACGCGGCGGCGGCGATGCCAATGCCGAGAGCGCCCGTTCCCAGGAGCGCTCCCGCAGCCGCCACGGCGACCGCATCAGCCCAGCAGAACAGAATGGGGCGACTTTCGCTTGAATGGCGCATCAGATACGGCTGTCTCCCCTGACGCCCCCATCCCTGTCGCCTCCGTGACAGAGAACCCGCACCGCACCACCGGAGCGCGCCGGCTCATCACACCGGTTGCCGGTCACCGGCACAGCGACCGAGCGGACCTCACGCTCCCCGTCGCACCGCCGCGTGAGTTGATTGGTACCACTCGATCATCTCGACCAGCCCCTGCTCCAGCGAGATCTGCGGCACGAACCCGCCCGTGACTTGCCGCAGCTTGGTCGTGTCCGCCGCGCGCCGCCGATAGCCCTCCGGAAGGCTCGTGTCGTAGAGAACGCGTGGCTGCTTGCCCGTCAGTTCGATGATCTTGCTAAGCAGTTCCTTGATCGTCGTTTCCTGGTCGTGCCCGACATTCACCGGATCGGCCGCGGGGTATTTCTCGGTCACCAGCTTGATGCCGCGCGCGAAGTCCTCGGCGTGCACGAAGACGCGGCTCTGGTCGCCGCTGCCCCACACCACCACCGGGTCGTCGCCGTCAATCACCTTGGCGATGAGCGCCGGAATGACATGGGACGTCGCGCGGTCGTAGTAGTCGCGCGGCCCGTAGGCGTTGAACGGACGCACGATGGCGATTTCCATGCCGTATTCGGCGGCGTAGTACTGCCCCTGCTTTTCCGCCATGCGCTTCGCCCAACCGTAGCCCTCGTTGGTCGGCTCGGGGGTGCCGCGGTCGCCCTCCGATTCCGGCGTCGGGATGATCGCGTCGTGGGGGTAGATGCACGCGGTGCTGACGACGCAGTAACGCACGACGTCGTTGAGCCGCGCTGCATCCAGCGTATTCGTATTGATGAGCACGTTCGAGGCGTACATGTCGCCGTGGTGGTAGCGATTGTACTCGATGCCGGTGACCTTGGCGGCCATGTTGATGACGCACTCCATGGCCTGGGTCGTGCGCAGGCACACGTCGCGGTCGCGCAGGTCGCCCTCGACAAACTCGATGTCGCCGAGGACCGCCTCCAGGTTGCTCAGGCGACCGCGTTCGAGGTTATCCACCACGCGGACGCGCGCGCCGTCCTCGACCAGCATCTCGACAAGGTGGGACCCGATGAACCCGGCCCCGCCGGTCACCAGAGTACGCCTGCCTTCCCAGAACGACATCCCGTGTGCTCCTCGAAAACTCGCTCGGAATCCGTCTCTCGACGTGGGGACTGCTCTCGACGAGAGCGTGACGCTAGATTATATGGCCGCCGCAAGCGCGTGTCAAGTTGGCCGGCGCAAGTGACCCACTGCGTCCGCGACACCCCGGATTGCGGGGCGCAAGCATCTTGACGGAATGCGCCGGGATGGGTAGCATCTGACTGCAGCCCTTTGACGGGCAGCCCTGGGGCTTGCCCAGATGCGGTGCGTCGGCTGACGCCAGATGTGTCCCGCCGCCCGCCGGGCTTGGATGACGCCGCCTCGCGCGGCCAGGTAACGTTGACGTGTGACCACGGGGAGGTCACCGTGGCGACTGGGCTGAGTCGCGGAGAACTGCAGACCAACCGCAATGCGGTCACGATTTGCGGCCCGCATGCCTGTTCCGGC
>CP070648.1:3030780-3034540 GCA_020354555.1 Armatimonadota bacterium | reverse complement strand
CCGCGGGAGTGTAAGGGCGGTCGCGACTCTCAAGCGCGGCAAGCAGCTCGCGGTCAGCCAAGGCATCCGCATAGGGGGGTGACGGGGACGCGCATTCAGCCGGTCGCTTCTCGTCGCGACCCAACCAGGCGTTGTAATGCGCCGCGTGCGTTGCCTGCGCGGAGGCCGGCAGGTCGCGGGCCAAGCCGTGCAGGATGCACGCCGCCCAGTCCTGCGCCGATACTGCCCGCGCCGGCGCGGGCGCCTGGTCGGAGAAATCGCGCCCGAGGCGCTCCGGCTTCGGGTCGAATAGCCGCTCCACCTCGTTGATGTAGAACGAGGGCAGGCTGTCCTTGGCTTTCTCATCCGCTGTGGGATACGAGAGATAGAGTCGCACGCCGGCGCAGGATACGGCCCGCCAGAACAGCAGCCGCTCCTCGGCCTGGCGGTCGTATGCGAGGTCGAGTTTGATGCGGTCGTCTACCGCTGCCAGGAGACGGCGTTCGCGATCGCGCAGGAACGGATCCTCGCGCACCTGGGCCGGGAAGACCTTCTCCAGGAGGTTGACCACGAAGACGATGCGGTAGACCTCTCCGCCGAGCCGCTGCGCGTCGAGGACCGCGACGCCTTCGGCCCGGCGCCGGTTCGCGTCATAAGTCGCCTCCGCGACAGCCCGCTCGATGTGCTCGCAGAAGCTCTCCCAGGTCAGCGCCGTACGTCCCGCGCGGCCGATGAACTCCACCTCGCCGACGAGCGCGTCGAGCTTGGCCTGCGCCGCGTCGTCATGCCGCCGGGCGAGGAGGTCGGTTCCACTCGCACGCTGCAAGTCTGCGAGGAACTCACGCACGGCCGCTACAATCTCGCCGACATCGCGCGCGCCGCGCAGCCGCTGCTCGAGATCGCGCACCCGGCCGAGTGCCTGCTCTCGCGCGTTGACGGTGTCATCGTCCGGCCACTTCGCGAACCACGGCTCCCGGCCGGTGTGCACGCCCTGCTGCCACGCGTTGACCTCGGCGCGCGCGCGGTCACGCGGATCGCCGGGCAGGCACGGTGACTTCAGCAGCGCGCCTACCGCGGGCGCCGGCCAGCCCTCGCGGATGACTCGCAGCGACTCCGTCAGGGCGCGCCCGGCGGCGCTGGCGGCGAGCCGCTCTCGTCGCTGCCGTACGGGCACGTCGTGCCGCGCGAGCGCGTGAGCGAACTGCTCATACGCCTCGGGACCGCGCGTGATGATCGCGATGTCGGAGTAGCACGCCTCCCCGCCGGCGACGAGCAGTTTGATCTGACGCGCTACCTCATCAGCCTCCAATCCGGGGCTGCCCGCCTCTAGGAATACGAGTGAACTGTCGGGTGGCTTAGGCTTGGCTTCCTCGCGGAAGATGTTGGCGGCGATGTGGGCGAGAGCGCCTTCATCGTCCCGCGGCACAGCGATACGCGGCTCGCAGCCAAGCGCCACGCGCAGCCCTGCGACGGTGCGCTCGCACGAGGCGAACGCTTCCGCGCGGCTCGGATCGTGGTTGAGGTGAACGAACACCTCCCCGGCCGAATCCGCGATGATCGCGATGAGCCGAAGCTGCACTTCGTTGAAGTTGCGAAAGCCGTCGAAGAAGACCACCGAAAGCTTGCCGAGCGTCTCGGGGTCCTTTTCCAGCTCGCTCACCGCGTGCCACATCAGGCCCTCGGCATCGTGCAGATCGTGATCGGTGAGCATCTCCTGATAGCGGCCGTAGAGCGTCAGGAGGTCGCGCAGCTTCGCGCGCAGGGCCGACTCAGCGCGCGGGAGCTTCTCGATGGCCCGTCCGAGGTCTTCCGGACGGATCATTGCGAGCTTCAACTCGCCGATGAGGTCGCCGAGCGCAGCGGGGAAGCCGGGGAAACGCTGCACTCGCGCGAGTGTGGGGATATCGGCGTTAGCCGCGATATCCTGGAGCAGCAGCGAGCGCTGAAGGTCGGACAGATTATGGCTGCCGAGCTTCGTCTTCTCGGCGATGTCGCGCGCGATCTGGTAGAAAGTGCGGATCGGGGCGCCGAGCAGACCGGGCACGCCGCAGTCGAGGAGCAACCGTTCCTCGAGTCGCCGGGCGGCGTCGCCGGTCGGGACGATGCACAGCGCCGAGCGCGACCTGTCATTGCCCAGGTATTGAGCCAGCCGCGACAGCCACTCGTCGCCCGCCGACTCGCGATAGGGTGCAATCAGAATCTCGACGCTCGCCATGCCGCTCGCGTACTCCCGTGCATAGACTCTTCTGCGAGCGGACGAGCGCACCTGCGGCGCTGCTCCCGCACCCGCCCAGTTGCATCCTCGGGCAGTTCGCGAACCGGCGACCGCACGTTATCACGCCTGCGCGGAGGCTCGACCGCGCCGTATCTCCTCGGTTGACCACCGGGAATCTTGACACGCGCCTGCGGCCATAGTACGCTTCCCCGTGTCCCGAGAGAGTTCCGGTTATCACCTGCGCGGCGCTCCGGCGGCGCCAGCACGGCCGCGTCACAAACAGCTCCCCCCGGACGGGGTTTGCGAGGCTGTTTGCCAGCAAGGCGCGCCCCGCGCTCGTAGGAGGGCCTGATTAGAGGAGGAAACGTGGAATGAAGGTGGTTCGATTCGCCCGGCCCGGCGCGCGTGAGAGTAGGGTCGGCATTCTGACTGACGCGGGTGTGCTCGATTTCTCCGCGGCCTACCGCGTGTACCGGCTGGCGGCCGACGGCTGCGACGTGCCGGTGTTCTGTGACTCGCTCGACCTGCTGCGCGCAGGGCTGTTTGCGCCCGACGTGTTCAAGGCAACGGCGGACTTCGTGTCCGCGCACGGCATGGAGGATGCGTTCACCGTTGAGAGCCCGCGGCTGCTGTCACCGCTGGCGCGGCCGCCGAAGATACTCGCGCTCGGGCGCAACTATCGCGCGCACGCGCTGGAAAGCGGCCTGGGCGTGCCCGACGAGCCCGTCTTCTTCTGCAAGGCGAGCACCGCGGTCATTGACCCCGAGCAGCCGGTGGTCATCAAGCGCGACCTGACGCGCGTTGACCCCGAGGTGGAACTCGCCGTCATCATCGGCGAGCGCGGCGCGGACATCCCCCCGGAGCGCGCGGCGTCGTTCGTCGCCGGCTACACCGTGCTCAACGACGTAACCGCCCGCGACATGCAGAAGGACGATCTGTCGAAAAGCAACCCGTGGTTCCGCTCCAAGGGCATAGACACGTTCTGTCCGCTGGGGCCGTGCATCGTGCTGCCCGACGAGATCCGGGAGCCGGTTGAACTCGACCTCGAGATGCGCGTCAACGGCGAGGTACGCCAGCGCGACAACACCGCGAGCCTTATGTTCAAGATCCCGTACCTCATCGAGTTCATCTCGCACCACATGACCATCGAGCCGGGCGACATTATCTCGACCGGCACGCCCGAGGGCATGGCTCCCATCAAGCCCGGCGACACGATGGAAGCGGAGGTGGAGGGTATCGGCATCCTGCGCAATCCGGTCGTCGGCGAGGAATGAGCGTGGCGCCGGTTGATGCCGAATACGCGCTGGCGCAACTGGAGGCGCTCGTCGCCATCGAGAGCCCCGCGCCGGCCGAGAGCCCGCTGGTTGACTACGTCGAGCGCGAACTGAACGCACTCGGCATGGCGACGCAGCGTGTGCCGTTGGAGCACGGGCGAGACAACCTGCTCGCGAGCGTCGGCGGCGGCAGCCCGATCGTTTGCCTCAACACTCATGCGGACACGGTGCCCCGGAGCGGCGAATCGCAGGCCCAGCCGCGGCGCGACGGCGACCGGCTCTGGGGCCTCGG
>CP070648.1:3005000-3030680 GCA_020354555.1 Armatimonadota bacterium | reverse complement strand
GTCTTCTACACGAAGGGCCCCGACTACGGTACCTTCAGCGTCCTCTACGGCGACGAGGTCCTGCTCGACTCCGTGGACGCGTATGCGCAGCAGGTCACGCGCTCGGATCCGCTCGTCGTCAAGTTTCCGCGGCCGGTCGGCGACAAGGACATCATCTTCCGCATCACCGGCAAGAACGAGAAATCAACGGGCTACAAACTCGGCCTGGACTGCGTCAAGGCGCCGTAGCGGCTCGCGTGCCGCCGGCCGCAACAGGGCAGCGGATGCGATTCCGCCTCAGGCGGATTCCGTGAGATGGCGCGGGGCGGACGCGTCCCACCTGTGTGGAGTGCGGCGATTCATCGCCGCTTTCGCCCCCCTCCCACGCCCCCAAACCGCGGGCGGCCTCTAAACCACACCCGGTGGCGCAAGCCTGCCGCCTGCCCTCAGCCCGCCCGACGTGCGGCGCGGGCGTGCCCCCTTCGACTCCGCTCAGGGCAGGCTATGTCCGCCGCCTTTGGACACACGGACTACGTCATTCCCGTTCCTGGTGCGTCGGCTTCTGACAGGAAGTCCGCCTTCCGCTCGGAACCCTACCTTGGAGGTGGGACCGTGCCGTTCTGCCCGAACTGCCGATACGAATACGTCGTGGCGGCGCGTCGCTGCCCGAAATGCGACGTGCCGCTGGTCGCCGACTTGCCGGCGCAGGAACGACGCCAATTCGGTTTCGAGCCGCTCGAACGCGCCGTCAAGTGGCTGGCAAGCCGTATCGCTCTCGCGCCTTGGGTCAACACGGCGCGCGACGATCTGCGTTCGTTTCCCCGCTTCGCGGGCCGAGGGATTGTCACCGTCTTCCGCCACCCCGTCCTCTACCTGTTGCCTCTGCTCATGTTCGCGGGCGCGCAGTTTGACCTTTATCTGACAGCACGCGCTGTCGAGCGCTCACGGGCCTACGCTGACAGCGCCGCGATACCTCCTGTTCGGGAACCGGGGAGTCTGCGGGAGATTGCCTGGCAGCGTGTCTCTTCGCTGCCGAGTTTCTTTGGGCGGGCTATCGCGGAAGGCTGGATCGGTCGTGCAGCGCGCGATCCCCTGCCGTCAGTTCCCGTGCCGCAGTCGCGTCAAAGAGCATACTTCGAAACCCGGACAGATCGAGAACCGGCCTGGTACGAGGCGCATATCTGGATCGCAGTCTATCTGGCGGTCGTCCTGATATTGACCGCACCGTTTGACTCAGCCATGTACGCCCGCCTGAAATCGCTGACGCTCGGTGAGCGGCCGCTGTCGTTTCTGGCGGGCTTGGAGCGGTATCTCTATCCCATCGCCGGGGTCTTGGTGCTTCGTTACATCCTGTTGCTGGGTGTGATCTTTGCTGCGGAGACGGACGGTCTTGTGCCGGTTGCCCGCGCGATCCGCGCGATTCTCGTGATCATGCTCTTCATGTTCGCGCCGTACGCAGTCGTGGTTCATGACGTCGGCGTGCGGCAGGCGATCAAGGCCGCTGGGCGATTCGCCATCCGGCACCTGCTTGGCGTCGCTTGCATACTTGTCGGCGTGACCTTCGCGGAATGGGCAATTGGCCAGGTCGCTGCGCCGACTTACGTGCGTTACGATGTGCTCACGATGCTATACTCCATCCCTGTGCACCTCCTGCTCATGCTCCTCGGCCTCTGCGTCTGGGGCATGATGATGCAGTGGTACGTCGAAGCGACATGCGCGGAACGGGCGGACACGGACTCCGTCACTGCGGAGAACGCTGTGACCGCGCCTTCGTGAGACTAAGAGGTCGGTCTCCCGCCGACCCGCAATGCGGCGCTTTCCTGTTGAGCGTGCGGCAACGCATGCCGCCAAGGCAGAGAAGGTAACGAATTTGTCATTCCGAGCGGAGCGAGGTTTACCCGCCGCAGGCGGGAATCTCGGCAGCGACGACGCGCACCCGTCGGGCATGATGATGTCAACTATGACCGCCGTATTCGACGGCCTGGGAAGGACTGCCATGACCGCACGTATCGGACTTGCCGTGATCGCCCTTCTGATCGCCGCGCCCGCCCTCGCCAACGACCACGCCTGGCGCAGCTTCGCCTCGGACCGCACGACCGTCCAGCATGCCAACGTTGACTCCGCCTACGCCGAGGCCATCGCGCGCATCTGCGATGCCGCGCTGGCCGGCTACCAGGAGATCTACGGCATCCACATGCCCGAACGCATCAAGGCCCGCGTGTCCCTCGATCCGCAACAGCGGCTTCGCCTATGGACCGACGGCAATTCATCCATCTTCCTCGAACTGGGGAGCGAACGCCAGCTTCTGCCGCCCGCTCAGAGCGGCGTCTTCAACGTGTACGGCTTGTGCCACGAGTTGGGCCACATGGCGATATACCGCCGCATGCCGAACCTGATGGGCATGCCCGAAGGCGTGGCGGAAGGCTTCGCCCATTACTTCGGCTCGATGGTCTGCGGCCACGTCTGGGACACGCTCGGCGAAGACGCCTGGCCCGTCCCGCACAACTACTACGAATATGGCGGCCCCGGCCGCTTCCTGCGCCAGATGCGAGATGCCGAGGCCGCGCGCTCGAATCCCGAAAGCGTGGCGGCGTATCTTCTCCACGAGATAGCCCAACGCTACGGGCGCGAGGCGCTCGGGAAGGCGCTGGAGGCGGTGCTCGCCACAGCCCCGCGCGGCTTCGAACTCATGCCGCGATTCCGTGACGAGTTGGTAAAGGCCACGGGTGATGAGGAAGTCGCGGAGTTGTTTCCCGCGAGCCTGCTCGAATCGCGCGCGACATTTGAAGGCGAGCCGCCGCGCCTCGACTCGTTGGACAGCTTCCGCGGTTTGAACGTCAAGGCCGACGAAACTGGCCTGCTGCTGTACTACGACGACGACACCATGGAGAGCAAGCGCAGTATCGGCGGGGGCGGGCATATCATCCATTTCCGGACACCGGAGGGCAAGTGGCGGCTCGACGCCGCGTGGCTCTTCGGTTCGCGCTACGGGACGCCCGAGCCGCCGCACGAGGACTTCAGCATCTTCGTCTGCGATGCGGCGATGAACCTCATCGCGGAAGTCCGCAAGCCGTATTCACTGTTCGAGCGCGGGCCGGAGAAGTGGGTGATGATGTCGTTCGAACCGGTTGAGGTGCCGACGGGATTCCATATCTGCCTCAGTTTCAACCCGCACCAGACCAAGGGCATCTACGTTGCCACCGACGACAGCAAGCCGTCGGATCACTCGCGCGTCGGGCTGCCGTACTCGCGTGTCGGCAAGCTCATCCCCGACTACGACTGGATGATCCGCGCGCACATCACGCCGGAGAATGAAATGGACCTCAAGGAAGTCGCCGGGGAGTGGGGGAGGAACTTCGCCGCTGATTGACGCTAGGCCGACGTGGGGCCGGCGCGTTGACCCCCAAACGCGGCGGCGCTGGGGGCTGCGCCGCCGCGCGGCTGCGTCGCGCCCGTCGCTGCACCGTCACACGTTGTAGGTCCGGCCGGTGTCGTACTGCGTCGCGTACCGCACGTCGAGGTCGAGCTTCATCCGATCGAGCACCTGGCGCAGCGCCGCCAAGGTGCGAGTGTGATAGGGCTTGCCGGTTGGGCGAATGACATCCACGAACCCACGCTTCTCGCGCCGCACGATGCCCTCGCGCACGAGTTCGTTCAGTGCTCGGTCGATTGCGGTGGCACCGAAGTCCACCAGCATCTCCTGGTAGTTGCCCAGAGACAGATCGTCCATGCTCACCGGGCTGCCCGTGTCCCGTTCGTGACGCGTCACAATGTCCGCGAGCTTCTCCTTGAGCTGCACCATGCCCATGCGCTCCAGCGCGAGGTTGTGCAGTCGCCTTTTGCGGCGTCCGCCGAAATCCCACCGTAGCAGCCGCAGCAGTTGAGACATCGCCCACCCCACCGCGAACGCGGTCATGCCCGACTGTATGAGCGCGCTGCGCACCTCAGCGTCTAACGGAAACGGCCTCGCTCGCTGTCGCGTCCGCCGTGCATCCGTTACACCCATGACCTTCTCCCGTCTGTTCCCAATGTTTTCGATTGTTGCACTGCGTGAACGCTGATCAACACTGCCGCTATGCTGCGGCGTCGCTGTGTGCGTCGCGCATTCGCTGTGCCGCGCCCGCCTCAAGCCATAGAATATTTACCCAGTTAAGCATGAGATATCCGTCGGCGGGGCGCACATCAGGGCAATGCGAACCGCGCTTTCGGGGAGAAGCCGTGCGTTCGGGTGGCGCGCACCTGTACCAGTACGCTTGCGTCAGACCCGATAGGTCCGCTCGGTGTCGTACTCCTCGGCGTATCGAATCCCGAGGTGGAGTTTCGCCTGGTCCAGCACTCCTCGCAGTGCGTGCGCGGAGCTGCGGCTGCGCTTCCGCGTCGCGCGCAGGACCTCGATCCCGCCCCGCGTCTCTCGACGCAGGACGCCCTCGCGGCTCATCTCGTCAATCACGTTCTCAACATCCCTCGGCCCGTAGTCAATCAACAAGTACTTGTACGGCCCGAAGAAGAAGTCGTCCGCGTTCAACGGGGCGCCAGCTTCCTTCTCGTGACGCCGTGCGATCTCGGTCACTTTCTCCTTGAGCTGTACCAGGCCCATTCTGATCGCCATCACACTGTACAGGCGCCGCTTCCGCCGTCCGCCGAAATCCCCACGCAGCGGACGCAGAACCTGGGACAGCGCACGCTCGACGGCGAAGGGTCTCATGCCGGACCCCGCCAGTGCCTCGCGGATCTCCTCGTCCGAGGGAAACGGTGGCGGCTTTTTCTTGGCTCGCCGTGGTCTTGCGGTCATTGCTTTCCCCGTTACTCCAGAATCACGGCGTCCAGCGGGAACGGCGTTCGTCCCGAGCCGGCGCGCGGGGTCAGCTCGAGCCACATGAGCCCGCCGGCGTCGAAGCCGTCGTCATCATTGACAACGAGCGAGAAGCCGAATGTCGCTCCCGGCTTGGGCTCGAATGGCTTCAGTTCCGCCCACGGTATGACGAGCGCATACGTCCGGCCTGTCGCGTCCTCGGAGATCTCGCACGTCACGTTCTCGGCCGCCGCGCCCGCCCCGGGGCCGGCGTACCGCCACACCTCTGCGCCGCGCGCGCCGCGGCCCGCGCAGAACTCGTGATCGTCTGCTTGACGGTCGCGCGCGTTGCCGTCAGCGGCCATGTCGAAGAACACCTGAATCGAATCACCCTCCCATAGGTCGTCGCCGTAGTGCTCGTGGCGTCGAATGTCATCAACCACCGCGACGAGCACGTGAAGCGCCTGCGCGTCCCAGCGCAGTTGCACGGAGGCCGACAGGTCGTCCGGCACCGGGCGGAAAAAGTCGGGCGGCGTGACGGGCACCGGCGTCTTCACGCCGTCAAAGCCATCAGCGCGCGGACACGACAAGAGACTGCGCAGGCGTACCGGCTTGGCGAAGGACAGCGTGCGGCCCGCATCGGTCGCATAGTCAACCGTCAATTCCGGCAGAGGATAGCGCGCGGGCAGAGGCCCCGGCACGTGGACAGTGAAGGCGATCCGCGCGTTCTCGCCGGGAGCGAGCGAGAAGCCGACCTGCTCCGGCTCGATGAGCCACCCGCCGCTGGCGCGCCAGCGCGCGACGCCGTCCCACACCTCGTCACCGGGGTTGCGCAACTCCGCTTCGCCAGCGACCACGGCGCATTCGCCAACCGGAGCGTCTATTTCAGGCGCCGCGATGGCGGCGAGCATTTCATTGGTCAAGTCGAACTCGCCGCGCAGAACGCACTCCGGAGGCAACATGGCGCCTTCTCTGACCACCGCGAGCGAAATCTCGTCGCCGCGGACATTGGCGATGACGTAGTGATAGAATCCACCGCGCTCCGGAGGATCGCGAAGCGGCGCCCCCGCCCCGCCCGTGATGACGTACCTAATGCCGTCGCGCTCGTCATAACAGTAGATGTGCTCGTGTCCCGCGAACACGGCGCGCACGGGAAACCGCCGCAGCAGGAGGTGAATGGGCTCCCACGCCGCCTCCGCGCGAAACATCGGCGCGTGCATGAACAGGAACACGTGGCGCGGTCGCTCGCCCTGCGCCAGCCGGTCGCTCAGCCATTGAAACTGCTCGGCGCCGAACCCGCCCTCCTGCTCGCTGTCGAGCACGATGAAGCGGCAGCCCGCAAAGTCGAACGAGTAGCGGCGCGGGCCGACCAGTTCCTCGTACATCCCCGATGTCTGCGGCCCGTCGAGGTCATGGTTGCCGATGACCGGCATGCACGGCATGTCGAAGCGCCCCACCGCCGCGATGAAATCAGCCCACTGCTCGCGCGTCCATTCGAGGTCGGTCTCCTCGGCGTTCGAGATGAGGTCGCCGACGCCGACGGTGAACGCGGGCGCGAGCAGGTTGCTGTCCCGGATGATGCGCGCGAAGGTCGGCGAATTGAGCGCGCCCGCGCGACAGCGATTGTCGCCCCAGACGATGAACGTGAACGAGTCGCTCGCCGTCTGCCGGTCGAGACCGGCGAGCGAAAGCTCCGCGACCGACGCACGGCCCACGCCGGCGATGATGGCGATCAACAGCGCGGCCAGCGCTGCAGCTGCTCCTCGGTTCCGGATCTGGTTCAAGTGTCATCTCCTTTCGCCACGGCCGTGACCGACTGTGGCGGAGCAGGCATCTCGCCTGCCATCCTGAAGCCAAAGGCATCGGAGCCGGCGCGAACCGCGGTGCCGTCCCGATAGTCCCGACGCATCAGCCTGGCTTTCGAGGCCGATCCCGTGGCGTCGGCGTCGCTACTCGTTCTCCAAGGCCATGCACTGCCGCAAGTAGGCAGTTACATTCGCGTCGAGTTCCCGCGGGTATTCGTAGCCGAGATGGCGTGCGACACCCAGCGCGGTTTCTCTGAAGACCTCGCAGGTGCGGAACAGCGCCCGCCAGTTCTCATCAATGTCAGCGCCGACGAAGGTCGCCTCGATCGCGGACCACGACTCGGATGGCAGGCGCTGCTTCAGGTATCTCCCCTGGCTTCCGGGTCGCAGCGACCAATTGTGCTCGATCTCGATAGACCATTCCAGCATCCGGCGCAGATAGTCGAACTTCAGGGCGCAGTCGAGCATGTACTTCGCCGGGAACAAGTCGTCGCGCCACAGGTATTTGGCCACATACGTGGAGTCCCACCAGAACCCCTGGACAAGATCCTGGAACTCGTGCTCGGTCGGCTTGCGCGGGATGTACCCCTGATAGGAAGGAGGCAGCATCCGTCCGGTCAGGTCGTCCTTATCCAGGAGCACTCGATAGCCGATATCCAGGTACGCGGGCAGCGCGGGTTCCTCAAGGACTTGCTCCAAGATGCGGACCGGAGCGATCGTGAAATCAATCCTCGTCCCGTCGTCGTATCGCACCAACCGGGTGTCCTGGCGCGTCCCGTTGTGTTCCCAATGAGTTCGACACATCACCAGGATCGTGCCGAAATGCCGCAACCAGCCATCATCCCCGATGAGCGGGGCGGTGTCAGAGACGTAGAGAATCACATCGTAGTCAGAGAACGGGTCGACGGGCTCGCCGCTGCCGGCCCGCGAACTCGTCAGCAGCATCACTCGAACACATGCCTCACGAGCAGCCCATGCGATGAGCCGGTTGATGACGTCGTTTCCCATGTCGCGCATGCTGGACGCCTCCCGATCGCGTGGCACGCCGTGCTCCGGGTGGGTCCCCCTATGGCCAAGGATTCGCCCGGGTCGGCATACAGGTGCCGGTGGGGATTCGCGTGCGCCCCTGCCAACCCGTCGAGGACGAATGCCGCATCGCACGCGTCGTTGCTCTGCCGGGTGCAGGTCGCAGGCTCGCGGCATTCGACCTGCGAGTCGGGATTGCAGCGCTACCACACGGCCGTCGCGTCGCTCGGCAGTATCTGGTCGCACCCCAGCAACTCGTCGCTTGAAGCGCTCATCCCCTCCCGCTATAATGACGCGTGCAGCGCACAAATGGCTCCGTGCCGAGGCGCGATGTCCATGCCTTCGCTCATTACCTGGTTCCAGGATCATCCGCGGCGCGCCGCGTGGCTCGCCGCCGCCGCACTGTTGATACTCGCGTTTGCCATCTACGGCCAGACCCTCAACAACGGATGGGTCATCGCGCCCGAGGACGACGAGGTCTGGCTCTCCATGATCAAGGGCGCGGGGCTTGCCGACATCCCATCCTGGTTCGTCAGCCAGCCCGCCTTCTTCTACCGTCCCGTGGCGCGCGTCTCATTCTACCTGGATTACCTCGTCTGGGGTGACAATCCTTTCGGCTTCCGGCTGACCCAGCTTCTCCTCTACGTCGCGGCCGCCGCCGCGCTCGGGTGGCTGATGCACGAAGTCACGCGCAGCCGCCTCGCCGGATTCTGTGCGGCCTCGCTGTACGTCGCCTACCCGCGAAACTGGGAGGTCGCCTACTGGGTCAGCACGCGCGCCGACGTGCTCGCAGCGCTTTTCGCTCTCGCCTCCCTTGCCCTGCTGGCGCGCGCCGGCCGCAAGCGGCGGCTTGCCTGCTGGCTCGGCGCCATGGCGTGCGCTGCGGCGGCGCTGTTCTCCAAGGAGGTCGCGCTGGCTCTGCCGCTCCTCGTGCTCGTCTGGGCGGCGATCGCGTCCCCGCCGCTTCGCAAGGCCGGCTATCACTGGGCGTGGGCGGGCATCACCTTCGCCGTCCTGCTCGCGATGGCGGCGGGCTACTGGACCCTGCGCTCCGCGGCGACGCCGATGGGCACCGAGCATGTCTCCGAGTTCGCGCGTCTCGATATCCCACTGCTCAAGGCGCTGCGCTGGGGCGGGAGCTGGTGGTATCGCCCGCTCGTGCTGGACTCGTACTACATCCGGAGAGGGGTCGTGCCTGGAGGCGCGGTGCTGCTGGTGGACCCGGCGAGATTCGTCCAGTTCTGGGGCACGCTCGCGGTCTGGGCGGGGGCGCTCGTCCTCGCGTTCGTCCGCGCGCCACGGCCGGCGCTCATGTTCTTCGCCTTTCACGCGCTGGCGGCCCTGCCCGCGGCAGGGGAAATCGCCCACGTCCCGTTTCGCCGCTTCTTCTATCTGCCGGTTGCCGGGGATCAGGCCTTAACCGCGCTCGTGCTGTGGGTCGCGCTGGTCTGGTGTCGCGAGCGCTGGCCGCGGTGGGGTTGGGCCGCGCTGAGCCCGTACGTCGCTCTGCTCGCCGTGTTCGCGTGGGGCGCGGCGGCAAGAGCCGCCGGACTCGGCCCGCGACTGTTCGGCCGTTGACAGGAATCGGCCTCGTGCACGCGACCGGACCGCGCCCGCGGGATCACCGGTCCTTGGTGACGGCAAACCGAAGACTCGGCAGCGCTTCGCCCTGCGCATCTGTCAGCCGCAGCGAGAAGCCCCAGTCGCCGCCGCCATTGCCGACGCGCAGAAGCAGCTCATTGCATCCCGCCCTCAGCCGCACCGGCACGACGTCGGAGTCATAATCCCACCCGCGCGTCTCGCGCAACTGCCAGACGCTCTCGCCGTTCACCCACAGATGCCCCCAATCGTCGGTGCCGATGTGAGCGGCTGCCGCCATGTCCTTGGGCGCGTGCACGTAGGTGAACGCGTACGCCGCCGAGCCCTAGCTCGGCTCGTGGATCCTGGCCAGATCAACGTGGCCGAGCGGATGCACGACGTCCACCGACTGCCACGTCGCCGGCCCGTTGCGCGCCGCGTACGCCGCGCCGAGGTCAACGGAGCCTTCCGGCGGATAGGCTAGCTCGCCGCCCTTCGGGTCGGCGTTGAGGAACGGCCCGACTATCATCCAGCGCTCGGGGTACCCGTCCGCGAGAACGGGCTCGGCGCCTATGCCCGCCAGGGAGGACAACGGCTGGCCCGCGAGGTATGCTTCCGCCGCCTGTTCGATGAAGCGCGACGTCTCGATGGCACCGTGCCTGCGCAGCAGCGACAGTGATTCCATGACCGCATCGTCGGCCTCGTACTCCAGCCCGCGCTGCACCACGCGATAGGCATGGATCGCGCGGTCCATCGCCTTGGCGAGATCGCCGTACATCGCGGCCGCTTCGACGCGCACGATCGCCGCGCGCACCAGCGGATGCGGGCTGTCTTTCGACAACACCGCCGGCGGGAACTGCGCCTCCAGCTTCAATCGCACCTGCGCGGCCATCTCCTCGACGCCTTGCGACACCTCCTGCGGCAGCGCGCCGCCGTGAATCCGCTCCGCGAGGGCGCGCACCACCTCGTCCGCATCTCCCAACGCGCCGTCGGTCTTCACGTCCGGCATGCGCACGCTGAGATCGAACAGCGGCTCGAGGTCGGGCCGGTCCGGGCTCCACGCATACTCGGCGACGACCGGCAAGCCGTCCCACTCGTTCGACCAGCTCGTGTAGAACACGCCCAAGCACTTGCCGTTGCCCTCATCGCGGAGACGATTGCACACCATCGCCCAATCGTAGCTGTTGCGGAGGTTGCCCCGGCGCGCCCACGGCGAACCGGTGGCGTCGTAACCGAGGTCGGTGAAGAACCGCACGCTCTTGCGCTCTCTGTCGCGCGGCGTCGTGCCGTAGAACCAGACGTTCTGAATGATATCCCTGGGCGCCAGCCGGGCCGCGGCTTGCAGCCGGTGATGGGGCGCGTTGTGATACGGGTTCAGCGGGTCGCTCCACATCATCAGGCGCACGCGCGCGTCCGCCTCCGCGGCATACCGGCGGATGCGAACCAGGTCGTCCGCCACCAGGCGCGCGTTGCTCTTCCCCTTCGCCACGCAACGCCGGTCGCGCCCCAGCACCCGCGGCTCATCGTGCCCGATGTGCAGGTAACGCGGCCGCAGATACGCGACGGTCCTATGTATCGCGTCGCGCATGATATCCCAGACCAAGGGCTCCTCCGGACAGTACGTGCCGCTGTCCGGCGGGATGTAGTCGTAGTCCGTAAACACATCAGCCCCGTCGGGGATGGCACTGTCGGCAGTGCGCGCGACCCGCCACGGCGCGGCATCCCGCGCGTACGGCCGCGCCGTAACGCCCTCGATCACGACGTAGTCCGTGCCCTCGCGATAGGCCTTTCCGCGCGCCGGGCGTATGACGATGCCCGTCGCGCTCGTGACGATGACATTCGCGTGATCCAGGGCGGCCGGTTCGTCCCCGCTCAGGACGTGGCGTTCCCCCTTCACGAACTCCCCTTCGGCCGTGCGCGCATCAATCGCGAGCACATTCCCACCGTGGCCGAAGCTCTGCAGCTCCGGCACCGGCTCGACGCAGCGGTCGCGGCAGTAGCGGAAGAGTTCCTGCACTCGGTCAACCGTGGCGCCGTCGAGGTGGAAGAAGTCGCCGCTCTCGAACACGATCATGTTGATCTTCAGCCGCGCGCATTCGTCCACGATGCCCCGGATGCGGTCGTCCAGGCGCGCGCCCCCGCAGTACGTCGCGCGAACCGGCATCTCCGGCCAGTCACGGATGGTTACCGCGGGAACGGCCCCCTGCTCCACGAGTTGCCGCGCCGTCTGAAGCCCCCAGCAGGTGCCCGGGATGTCGGCGCCCCGAACCACGATCGCGTCCTCGCTGGCAACCAAGGCGTAGCCCTCGGCGTGGTCCGGCGGCGTCGTCATGAGCGGAAGCCAGTCTGCGCCGGGGCCGCCGACTACGACCGTGCGCGGCGGCAGTTGCGCGTCCGGTAGGGGGCAAAGAACGGGGACATCAACCGCGCATCGTTCGCGCAGGGCATCGGCCAGAATGTAGGCGGCGGTCAACTCGCGGACGGACACGCCATCGCCGACCATGACCGCCATGCCCTCGGCGGGCTCGAAGCCGCCGCCCTCGCGCAGCGACACCTCCTGCGGCCAGGGGCACACGCCGAGCCCGGTCTCGGCAATCGCGCGGCACGGAACCGCGCACACCGCTGCAATAACCACGCCCGCCAGTAGTCGCAGCATGCTGGGCCACCTCCCTGTCGCGAGCTGCACACGAAGAAACGAAGCCACGGCCTGCTTCGCCGCTCGGGGAGGTCAACCTGCCGGTGGCGGGACGAAGACGATGCCGCGGAGCGGCAGATCCAGGGAACCGCAGACGTGAACGCACCGCAGAAGGCTGGCGGCGCGAGTCACACCTGACGGGGGCAAAGGGGGGGAAAGGATTGGCGCGCTCGAGAGGACTCGAACCTCCGACCTTTGGGTCCGCAACCCAACGCTCTATCCACTGAGCTACGAGCGCGCCCTGCGGCGCTGACAGCGCACTGGCGGAGAGGCCGGGATTCGAACCCGGGAGGGGCCTTTTGAGACCCCTAACCGCTTAGCAGGCGGCTGCCTTAAGCCACTCGGCCACCTCTCCTGCCAAACATTACGCCTATGCTGCTGCCTGCGTCTGACGTATTGTACCACAACCGCACGCGCGCCGCAATCGCAGCCCACCGCCGCGCTTCCGCAGCAGTCGCGTGCGCTTCGCGCCGGCCGGACAACTGCGGGGAACCCAACGGCATACCGAAGGGGACGGACGCGTCTCGCGGTGCGCCGACCGGCCTACGTCGCTCCGGGCGAGGCAGGTTCGCGGGGCTCTTCCTCGCCGAACACGCGGCTCCAACGCTCCTTCTCGTTGATCAACACGCGAACGATCGCGCGTCCGGTGTATCTCACCTTCAGCGTCGGCAACTGATCCCCCGCGGCATGAGGCGCATCGTAGAGCACGCGCTTGCCGCGGTCGTCCACCACCTCGACGCGCACTTGCGCCTCATCCGCGCCGACGTCCGCCGGCACCGTGTACGCGACGGTGGCCTCCGACGTTCCTGCACCCGTCCCGGGGGACGGCTCCCATGGCGACGGCGGCGCGCCCTTGCTGACGACTAACGCGACCTGCGTCCGCCTGCCCACCTGCTCTCCTGCACCGGGCTCGGTGGCGACGACGTACCCCTCGGGGATGCGGTCATCGTACTGCTCAAGCGTTTGCCCCACTTCCAGCCCGGCCTGCTTGAGTCTTTTCTCCGCTTGCTCCGGCGACATGCGCGCCACATCTGGGACCTTCGCATATCTCGGTCCGAGGCTGAGCCACACCGTGATCGCGGCATCGCGTGTGACGCGGGTCGGCGCCGGCGGGCTTTGCCGCGCGATCAGCCCGGCCTGCACGTTCGTGTAGATGCCGTCCGGCGCGACGCGGTACCGCAGGCCGGTCTCCGCGAGCAATCGCTGCGCCGACGTTGGATCAAGGCCCGAGAGGTCCGGGACCGCAATCTGCGGCGGTTGCCGTTGCGCGCCGGCAAAGAGGTAGGCAGCGACAGCCAGCGCGGACACGGCAAGCACGGCTGCTGCCCACGCAAGACTCCGGCGCAGCCGGCGGCGTCGCGTCGCCGCGCCGCTGCGCCTCATCCGGCGCCGTCGGTTGACGAGGCGGTCCCGCACGTCCTCCAGATCCGCTTGGACATCCGCCGTCGTGGCGTAGCGCCGGGCAAGCGACTTCTCTAGCAACTTGACGACGATGCTCTCGAGTTCCTCGGGCAGGTCCGGGCGGCACTCCGACGGCAGGGGCGGCTGGTCGTAAATCTGCTTGTGCGCGACGGCGACCGGGTTATCCCCCTCGAAGGGCCGCCTCCCGGTGATCGCCTCGAAGAGCACGATGCCGAGCGAGTAGAGGTCGGATTGTGGGCCGACGGGATCGCCCCGCGCCTGCTCCGGTGAGAAGTAGTGAACCGACCCGATGATGGTGCCGGTCTCGGTGTCGGCGGAGGCGGTGATGGCCTTGGCGATGCCGAAGTCGGTGACCTTGACGCGGCCCTCGGCGTCAATGAGGACGTTGTGCGGCTTGACGTCGCGATGGACGACTCCGCGGCGGTGGGCGGCCTCCAATGCGGCCACGACCTGCAGCGCGATGTCTATCGCGGCGACCGGATCGAGGGGACCTTCGCGGCGCAGGTGGCGCTCGAGGTTCTCGCCCTCGACGAACTCCATGACGATATAGTGGCGGCCGTTGTCGGCGCCGGTGTCGTAGACGCTGGCGATGTTCTCGTGGGACAAGTTCGCGGCCGACTGCGCCTCGCGCCGGAAGCGCTCGACGAAATCGGCGTCGCTGCTGAGCTGCTCGCGCATCAGCTTCACCGCCACGGTGCGGTTGAGCAGCATGTCGCGCGCGCGGTAGGTGATCGCCATGCCGCCCTTGCCGACCTCGTCGCCCAACTCGTAGCGCTTATTGAGGACGGGTTTCGCCATTGTGCAGATGTCCGGCGGCTGAGTGTGCCGCGGCGCCCACGAATTCGCATGCGCTGCGCGATGGCAGCCGCGCACGCGGGGTCGTCGTCGCGCTCGCCATCTTCAGGGCTCGGTCGTCGGCGCCCTATCTACCTTGGTCCGCGGTGGTTCCCGCCTTCTCCCGGTCCGGGCTGGCTTGCCCCTTGTCGCGGTCCGTCGCAGGCTCTGGTTGCTCCTGTGCCTCGGGGGCCGCCTGCTTGGCCGCCTCCTCGATGCGCTTCTGCTGCTCCTCCGCCCACTGGCGTTGCTGCTCGTCGATCCAGGTCTTCTGGCGCGCCGCCGCTTCAACGTCCCCCATTTCCTCATACGCGGTCAGGAGCCTCTGGCGCGTCATGAAATCATCCGGCGCCTCGTCCTCGGCAGCCTGGTAGTACTCCAGCGACTTCTCCTTGTTACCGAGCTTCGCGTACGCCTCGCCGAGCGCGAGATAGATCTCCTGCAGCGATGACATCGCGGCGTCCAGGCTGCCCTCGAACATCTCGGCCGCTTTCTCCCAGTTCTCCTTCTCCCCGTAGAGCTGCCCCAGGGTGAACAGGATCGCCGCTCGCACCTGGTCGCCCGGGCGAGCGGAGCGCAGCGCTTGCGTGAACTGCTCTATCGCCTCATCGGTCCTGCCTTCCATCCGTGCCTTGGCCGCGCGCATCTCCGGGTCCTTGATCTCAATCGTCGCCTGACGCCGAAGCTCTGCCGTGAACTCCTGCCACGCGCGGCTCAGCTGCCGCTCGATATACTGCTTGCGGTACTCCCCCTTCTTGTCCTGGTAATCGTCGGGCAGGTTGTAGCGCTCGTCCTCGACCTTGATGATGTGATACCCGAACGGCGTCTTCACCACATCGCTCATCCCGCCCGGCTTCAGCGCGAATGCCGCCTTTTCAAACTCCGGCGTCATCTGCCCGCGCCCGAAGTAGTCGAGATCCCCGCCCTTGTCGGCATTCGCCTGGTCATCGGAGGACTGCTTGGCCTGGTCCGCGAAATCGGCGCCGTCCTTCAGCTTCGCCAGGATCCCGTCCGCCTTCTGCTTGGCCTCGGCGTCGGGCAGGCCGTTCTTTCCGCTTTCGTCCACGCGGACCAGGATATGCCTGGCCTTGACTTGTTTGTAGCTCTCGCGCACCGCTTGGTCGGTCGCCTTGACCTGCGACTTCACCATCTCTTGAAGCCGCTGGACGAGCATCGCGTCGCGCACCTCGTCCTTGCGGCTGCGAATCGCGTCCTCAACCAGGCGCCGGTCGCGTTGACTGCGCGCCGCCCTGGCGCCGCGCGCTTCGAGCGCCTCCTCGATCTGCCGGTCGAGTTCCTTGTTCAGCTCTCCGCGCGACACCTTGATGCCCTGCTCCTTCGCCGCCGCCACCAGGAGCCTCTGCTGAATCAGGCTGTCGAGCAGCTGCCAGCGCAGCATCTCGAGCATCCCCAGCGTCCCCATGCCCATTTGCTCGTAGCGCTCGTACTGAGTCTGGAACACCGTCTCGAACGTCGCGCGATCAACCTTCTCACCGTTGACGACCGCCACGACGTCTCCCGCCTCGCCGCCTTGCTGGCGCCGCGCCGGCGAACCCGTATACGATCCGAAGTAGTAGAAGCAGCTCACGAGGAACACGCCAAAAATCACGTACAGCAACGTGCGCATGTGCCTGCCGAAATTCCTGCGCATGCTCACAAAACCCATGGCTTACATCACCTTTCTCAGTACGTCGGCTGATTCACGTCACGCTCGTGACGGCGTTGCCTGATTCACATCGCGCCGCGGCGAGCCGCGCAATTCACGTCACCGCTCCGACCGCGCCGCCGGTCGCTCCCTACTGTTCGCCGCCGCCGTCCTCGGCGGCGACCTCATCCAGGGGTGCCTGCTCCTCGAGCCGCAGGCGTCCGCGCTCGATCGTCGCCAGCAGCTTCGACGTGTAGCCCTCGAGGTTCTGCAGCACCCGCTTGGCGTAATCGTTGACCTGGCGGCGGGTCTCGTCGGCCTCCTCGCGGGCGCGCTGGACAATCTCCTCGGACTGCTTAACCGCCTGCTTGCTGATCTCGTCGTTGGACACGAGCAGCGCCGCTTGCTCCTGCGCTTCGGCGAGGATGCTCGCCGCCTGCTCGTGCGCTTCGGCGAGGATGCGGTCACTCTCCTTCGCGATGCGGCTCGCCTTCTTCAGGTCCTCCGGCAGCGACGCCCGCAACTTGTTGAGGAGCGTGAAGAACTTCTCTTCATCCACCCCCCACACGCGCCGAAACACGTGCCACCGCGTCTCGCGATCCACGAGATCCTCGAGTTGCCGTATTAGCTCGAGGCTGTCCATGTCTTTCGCCTGCCCCGGTTGTAGGGTCTGGATGGTGATCGCCCCCTTTGGTCGTTATCTTACCCGCTGCACGACCTCGACGACTACGAGTCGTGCAGATTACCCGAACTTCTGCTCCAACCGCGTGCGCACCTGCGGCGGCACGAACGGGCTGACCTCCCCGCCGAGCCGCGCGATTTCCTTGACCATGCTCGAGCTGAGAAACAAGTTCTCCGGGCTGGTCATGAAGAAGACCGTCTCGACGCCCTCGCGCAGGTTGCGATTCATCAGTGCTTGCTGCAGCTCATACTCGAAATCCGATACCGCGCGCAGGCCCTTGACCACCACGGACGCGCCTTGGCGAGTCGCGAAGTCAACCAGCAGGTCATCGAATGAATCGGCGCGCACGTTGCTGAGATGCGCGCACACGTCGCGCAGCATCTGCACGCGCTCCTCGCTCGTGAACAGCGGCGCCTTGCTCGAGTTCACCGCGACTGCGACCACTACTTCGTCAAACAACTCTGCCGCCCGTTCGATGACGTCGAGGTGGCCGTTGGTCACCGGATCGAAACTGCCGGGATATACCGCCTTCGCCATTGCTCTCTCCTCGGCCGGCATCGGCCTGAAAAACGTCAGCGCCGCGTCCCCGAATCGGCGGCTGCGCTCAATCGTGAGCCCGTCAGGCGCCTTGAGCGGCTCCCCGTGTGCGTCGTGCTCGGCGATTACCACCGCACCTTCCGCCAGGACCCCGCCCCGGCATGCCGTTTCCTCCAGCGTGCGCTCCAACGCGCGGCGGTCGCGGTACGGCGGATCCATGAACACAATATCAAATTTCGCCCCTGCCGCCGCCAGTCCTCGCACCGCCGCCGCGGCCTTGGCGCGCATCACCGTGACTTGCTCCGGCCGCCCCACCGCCTGCACGTTCTGGCGGATGGTTCCCGCCGCCCGCTCGCTCGCCTCAACCATGACCACCCGCTCCGCGCCCCGGCTCAGCGCCTCCAAGCCGATCGCCCCGGCACCCGCGAACAGGTCGAGAAAGCGACTGCCAACTACCCGCGCCCCGAGCATGTCGAAGAGCGCCTCGCGCGTCTTCTCCGACGTCGGCCGCACCGAACGCCCCTTCGGCGATTTGAGCTTTCTTCCCCGTGACTCGCCGCCGACGATACGCATACACATGCTCGTTCCGCGCAGGAGACTGCGCCGCGTCTTTTCAATCCGAATGCGGGCTGCGGATGACGGACCACGCGCCCCGACATCACGGCGCCACCGACTCGATGCGCCGCCGGATCTCCGTTGCGCGCTCCCGCAGCAAGGCGTGCTCCGGGCGGCTCAGATCGGGGTCGTGCTCGATGAGACGAAACGCCGCCTGCCGCGCCTCCTCGAGCAGCGCCACGTCTTGCCCGGCCCGCGCCACGCGGAAATCGGGAAGCCCGTGCTGGCGCGTCCCGTAGAACTCTCCCGGGCCGCGCAGCAGCAAGTCCTCTTCCGCGATCACGAAACCGTCATTGTTCTCGACCATGACCCGCATGCGCCGCCTCCCCTCCTGCAACGGGTCATCCCCGGAGCTGCGCACATGCGGGTTGTACCGGCCGTCGGTGACGAGAACGCAGTGCGACTGATGCGTGCTGCGTCCGACCCGCCCCCGCAATTGATGCAACTGCGCCAGGCCGAACCGCTCAGCATTCAACACCAGCATCAGCGAGGCGTTCGGCACGTCCACGCCCACCTCGATTACCGTCGTCGAGACCAGGATATCGGTCTCGCGCCCTCGGAAAGATTCCATCGCCGCATCCTTGTCGGCCGTGCTCATCCGTCCGTGGAGCAAGCCGAGGCGCAGGTCGGGAAAGACCTGGGCGCGCAGTTCCTCGTATAGCCGCACCGCCGCCTCCGCCTCGAGTTTCTCCGACTCCTCGATGAGCGGGCACACGACGTAGGCCTGGCGTGCTTGTGCCACCTGCTCGCGCGCGAACGCGAACGCCTCGTCCTGCCGCTGCGATGGCAGCCACTGCGTCGCCACCGCCTTGCGGCCCGGCGGCATCTCGTCCAGCGCCGACACGTCCAGGTCGCCGTACACGGTCAGCGCGAGCGTCCGCGGGATGGGTGTCGCGGTCATCACGAGCAGTTCGGGATTGAGGCCCTTCCCTCGCAGCGCGGCGCGCTGAACCACGCCGAACCGATGCTGCTCGTCCACGACCGCCACGCCGAGGCGCTTGAACTCGACGCCCTCTTGAATCAGCGCGTGGGTGCCGACAACGACCTGCGTCTCCCCGGCTCGCGCGCGCTCGTGGATGCCCTCCTTGTCACGCTTGCTCACCGACCCGATGAGCAGTTCCACGCTGATGCCGAAGGACGGCAGCAGCTTGGATAACACGAGGTAGTGCTGCTCCGCGAGGATCTCCGTCGGTGCCATCAGCGCGCCCTGGCAGCCGTTGTCCACCGCAGCGAGGAGCGCGGCGACCGCGACCACGGTCTTCCCCGACCCGACATCGCCCTGGAGCAGGCGATTCATCGGCCGGTCGGAAGACATGTCGTGGATGATTTCCTGGATGACCCTGCGCTGAGCCGCCGTGAGCCTGAACGGAAGCTTGTCTTCGAGTCGCGCGATCAGGTCGCCCTGCGGCGCCAGCCGCATGCCCAGGCCGGGCCGCTCGCGCTCGGATTTGCGCTGCGCAAGGGCGAGCTGGAGCGCCAGGAACTCCTCGAACGCGAGCCTCTTGCGCGCCCGGCCCGCAGCCGCTTCGTCCCGCGGCCAGTGCATGTTGGCCAAGGCATCGGAGATTCCGACCAGGCGATGTTTCCGGCGCAGCGTGTCCGGCAGCGTCTCCGGGGCATCGCGCGCGTAGCGGTCGAGCAGCCCCCGAATCGCGCGGCGCAGTTGGGTCTGATAGACCCCGTCCGTCAGCGGGTAAACGGGGACGAGTTGCCCGGGGGCGAGGTCCTCCGCCCAGGTGTCGGTTGACCCGTCGAGATACTGGAGCTCGACCGACCCGTACCATTCCTTCGCCGTGCCCTCGACAAACAGCTTGGCTCCGGGCTCGTACGGCAGCGTCAGCGGGTTCCATCTCGTTGACCGCCTGCCCGAGGGCGCGCTCACGAACGAAGTGATCCACGCCTTGCCCGTCTCGTCGGCGACCTCGAGCGCGTAGCGGCGAACAAGGTTCTTGCCGGTGCGGCGCACGATGGAGACGTCGCGCTGCACCGTAGTGACGCGCAGGCACACGCGCTCGCCGTCGCGGACGTCGGCGATGTTCTTGTACGCGACGTAGTCGCGCGGGAAATGCAGCAGCAGGTCGCGCTTGGTCTCGATGCCGAGGTTGGGCAGTCGGTCGAGCCACTGCGGACGCTTGCCCTTGCCGGTGTGTTCGTAAGGGCCATCAAGCTCGCGCCAATCGGCGCGCGGCCTACGCGGCGCAGCCCGTTGAGCGGCAGGCGGGGCCGCGGCACGCTGCGGCGCTTGCGCGCGAGAGCCGGCAGACGGGGAGCGAGCTTCCGTTCGTCCGCTCGTCGCGCTGGCGGGCCCGGCTTCGGGACGGGCGATGTTCTCCAGGGCCGCCAGCGCCGCCGCGACCATCTGCTCGCGCTCGGCGGCGTCCGCTTGATCGTAGCGCGCGAGGCGGCGCCTGACCGCGGAGAACTGCTCGCGCACGTCGCGCGTCTGCCCGACATGCTCGCCCTTGCGCGCCCACTCGCCGACGTAAGCCGCGATGCCGTTGGTGACGGCGCGGTTCGCATATCGCTGCTTCGCCTCCAGCCGCAGGGGCTTCTCCAGGCGCTCGATGATGTCGCGAATGGTGTCGGCCATGGCGGTTCGTCACCGAGGTTAATCTAGCACATTCGACGGGCACGGCACAAGTCGGCGGCGGGCGACGGCTCGGCGGACATGCGGCCTGCCCGTGCGACGGCGCTGCGGCCACCGCACACATCGCCTAGCATCGCCGTAGCGCGTCCATCCGCCTCGCATCGGGCGCCCTCGGAGGATGATAGGCACCGCAGGCCGAAGCAGTAGGCCTTGAGAAGCACAGACCAGACCGTGCGATAGGCACGAGACAACACCGGAGATCATGGCGCGGCGCGCACCCCGGATATCGCCAGAGGCTACGAGCAGGTCGCCGGTCATCCGCGCCGGCGCCACGCCTCGCGCCATCCTGCTCGCGCTCCTCCTCGCGGTCGTCAACGACTACTGGATCGTCCAACTCGAGGTCGTGCGGTACTCGTTCCCCACCTACGCCGCGCCATTCTACAACTGCGTCTTCACGCTTCTGGTAGTCACTGCGGCGAATCTTCTCGTCAGGGCACGGTTCCCCCGCGCGGCTCTGTCACAGGGCGAGTTGATAACCGTCTATGTCATGCTGTCCATCACGAGCGCGGTCTGCTCGCATAATATGATGGAGATCCTGGTCTCCCTCATGGGCTACGCTCACTACTTCAGCACGCCCGCAAACAAGTGGGGCGCATTGTTCGCAGACCGGCTGCCGGGCTGGCTCACGGTACGGGATTCGGTGAGCCTGAGCAATCTCTACGGCGGACGTTCGAGTCTCTACGACCCCGTCAACTATACGCCGTGGGTCGTTCCCGTTCTCTGCTGGTCCGCGTTCTGCGCGGTGCTGTTGTTCACGCTGCTGTGCATCAACAGCATCATGCGCAAGCAGTGGGTCGAGGCGGAGCGGCTCACCTTCCCGGTCATACAGCTCCCGTTCGAGATGACGCAGGACTCGGGAGCGCTGTTCAGGAACCGGCACATGTGGCTCGGGTTCGCTATTGCGGGCTCCGTCACGCTCCTCGCCGGCGTCAGCTACCTCTATCCGTCCGTACCCTATTTGCGGATCGTGCGCCGGGACATCGGGGCCTACATCACCCATCCGCCGTGGAACGCAATGGGCCTCATTCCCATGGGGTTATACTTCTGGGCGATCGGGATCGCCTTCCTGATGCCGCTGGAGCTGTCGTTCTCCTGCTGGTTGTTCTACTGGGCGCTGAAGATGGAACTCGTCGCCACCGAGGCGCTCGGTCTCCGTCAACTCCCCGTGGCGGGCGGCGGGTTCGACAGATCATACCCGTTCATCAACAGCCAGGCCTACGGCGCGTACCTCGCGTTCTTCGTGATGAGCATGATCGTGAGCCGGCGCTACCTGGGACGTGTGCTCCGCACCGCCTTCCTGGGCACGAAGGAAGTTGATGAGTCTGGGGAAGCCATGTCCTACCGCGCCGCAATTCTCGGCGCATTGGCCGGCTTTTTCCTGCTCGGTGCATTTGCCTATCGTATGGGCATGTCCGTGGCGGTCATCGTGACGTTCTTCCTGTTCTACTTCATCTTCGCTCTCATCATCAGCCGCATCCGCGCAGAACTGGGCTTCCCGACGCATGACATGCACATCATGCCTCCGCAGAACCTGATCATGACGGCAGTCGGCACCGAGCAGCTCCCGCCGGCCAACCTCGTCGGTTTCTCGCTCTTCTACTGGTTCAACCGGACCTATGCGAGCCATCCATCCCCGCATTGCCTGGAGGCCCTGAAGCTCGGCGAGCGCACCGAGGTGCCCGCGCGCCAGATGTTCCGTGGCGCCCTGATCGCAGGCGTCTTCGCGATGCCGATCGGGTTCTGGATGCTGCTGCACCACTACTTCAAGCTGGGCGGCGCGACCGCCAAGATGGAACAGTGGGCGCTCGGCTTCGGCAGAGAGACGTGGGTGGCGCTGGCAGGCTGGATGCAGAATCCATTCCCGCCCAATACCCTGTCCCTGTTCTTCGTCGGCGCAGGCTTTCTCTTCGCGCTCCTACTGGGATGGCTGAGGATCCAGTTCCTTTGGTTTCCCCTGCACCCCCTCGCGTACGCGCTCGCGAACAGTTGGGGAGTCAGCCAGCTCTGGATGCCCCTGCTGATCGGCAGCAGCGCGAAGTTCCTTGTTTTCAGGGCCGGCGGCCTGAGCCTGTATCGGAAAGCGGTGCCCTTCTTCCTGGGCCTGATCCTCGGCGAAATCACGGTCGGAAGCTTGTGGACCATCATCGGCGTCGTTATCGGGATCCCGACGTACGATTTCTGGCCGGGCAGGTACGGCTAGCGTCCGCACCCGCTGCGGCGGCGCATATCCCGATGTGCGAGAGGCCGTCGCTGCCAACCAGGGAAGTTGCCCGCCCGCGCTTGGCCGCGGCCGCGTCAGTCCTTCCGAGCGTGCAGTTCTGGGGCTGGCGGGTCGCCCTCGATGATCGTCACCATGTCGAGCAGCACGGCGACGCGCGTACCTTCTGAGCGAAACACCAACTCATATGCGCCATCGGCGGGCGGCACAAATGGCGCGCTTTCCACGAGGTGATAGGGTAGGGTGTGACTCTCGAAATCCTCAACCTGCGGAACCAAATGCTTCGAGACGATGATCTGTCCGCCCAGCCGCACCTCAATGGCCGGTTGCTGTGTGGGCCGCTGGTTATGCCGCGCGTTCTCACGGTAGCGGACGACGTAAGACTTGCCCGCCGTCAGGCCGCCGATCTCCTGCGAGAGCGTCGATGCGTTCTGCAGAAACGCGACTTGGCGGCCGTCGGGGATGCGTCCGTTGTCCGCAAACGGCGCAAACGGCCCTCGCCGCGCCTCGGTATCGGCGTAACATGGGTTGATGCCAGCCGGGCCTTGCCACGACCACCCCACAATCGCTCCGCCATTGCCGCCTGCGTAGCCGGGTCGAACACCGTAACGGTCGGCTTCGAAACTGGGATTGTACACGACGGGCGCGCCGAATAGGGGGGCGGCGCTCGCCATCAGCATGCCTATAAGGACCAGCGTACCCACTGTCCTCGTCATCCCGTCCTCCCGTGTCGCGGCATCGGTCATCCCGCCGCGCTGCACGCGCCACACATGACGCGCAGTGTGCATGTCCAGCCGCGCTGTTGCGGTTGATTCGGTGACAAGAGATGACAGGTGCCTGCGCCGGAATCGCCCCCCGAGCCTACACCAGGTTCGGCATTCGCTCGACCGGCTTCAGACCCGCCTGCCACTCCTTCAAGCGCTTGCGGTGATCCCTGACCACGTCTGCGTATCCCGGCTCCGCGATGAGATTGCGCGTCTCCCACGGGTCGTCTCGCATATCGAACAACTGCTGCACGGGATCATCTTCATACACCACGTACTTGTATCGAGGCGTCCGCACGGCGCGCCCGACGACCTGTGTCTCGACCACCACGAACTCGCGCCATTGGACCGGCTTGCCCTCCAGAAGCGGCCGCAGGCTGCGCCCGCGCAGATCCACCGGTGGGTCGACGCCGGCACAGTCGCACACCGTGCTCATCAGATCCAGGCCGCACACGAGATGGTCGTGATCGTGCGCCCCCGTGACCGCGCGCCCTGGCCAGGATGCGATGAGTGGCACCTTGGCGGACTCGTCGTACGGGGTCCACTTGCTGACCTTGCCGTGTCGCCCGCGCCCGTCTCCATGATCCGCAGTGAGCATGACGAGGGTGTTTGCCGCCGCCCCGGCGTCCTCGAGCGCGTCGAGGATGCGGCCGACGTCGGCGTCAACCATTTCCACTTGTCGGTTGTAGATGTAGTTGTAGTAGCGCCACTGCTGATCGGACCAGTGCTCCATGTTGGCGTGATCGGTCAGCTTCTTGGGCGCGGTCGGCGCCGCGCGGAGGTTCTCAGGCAAGCCGGGCAGTTCGGCGGCGAGCTGAGGGAAGGGCAGGGCGTCGGGCACGAGCAGGTCGTTCCGAATGGCCCAGTAGCAGATGTCATGCGGTTGGAGCAGCGACGCCACGAGCAGGAATGGCCGGTCCTTGGGCCGGCTCTTCAGATACGCCTCACAAGTGCGAGAGACAACCGTATCCACCAGGTCCCCCTGCCCTCCTCCGGTCGGCAGCACCGTGAAGCCGTCGATTGATGCCGCGTAGCCCTGCGGCAGGTGCCACTTGCCGCAGTACACCGTGTCGTAGCCCGCGTTACTCAGCCATTGTCCCATGTTGGGAATGTCCGGATGAACGGGATGGATGTTGGTGGTGACGCCCGTCTCGACCGGCATGCGGCCGGTCAGGAGCGAACTGCGAGCGGGCGAGCATACCGGATTGGGGCTGTACGACTCCATGAAGCTGACGCCGCGCGCCGCCAGGCGGTCCATGTTCGGCGTGCGCACCCAGCGGCCGCCATTGGCGCCCACGGCGTCCAGCCCCAACTGGTCGCACATGATAATGAGGAAGTTGGGCCTCGCTCCTGGTGTGCGTGAAGGGGCCGCCATTAGCGGCGCTGGCTGAGTGCCGACCGCCATGCTGCCAAGCAACATCCCGGCGCCGGCCGCTCCCTGTTGCAGGAACTGCCGCCGGGTGATCTGCGTCTTGCCGCGTGCTGATCTCCTGGCGCGTGGTTCACTCATGGGCCTGCTCCTCAGCCGCGCGGGATGCGGCGCTATCGAGCAGATACGCTTCAAGGCCGGCGCTGACGAACAGCAAGCGCCCCTGGTCATCCGCCCAATAGACCCACGGCACGATGCCATGGCCGACGTGATCGTAACCGTGAAGGGTCACCTGCTTCGCGTTTCGCCGCCCCCAGGTGGTAGTGTAGATCCGACCCCTATCGAGTTCGCGCACATGCTGCTCCTGCACGCGCTCGCCCCCCAACTCCACCCGGATCGCCTCGCGATAGGACAACTGCTGGTTCGGCTTGACCTGGTCGAAGTGGTCGAGCAGCGTGAAGCGCAGCGGTGCGAACCGCTCGCGCGGGAGCCGGCTCACTGCCTCGAATAGTGCCCAGCTCAGCGCGCAATCGCCCGACACCTGAAGCGCGCGCCGGCTCCGCCCGTCCTCGACGACGCACCGCCCGCCGCCGAGTCGGCCCGTCTTGTGGAGTCTGCTGTGGGCGACTGGCTCGCCGGTGCGGCTGACCGTCTCAGAGGAGTAGCGCCACCGAACGGGTGTCGCCAGCGCGTCGAGCCTGCATTCGACTGCCGCGTTCACCCGCTGCTCGTAGTCCCCGCCCAGGATGCTCTTGCGGCACTCCACTCGCAGCGCAAATCGGTCGGCGCTCTGGGCACGCCGGCTGAGGCGGAGCCGACCGATCGGGGCCGCCCCTCTCGCCAAGGAATACACGCCGTAAGACGCTTGCCAGTCGTCCATAGGGTCGAATGGCTCCGCGGGCGGCTGGAAGTCTGACAGCGCTCCTGCCAGGATGTCCAGTGAGAAATGATCCCTCAGTTCGCTCGTTTGCGTTGGCATGGCAGCTTCCTCGGGCACCCCGTAGGGGACGCGTCCCCAGACTCACTTCGACAGCTATCGCGCCGCCGACTCCCCTGGATTCTCTATGTCAGC
>CP070648.1:2996679-3004900 GCA_020354555.1 Armatimonadota bacterium | reverse complement strand
GAACTCCCGATAAACATACATCTGCCACCATTCGTCAGGGCGCGGCCTGCGCGGAACGGTACTCCGCCGGCCTCCCGCAGCCCGGCGCGTGCACCGGTCCAACGGCAATCGCCTTGAGGCACCGGACTACCGAGTCGCGGCGATCACCGCCCGACCTGATCCGCGTCGAAATTGCCATCGAGCCCGGCAATCGCCTGCAGCCAGGCGCGGTATCGCTCCAGTGCGAACGGCGGGCCGCCGACGAGCGCGTGATTGGCGCCCTTCACGTCGTTCGCCGTCCACTGGATCAGCCACATAGCCTGCTGTCCACGTGATATGGGAATGCGCGCCAACTCGCAGTTCTCATTGGCAGGCGACTCGAACTCGCCCTGCGACACGATCGCCCCGCTGTCGGCGTCGCGCACCGCGTACCGCCCGGCGGCGTTGACGCGCGAGTCGTTGCCCATGACCAGACGCACGTGCCACGTGTCCGGCTCGTCCACCATCAGGCACATCGGCTGCTGCACCCGCCTCAGGTAATGGTACGCGAGCTTCTTGCTCAAGTAGTAATCCACCACCGCGTCGGAGAACTGCGGCCAGCCGTCAACGAGATTCCACCACAACACGCCGGTGCGCCGCCACTTGCGCAGGCGCACCATCTCGACGAAGAACTTCTTCGCCTCGGCCTGGCAGATCTGCGACGCGAGGGCGAAGTCCTCGAGCATATCGGGCACCGCATCAAACATCTCCGCGATCTGCTTCGCCATCAACTCCACGCGGTAGGCCATGCCGCCGGGCTCGGGCGTCGGGTCGGTGGCGTGAACCCGCCACTCCTCATTATCCTGCCACGGCCACAGCGCATCGGGGGACAGGAACCGGCGCAGGGACGACACGTTCGGGCATCCGTGGTAGCCGATCTCGCCGATGAAGTGCGCCGTCGTTTCGACATACTCGCGGCTCTTGTAGTAGTTCCGTGCGCCCCAGAGATGTTGCTCGGGCAGCGCGTCCCAATCGCCCCCGGCCTGAGGCGAGAAGTAGGGCGAACTCGGGAGGTAGGGACGGTACGGATCACAGCGCTCCACCGCGCGGCGCAGCGCCTCCCGTGAGATGCGGTTCTGCGCGGGGTCGAGACCGTCGCCGACGTAGACGCAGTCAATCTCATTGTCGCCGCACCACAGCGCGAGAGACGCATGGTTGCGCAGCTTGCGAATCACCGATTCGGCCTCCACCCGCACCCGCGCCAGGAAACTCAGGGACTGCGGATAACGCGAGCAGGCGAATGCGAAATCCTGCCACACCATGATGCCCTTCTCGTCGCAGAGGTCGAAGAACGCATGATCCTCGTACACGTTGCCGCCCCAGCAGCGCAGCATATTGCAGCCCACGTCGTCGGCAAGCGCGAGCAGCGGCGCGTAGCGCTCGGCGTCGCGGCTGTGGAACGCATCCGCCGGCACCCAGTTCGAGCCCTTGACCAGAACAGGCACGCCGTTGACGACGAAGCGGAAATCGCCGTCCGGCCCGGCGGTCTCCGTCCGGTGAAGGTCGATTGTGCGCAAGCCGACGCGGTCCGTGCGCACGTCCGCGACCTCGCCATCGAGGAGCAACTCCGTCCTGATCGTGTATAGGCTCGGCTCCCCGTAGCCTTTCGGCCACCACAGCTCCGGATGCGGGACGTCAATGCCGGTCGCGCCGGCGGTGAAGCGCGCGTCAACGGTTCTAGAGAACCGGCTGTCGCCGCATTCACCGGTGAACCGCACGCTGATGCCCTCCGGCTCGACGCGGTCGGTCTCGACCTGCCACTGCACGCGCAAGTGTGCGTTATCCGGTGATGCGTGCCGGGTGCAGAAGTACAGCGACGCGATATGATTCGGTTCGAGTATCTCCAGGGACACGGGGCGCCAGAGCCCGGCCGACACGAGGCGGGGCATGATGTCCCACCCCCAGCAGTGCGGCGGCTTGCGCACGCCGATGGCCTCCCACGAATCGAGGGTGCCGCTCTCCGAAGGCTCGATGCAATGCCCCCTGGCGGACATGACCGGGGAGGCGAGTCGGACGACGAGCGTGTTGTCGCAATCCGCATTCAGGCAGTCGGTGACGTCGAAAACATGCTCGATGAGCGCGTTGTCCGTCGTGCCGAGATTACGTCCGTTGAGCCATATCGTGGCGAAGCAGTCCAGCCCGCCGAACACGAGCCGGGCGCGCTGTCCTGGCTCGAGCGACTGCGCGAGGAACGTCCGCCGATACCACCAGTCCTCGAACTCGTACGGCCTGAGCACGAAGATGTTGCGCCCGCAGAACGGGTCCGGCAACTTGCCCGCCTCGATCAAGGCCAGCTCTACATTCCCCGCGACTCGCGCCGGCAGAATCTCCCAGTCGTCCCCGAATGTCTCCTCGAGTGAACCAACGTGCTCGGTGCGATGCGAGCGATGACTGAGTTCCCAGGTGCCGCATAGGTCAATTCGCGTCACGTGATGCCTCCGCGGGCGGCCTAAGTGCCAGGCAGCGTTGTGAACATACGACGGCGGCGTGCGCACCGTCAGCGCAGGCCGCCACTTCGGCGAAGGCGCGAGGCTATCCTGCCCGATGCTCGCTCAACGCCCGCGCCGTTTGCAGCGCCCCCTTGCGAGCCTGCACCAATTGTGGTCTAATTGCCGAGGTGTGGAATCTGGCGATGATGACGTCCGGGAATGCAATCGGCATGTCTGACTGGGTCGTGAGCCCCGACGAAGCGCGCGCGCTGGAAGCGCACGGCCAGCACTTCGCCGCCGGGTTCCTGGCGGGCGGAGACGTATCCATCCCGATGCGCCACGCGCGCGGCATTGCCAACTATTTGGGCAAGTGCGAGCTGCCGACGTATCGGGGTGAGCCGCTCTACCCGGCCAACCGCAGCATCTGGACCGATCCGGCGCCTCAACTCTTGTGGCATCACTACGTTGCGCTCGATGCTACGTTTAACTCGGGGCTTGCGAGCGAAAAGGCCGCGGCTGCTGCCGGACCCGTTGAACGAAGTGCGTTCGAGAAGGCGCAGCGATTCTGCGAGTCGTACCCCCGCGGCGGCGGATACACGCACAGCATTATCAACTTCGGCCGCGCGCTGAGCGAGGGGCTCGACGCGTACGAGGCGCGCATACGCGAACGTCTGGCCGCAGGCGAAGACGCCGAGAAACAGGAACTCCACCGCGCGTTGCTCCTGGTGCTTGAGGCGGTTGACCGCTATCGGGAGCGAGTCGCGGGCTACCTGGCGGAATGCTCGTTCTCCGATCACACGCAGGAACGGAACCGGCAGCGCCTCGCCGCGGCGTACGACAGTCGCCTGCCCATGCGCCCCGCGCGCGGGTTCTTCGAAGCGATCGTGTCCACCATCTTTCTCTACGCCCTCGATGGCAGCGATGATCTTGGCCGCTTCGATCAGTTCATGGGGCCATACTACCGAGACGATCTCGCGGCGGGCCAGACGACGCCCGACGAAGCGCGCGAGTTGATTCGCGAACTGTGGCGCTACGTTGACGCGTGCTGTGGCTGGAACGTCGCCATCGGCGGCAGCACGCGCGACGGGCAAGAGGCGAGCAACGACGTCACCGTCCTCTGCCTGCAGGCCGCGCGCGGCATGCGCCGCCCCAATCTCGCCATACGACTGCGTCGCGACACGCCGCAGTGCATCTGGGATGCCGTCGCGGACACGCTCGCCGCCGGAACGGGCCTGCCGGCGCTCTACTGCGAGGAGAACTACCTGCGCGCGCTCGACTTGGCTCAACTCAACTTGCCCGACGATGACAAGCGTGATTTCGCGTTCGGCGGATGTACTGAAATCATGATCCACGGCCGCTCGTGCGTGGGCTCGCTCGACGGCGATTTCAATGTCGTCAAGACGCTCGAGGACAGCCTCCATCACCATCTCCCGGTTTGCGCGACGTTCGACGATTTTCTCGCCGCGTTCGAGGGCGACCTGCGCGCGGGCATCGCCGGCCTGACCGCTCAGGTGTGCCGCAACCAGGAGGTGCGCGGCGCGTATCACCCACAGCTCATCCGCACGCTGCTCATTGACGATTGCATTGACCGCGGGAAGAACTACTACAACGGCGGCGCGCGCTACAACTGGAGCGTCATCAACATCGTCGGCCTGAGCAATGCGGTGGACTCGCTGGCCGCCGTGCGCAAGGCCGTGTATGAGGACGAGCGCGTGACGGCGAGCGGGCTGCTCGATGCGCTGCGCGCGAACTTCGAGGGGCATGAAGGCCTGCGCAAGCATCTGGAACAGTGTCCGCGCTACGGCAACGACGATGCGGAAGTCAACGCTCTCGCCAATCGCCTGTCGGGCTTCGTGTATCGGGAGTTCAAGCGGTACGCGCCATGGCGCGGCGGGAAGTTCCTGTGCGGAACGCTGATGTTCACGACCTACGGCTGGTTCGGCAAGCCGGTGGGGGCGACGCCAGACGGGCGGCTCGCGGGGACGCCGGTCGCGGATTCCGCCGGGCCGGTGCAGGGGCGCGACACGCACGGCCCGACGGCGATGCTGCGCTCGGTCACGTCGCTGCAACAACTGCATGCGCCGGGCACGCTGGTCGTCAATATCCGCCTATCCCAGGAGCTGTTCAACACACCAGAGGGCCGCGCCAAGTTGCAGTCGCTCATTCGCACCTACTTCGACCTCGGCGGAATGCAGTTGCAGGTCAACGTGGTTGATCAGGAAGTGCTCCGCGACGCCATCGCCCATCCGGAACGCCACGGCGATCTCATTGTGCGCGTCGGCGGGTATTCGGAGTACTTCAACGCCCTCGACGACGACCTCAAGCGCACCATCCTCGAACGGGTGGAGCATCAGTAAGGCGGCGACAGGCCGCAGCGCGGGATGGACACAGCGGGAATGCGCTCCCTTGTCCGACAGCAGGCCAACGTCTCAGGCAAGATGGCGCTCGGGCGCTCACGGTTCCAGCGGCAAGGCGATGAACGGATTGCGCGGCCAGCGGAAACCGACGGGGTGCTCGTAGTTATCCCATTCCGCGAGCACTTGCCCGATCATCCCCATGCGCGTCGGCACGAGTTCCGCCTCGCGGTCCAACGCGATGACCTGCTTCGACTCGTGCCACGAGAGGTCGGATGAATGCACCAGGCCGCTGGGGCCGCCGAGGCGGCTGAACGCGCGCCCCCATGCCGTCGGCTGCATCTCGCCGTCCACCAGGCCCGTCGGGTTCCCGTCGTCCCAGTGCTGGAAGTACCACACCATCCATCCCGAGCAACTGCCAACCGTCGCCCGCACCATGTCCGAGCATGCGCCCGCGACCTGCTCGGGATCCTGGCTGTCCAACGAGAACTCCTCCAGGATCACCGGCATCGGTCTGCCCGCCAGGCACGCGCGCAGGCGCACGGTCACGCCGCGAACCAGCGCGGCATAATCCGAGCCCTTCACCTCGCTCGCGTCGTGATTGTCGTGATGGGTCATGTAGTCCACGAGGTCGCTCTGCTCGGGCTCGGAGAGCCCGGAGAAGTACTGCGCCGCGCCCTCCCACAAGCTGCCCGGCGGCCGCATGTGATTGGCGATCGCCACCATGTGATTGGGATCGGCGCGGCGGATGGCCTCGATCTGGGGCTTGAAATAGCGATACGATGCCCACTCACGAAAGTCCTGATAGTCCATGATCTTCGCCGCCGGATCAACATAGCGATGGGCGCCGAAGTCGTAGGCATAGTCGCACACCCCGATCTCATCAACCGACGTGAAGGTCGTCCCCCATGCGCGATTCAGCGCGTCGAGCGACCCGTGCCGCGCGACGGCCCAGCGTCGCCAGTACCACATCGCGGGTTCGGTGACGACCGGCCCCCACGGCTCATCCGGCGGGCGCCACGTGAGGTTATAGCTCGGCAGCGTCCACTCCACGCATGGTTCGTACGAAAAGAGCGTTGGGTTGTCGCGCAAACGCGTCGCTACCTGGGTCCAGAATGATTCCAGAACGACGAGCGAGTCGACCCCGTCGGACTTCCACGGGCTGCGGCCGAAGTACTCGCCGCCCTCATGCCACCACTTGATCTCGTTGCCGCCCCATTCCGCCAGGGAAAGCACCACGCGGATCTGATGTTGCCGGGCGAGTTCCAGGAAGTCATCAACATTATCGAGATAGCCGGGCGCCAGGCGCGCCTCCCGCGGCCCCTGCGGGTCAGGCAGCACCTTCGCGATGGGCAGAAACACCTTGACCAAGTTGATGTTGAGGTTCTCCATTCTCGACAGGGCCCGGTCGTAGAGGGCGCGATCGTAGACCTGCGGGCCGAACATATCGAGGTATTTCCTGTCGTGGAGCACGAAGTTGGTTCCCCAAGGGATGAATCGCTGGCGCGATTGCGCCGTCTCGAAGGTCCAGCGATCGGGCGCGACGCGGATGAACTCGTCCTGCGGCGCACTGCTCGCGGGCGCGGGCAGTGCGGCCGCCGCAACGCCTGCGAATAGCGCGAGGAGGATGATGTCACGGGGCGTCATAAGGCACCTCCACGAGCGAATCGTTCGAACAGCGCGCAACACGCGCAGCAGCACCGCGCGTGTTGCAGAGCGCAGACACCAGCGCTAGTCCGCAAAGAACTGCGGGAGATGCTTCCGGTTCGCTTCGAGCATCTCGCGCAGCATGTCGCGGGCGGTGTCGAGGTCCTGAACCAGCGGGTCGGTCGCTAGAACCGCCAGCGCTTTGTCCCGGTCCCCGTCGAGGCCCGCTTCGACGGTCATCTCCTGCCGCAGCACGTGGGGGAGAACGACGGCGAGAATCTCCGGCGGCAGCGGGCCCGCCGCCGCAGGATGCACGCCCGCACCGTCGACGACACAGAGCGTCTCGACCACCGCGTCCAGCGGCAGGTTGGGGATCTGCCCCTCATTGCGCGCGTTGAGGCTGACGACAACGCGCTTGCCGGTCACCAGCGCGCGGATCACGGGCGCCACGGCCTCGTTGCTCTGCCCGCTCGGCACGTCCGCTTCGCCGCTCGCCATCTTCCGCGCGCTTTCGCGCTGCCGTTCCCTGCCGCGCTCGCGATCGACGATGGAGGTGCGCTTGAGACCATATCGTTCGACTTGCTCCATGTCGCGCAGGAAGTAGGGGAAGAACTCGACGATGTGCCGCGCCTGGATCGCCGGCAGGTATCCGAGGCTCTCGAAGAGCTTGAAGCACGCGACATAGCCCTCGAGGATCCCCTGCTTGTCGTCGTCGAAGCGCCAACCATCAGCCAATCGCGCGCGGATGTCGGCAAGCACGTCGGTCTCGCCGGCGCGGTAATCGAGCAGCCACGAGCAATGATCCACTCCGGCGACGCGGAAACCTCCCGCCTCGCCCGACGTCGGCGGCTCGACGCCGGCAAGCTGCGCGTAGTCATGTGCCGCCGCATCAACACCGTGGCAGATGCCCAGCGCGCGGATTGATGATGCCTTCTCGACCGTCCGCGTCAGTGCCGTGAGGGGATTGCTCACATTGAGCATCCATGCCTGCGGGCAGCGCCGTTCCATCGCCCGCGCGAAGCCGGCGAATACGGGGATGTTGCGCAGCGCCCGCGACAGCCCGCCCGGTCCCACCGTGTCCCCCACGGTCTGGAAGCAGTGGTACCGCTCGGGGATTTCGAGATCCGCGCGCATCGCATGCAGGCCGCCGGTGGTGATGGTCACGATCACGAAGTCGGCGCCGTCGAGGGCCTCGTCCAACTCGGTCATCGTGCCGACGGAGAAAGCGCCGTCGTGCGCGACGCGGATGCGCTCGCAGACCTTGCCCAGAATGCTCAGCGCGTCCGGGTCAAGGTCCGTCAACGCGATCTCGCCTCCCGGCAGGTCTCGCTCCAGCATGATGTCCGTGACCAGCCGCGGCGTCCACCCCGGGCTTCCGCCGCCGATGACCGCGATCTTCAGGTCCTTCACAGGGCTGCTCTCCTTCATCCGCGGATGACACGGCAAGCCGCCGAGCTTCGCCGCCTCAGCCGTGTCGCCGGTTCACCCTCGCCGCACGGACTTCACAGCAGGTATGGGCTGAAATCGTCCTGGAATCCGACGTAGCGATTGTTGTTCGCGATGCTCAGGCGCACCGCCTCGTTGACCGCGGTGCCGATGAGCGCCTGTGCCGGCAGGGGGCGCAGCGACTCGAGCGCCGCGATCATGTCGCGCCGCTTCGCGAGCGCATCGTCGGCCGGCAGGCCGCGCGTGGCGGCCGCGATGGCGCGGATATCATTCACCCCCTGCATGATGCTGTCGTACCCGTAGCCGACGTACTCCGGCTGATCGGGG
>CP070648.1:2991146-2996579 GCA_020354555.1 Armatimonadota bacterium | reverse complement strand
GGATGCCGTCGTAACCGTCGTTGTCGCGTTTCCGTTCGTCAACGATCGGCCACCACTCCGCAGGGCCGTAGGGGCAGCCGAGCTTCTTGTAGATCGGGATGCGCCCGCCGCCGCTGTACACCGCCCTCACCAACGCCTGCACTGCCGGCAGCATGCGCGGGGCGTCGCGCTCGCCGAAGCGCCGCCGCGCGTAGCCGCGCAGGTAATCCTCTGGCGTCACGCCGTCAGGATTCCACGCGAGATGCGTGGTGAGGTCGAAGAACAGGATGTTGTGGCCGGAGGTCTCGGGGACGTGGTAGATCCCCAGGCACTTGTCGGCCTCGGGATCGGCAGACAGGGCCTGGATTGCGCGGATCGCGTGGTTCAGGTCGCCGTGCAAGTGGTCGTCGCCCTGGAAGGAATGGAGAATTCCGAGCGTCCACGGCGTGCCCTCGAAGTAATTCGTCCGCCCGTAGAACGGGTTGGCGAGGCCGGCGGTGTCGTAGATCAGCATCATGTCCTGGGGGAGGCTCGTGAAGTAACGCGAGATGCGCTCGGGCGTCCACACGTGCGGGACGGCGCCGAAGTCCCAGGAGTCGCTTTCCCAGATCGCATCGGCGTCGAGCTGTTTGAACACCTCGCACATCCGCTGCGCGGCGGTGAGCTTGAGTTGGAAGGACTGCTCGGGATCCGCCGCGCCGGTTGATTCGACGAAGGGCGTGTCCTGGTAGATGTGGTCGGCGCCATAGGTCTCGATCAGGTCGCGGTAGAACGCGGTGCTCCAGCGGGCGCACTCGGGGTCGTCGGGGTGGAGCACGGTAGCGCTGTAGCCGAGGTGGCCGACGTAGTTGTACTCGGGGTGCATGTCGCGGAACTGGTGGGGCACATTGCCGTAGGCGAGGTAGTAGATCCACCGGATTCCCCGGCGGCGGCCGTATTCGAACTGGGTGCGGATGATGTCGCTGCGCACGTCGGCGGGGAAGTCGAGCGCGCCGGGCCAGCCGGAGAAAGTGAAGTTGTCGGGTTCGGTGTCACTGATGCCAAAGACGCGGGTCGCCGAGACGCCGCTCTGGGCGATGTGCGGACCGAAGTAGTGACTGCTGAGGTTGAGCTTGCGCTTGGTCATCCAGTCGAGCAGGCGGTTGCGCTCGGGGATGGTGCGGAACTGGTGGTGGAACTTGGCGAGTCCCCAGCACGAGGAGAAGTTGAAGTGGCGCAGCGGCCAGCGCGGCAGGGCGGCGATGCTGATGTCGGTCATCGGCAGGCCTGAGCGATGCGGAATGTAATCGCCATCCCAGAAGAAGCCGACGCCGCAGCAGGCCTCGAGGTACTCGTACACGCCGTAGAGCAGGCCGATTGGCTCGATCGCCGAGATATTGACGCGGCCCTCGCCGGCGGATTGTATCACGAAGCCGTCGCGCAGACGCTCGGGGTCATCGCCGCCGGGGAGGCCCTTGAGGCGCTCGGCCGGGCCGCCCAGCGCGAGGGCGAACACGGGGTGCGGCGCCGCCTCTGGGATCCTCTGCGATACGGTCACCTCCGCGCCGGTCATGTGTCTCAGGTAGCTCGCGAGTTCGACGGCGGCGTGGTGGGCGAGCCACGGCGGCTGAGCCGGCTCGACGACGGTGGCTTTCACGACTTTCTCCCTTCCTGCTGACGAGCCGCCGTCCAGCGCGCCAGCGCGAGCAGGGATGATCGCGGGCAGCATCAGGGCCAGGGTGGCAGCGACAAGGAAAGCCGCGCGTAACCGGCTGTGCAGCATTCTCTCCTCCGTGCGTACGGTGTGCGATCGCGCTACGACACGAACTCCTTGGTTGCTTTCGCCAGGTCGAGACGGTTCACGGCGCGTAGCGCGGGGATCTGGGCGATGATCAACGCGATGAACGCGGCGGCGACGGTGATGGCGTAGCTCTGGGGGTAGATGACCGGGCGCAATTGGAGTTGCTCGCCAGAGTACGCCGCGATGAAGTAGATGTTGAGCAGTCGCCCCAGCCCCATGCCGAGGAGCGACCCGCCGAGCGCCGTCACCGCGTTTTCGATGGTGACCATAAGTCCGACCTGGCGGCGGGTCATGCCCAGGCTGCGCAGGGATGCCAGCTCGCGGGAGCGCTCGAGGACGCCGATGGTAGCGGTGTTGAAGAGGATGGCCACCGCGAGGGCGATGCCGAAGCTCAGCATAATGCCGAGGTAGGCGTAGAACAGCTTCATCAACTCCTCGATCTGGGCGCGGGTCTGGGCGGTGCTCTCGGCCTCGACGGCGCCGGTGAGGTCGAAGAGCCGGTCGCGCACATGACTGGTGTAGCGCGGATCCACGGCGATAATCGCGCCGGTGACGCCGTTGCGCGGGAGGTCGAGGTCGCGGCCAAAGACGCGGCGGAGCTGGTCGAGGGACATATACACCAGCCCGCCCACGGGCTGGTGTACGTAGCCGACGACCTGCACATTGTGCCAGCGCTGCACGTCGGGGGGCTCCTCGGGCAAGCGCACGCGCAGCGTATCGCCGGTGTGGGCGTCGAGCTTGCTGCGCGCGGTGGCGCCGATCAGCATGCCCGCGGGCGGCGGCGAGAGGGATTCACCCCTGGGGTCATAGAGGCGGTAGAGCCTGGAATCGCGCGGCAGCCCGAGCACGACGGTGAAGTAGGATTTGCCGTCGAATTGCAGCTCGACCGGGATCATCAAGCCGGGCTCGACGCGCTCGACGCCTTCCCAGTGGCCGATGCGGGCGAGCCGCGACCACGGCTGCGGGTCGAGGAAGCTGACGCGGAGATCATAGACCTGCACGTCGTAGAAGTACATGTTGATGGCGGCGTAGCTGGCGTCGAGCATGCCGAGGGAGACGATGACGAGCGCGATGGCGCTGGCGATGCCGAGGGCGGTGTAGGCGGTGCGGCGCGGGCGACGGATGAGGTTGCGCAAGGGCAAGCGGGCGACGTAGGGCAGCCCGCCGAACGATCGGCCGAGGACGCGCAGCGCCCAGGAGCGGCGTGCCGCCGGGGTTTCGGTGCGCATCGTTTCGGCGGGCTGGAGTTGGGCGGCGGCGCGGGCGGGGACGATCCCGGCGAGGAGCGCCACCACCAGGCCTGCCATCCACCCCACCGACATCGAGCCCCAGCGCGGGCGCATGTCGAGGAACGGCACGCCGACGACCCTGGTGTAGTAGTGGGTCGAGATGATGCCCAAGCCGTGGCCGGCGATGGTGCCGATGGTCGCCCCGAGCAGGCCGAGCACGAGCGCGAACTCGAGGTAGTGCACGAGGATCTCGGAGCTGCTGTACCCCGAGGCGCGCATGAAGCCGATCTGGGTGCGCTGGGAGCGAACCATGCGCGTGAGCAACGTGTACACCGTGAGCGCGGCGATGACGAGAAAGAAGGCGGGAAAGATGACGGCGAGTTCGCGAAACGCGCGCAGGTCGGACTGGAGCAGGTTGTTGCTCGGCTGGTCATCGCGCGTGATTGTTTCCTCGAAGCCGTAGGGGCGGACGAGGTCTTCGACCGCCTGGATGACGCGCTCGCGGTCGGCGTATTGAGTGATGGTGACGCACAGCTCGTTGATGGTGCCGGGGGCGCCGAGGAGTTCCTCGGCCTGGGTGCGCGTGGTGAAGAGCGCGCCGAATTCCTCGGGCTGGGGCATGAGGTATTCCTTGGCGCGCACGGCGAGGATGTACTCGGGGCTGGCGGCGATGCCGCTGACGGTGAACTCGACTTCCTCGTCCAAGATGACCGGGGTGATGGTGTCGCCGGGGCGGTAGCCGTTGGCCTCGGCGAAGTTGCGCTCCAGGAGCAGCTCGCGGCGGCGCGGGGAAGGCATCGCGCCGTCGAGGACGAGCACGGCGTTGACGTCGGGCGGACCCTGGTCCGGCACTGCGAGGACGCGGCCGACGACCTTCTCGGATTCGCGTCCGGTCTGGGCGAGTTCGATCTCCTGACTGAGTCGCCCGTACGCCTGTGCAACGCCCGGGATGGCGCGGGCGCGGTTCTCCAGAGCCTCGGGGCCGCTGTGGAAGCGGGTGGTGAAGTCGGCGAAGCGGAGGCGGTCATAGGTGAGATCGTAGGAACTCGACAGGTTCTGGAAGGACATGTACGCGGCGTCGAAGAGGCACACGCCGAGGAGCACGACCGAGGTGACCGCGGTGAACAACCAGCGGTTGGCGGCGATATCGCGCACCAGCTTGCGCCGCAGCAGAGTCACTTACCACTCCAAGAGTTCGGGGTCGAGCGGGGAGGGGTTTTCACTGGACTCCACGACCTCGCCGCTGCGCAAGTGGAGCGCGCGGTCGGCGATCTGCGCGATCGCCGAGTTATGGGTGACGACGAGAACGGTTCGGCCCTGCTCGCGATTGAGGCGGCGCATGACGGCGAGGATCTGGCGGCCGGTTTCCATGTCGAGATTGCCGGTGGGCTCGTCGGCGAGGAGCACCTGCGGGTTCTTGACCAGCGCGCGAGCGATGGCGACGCGCTGCTGCTCGCCGCCGCTCAACTCGCTCGGGAAATGATCCGCCCGCGCCGTGAGGCCGACCTCTTCCAGCGCCTCGCGCGAGCCGCGGCCCTCGTCCACCAGTTCCTCGACGAGTTCGACGTTCTCCAGGGCGGTCAGGGTCGGGATGAGATTGAAGAACTGAAAGATGAAGCCGACCGAGCGGCGGCGATAGAGGGTCAGCTCATCCTCGGTCATGCCACTCAGGGTGTTGCCGGCGACGGTGATGGCGCCGGAGGTGGGCGTGTCGATGCCGCCGATGAGGTTGAGGAGCGTCGTTTTCCCCGAGCCGCTCGGGCCGAGGACGCAGACGAAGTGCCCGGCGGCGATTTCGAGGTCAACCTCCTTGAGGGCGACGACTTGGACCTCGCCCATTTGATAGACCTTTGAGATTCCCTCGAGGCGCAGAAGTGGTTGTTGGGATGTCATGGTTTATCCGTTTGCATTTGTAGGGCGGGAATGCCCTTCGACCTAGCTCAGGACAAGCCTATCCCCGCCGTGATCCGTTGGGGCGGGCGGTAGGCACGCCCGCCCTACGGTGCGCGCGTCCGCACGCGCTGTCCGTCGCGGAGGTCGTGGTCGCCGGGGAGAGCCACCGTCCCACCATCCTTGAGGCCTTCTATGATCTCCGTGTGCTCGTAATTGCGCTGGCCGACGCGCACAGCCGTCCGCTTCACGCGGTTCCCCTCGATCACGAAAACGTACCGGTCGTCACCCTCGCGCCTGAGCGCCTCGTTGGGCACGAGCAGGGCGTCGCGGGCCACGACCGGGCGGCTTTCGACATCGACTTCCATTTCCGCCATCAGCGGGGCCGGCTCGAGCAACTGCACCTTCGCGCGAACGATCTTCGCGCGCACGCGCCCCAGCATCTTGGGTTCCGCGGACTTGGCGATCTCGTACACGCGGCCCTTGAAGCTGCGCCCAGGGAAGGCTTCCGCGAGTACATTGACCTCTTGCTCCAACGTGATCTTGTCGAGGTCC
>CP070648.1:2985645-2991046 GCA_020354555.1 Armatimonadota bacterium | reverse complement strand
CTCGGATCGGTGCCGTCAACGATCACCTGCACCTGCGCGCTCCTGCCCGCCGCGAGGTCGCGCGCGTAGCCGCGCGGAATCGCCAGCGCCACCTTGGCCGAGCCCCGGTCTATCACACGGTCAACCTCCGCCGGCGACCCCACGTAGCGAACCACGTCGAAGTATTCGTTGTTCTCGAAGGCGCGTATCAAGTCGCGCGCATCGGAACTCCGGTCCTGGTCGAGCACAGCCGTGGGCAGATGCTTCACGTCCATGTTGATCGCGTAGCCGTACAGCACCAGCATCAACACGGGCAGCACGACGACCACCGCGAGCGTGCGCGCATCGCGCACGATCTGGATGAATTCCTTGCGCGTTATCGCCCACGTTCTCAGCAGCATTCCCGGTACTTCCAGTCAATCAGCTTTCGGGCGCGGCTTCTCCTGAAGTCGCCGATACAGGGCTCGCCGACAAACTCAGCGCGTCAGCAACATGAAACGTCTAGCAGCTTGCCTCGGCGCGCTCCGCCTCCTCCACCAGGGCCACGAACACGTCCTCGAGCGACGGCACAATCGCTTCCACATCCGTGACCGCGACGCCGGCCTCGGACAGCACCCGCCGCACGTACCCCGCGGAGTCCTCCCGGGCGGGCATGACCACGTGCAGATCCTTGCCAAAGACCGCCACATCGCCAATGCCGGCATCCGCTTCAAGCGCATCCATTGCTTGCATCAGCGGTTCCGCCGCCACCTCCAGCAGCACTCCCGTCGCGTACTTCTGCTTGAGCTGCGCCGAGCTGCCGATGGCAATCAGCCTCCCGCCGTGAATCAGGGCAAGGCGGTCGCAGTGCTCCGCCTCGTCCATGTAATGCGTGGTGACGAATACCGTGACCCCGCGTCCGGCGACATCGTAGATCAACTCCCAGAAGTTGCGGCGCGATACCGGGTCAACGCCCGCGGTCGGCTCGTCGAGGAACAGGATCTCCGGCTCGTGCACCACCGCGCATCCCAGCGCCAGCCGCTGCTTCCAACCCACCGCCAGCTCGCGGGTCAGGCTGTGCTCGCGCTCGCCCAGGCCGGCCATGCTGAGGATCCACTCCTTGCGCTCCGCAAGCCGTTCGCTCGGCAGCCCGTAGACGCCCGCGTAGAACTCGATGTTCTCGGCTACCGTCAAGTCCTCGTACAGCGAGAACTTCTGCGACATGTAGCCGATGCGCTCTTTGACTTGCTCTGATTGCGTGCGGATGTCCAGCCCGGCCACGGCGCCCGTGCCAGCGGTCGGTTCGATGATCCCGCACAGCATGCGGATGGTGGTGGACTTGCCCGCTCCATTGGGGCCGAGAAATCCGAACACCTCCCCCCGCGCGACCGAGAAGCTGATGTTGTCAACCGCGATGAAGTCGCCGAACTTCCGCGTCAGATCGTTGACTGTTACCGCGGACTCCGCCATGTCGTCACTCCCCTGTCGCCGCCCCGGCGAGCATGGAGACGAAGACATCCTCCAGGCTCGGGGTGATCTCTCGCGCATGGTCAATTGTTACGTCCGCGCGGCGCAGCGCGTCCTCGACCACCGCTTGGTCGCGCTCGGCACGCTCGACCCACACGTGGAGCCGCTCGCCGAAAACCTGCACCGAGAGCACTGCCGGCAGATCAACGAGGACATCTTTCGCTCGCCGCTGCGGCCTACAGATGAGTTCGATCACCTCTCCCCGCATGCGCCGGCGCAGATGGTCCGGCGTGTCGCATTCGATAAGGCGCCCCTTGTCTATCAAGGCGACGCGGTTGCAGCGCTCCGCCTCGTCCATGTACGGCGTGGTGACCACCAGCGTCACGCCGCGGCCGAGCAGCGTATACAGGATCTTCCAGAAATCCCGGCGCGACACCGGATCCACTCCCGTCGTCGGCTCGTCGAGGAACAGGATCTCGGGGGTGTGCATCAGCGTGCAGGCCAGGGCGAGCTTCTGCTTCATGCCGCCGGAGAGATCCTGCGCCAGCCGCTTGGTAAACGGGGTCAGGCGGCTGAACTCCAACAGCTCTCGCCGGCGCCCGGCGCGCTCGTTCCCGGGCACGCGGTAGAGGTCCGCGAAGAACGCGAGGTTCTCGGCGACGGTCAGGTCGCCGTACAAGCTGAAGCGCTGGGACATGTAGCCGATGCGCCGCTTCACTTCCTCGGGCTGCGCCAGCACGTCATGACCCGCGACCGTCGCCGCGCCGGACGTCGGCTCCATGATCCCGCACAACATGCGTATGGTGGTCGTCTTGCCCGCGCCGTCCGGCCCGACCAAGCCGAATATCTCGCCGCGTTCGACCGCGAGGTCAACCGAATCAACGGCGACGACCTGGTCGAATTCCTTGCGCAGCCCCGACGCCTGCACGGCATAGTCCACTCGGTTGCGCTGGTTGGGTGAATCTGTCATGAGCAGAAGCAGCCCCGGGTGCCGGCGCACGCTGAGGTGGGTCGCTTAGCGGCGGCTCTCGCCGTTGGTGTAGATGGTGGCGTCCGCCGGCATACCCGGCTTCAACTCGTGCCGCGGATTGGGGAGTTCCACCTTGACGCCGAATACGAGCTTTACCCGCTCTTCTTTGGTCTGCACGTTCTTCGGCGTGAACTCGGGCTTGTCGGCGATCTCCGTCACCGTGCCGGCAAAGCGCTTTCCCGGATATGCATCGGTCACGACCTCCGCCTTGTCGCCCAGCCGCACCCGCAGGTCGGGCTCGGGCACGTACACCCTCACCCACACCGAATCGAGATTCGCAAGCCGCACCACCGGCATCCCCGGCGTCACCAATTCGCCGAGCTCGACGTTTTTCAGGATGACCGTGCCGTTGGCCGGCGCCCGGATCACTAGATACTGCGCCATCGCCTCCGCGGAGGCCAGCGCGCCGCGGGCCTGCTCAGCCTGACCGCGCGCGGCGGCGATGGTCTCTTCCGTCGGCCCCGCAACCAGCAAATCAAGCTGCGCCTGCGCGGCGCGCGCCTGCTCCACAGCCGTGTCGTACTGAGTCTGCGCAGTCTCGCGTTGCTGCGCCAGAGCGAGGCGATCCGCGTACGCCTCTCGGGCGGTTTCCACGCTGCGTTTCGCGCCGTCGAGCTGCGCGCGTGCCTGTGCCTCGGCGGCGCGCGCCTGGTCGAGTTCCTCCGCGCGAGAGCCGGCCTCGAGTTCGGCCAACCTGGCCCGCGCGGCCGCCAGCGCGGCTTCGGCCGCATCCCGCTGCGCTGCCGCAGCGTCCCACTGCTGCCCGGAGATCGCCCCCGTCTCGAGCAGCTGCTTCGCGCGCGCCGCGTTCTCCGCCGCATTGAGCGCCTGCACTCTGGCCTGCTCGACAGCCGCTCGCGCCTGCTCGATTTGCTCGCTGCGAGGCCCCGCCGCGACCAACGCCAGCCGCGCCTGCGCCTGCTTGTGCGCGTTGACCGCCGCATCGTAGGCCGTCTCCGCATTGATCACCTGCGCCTTCAGCTCCGTGCTCTTCGTATATGCTTCTTTCGCGATTTCCACTGTGCGCCGCGCGCCGGCAACGGCAGCCTCGGCCTGAGCAACGTTGGCTCGCGCGCGCCGGATGTCTTCGTCGCGCGAGCCGCGCAGCAGATCCGCCAGTCGCGCTTCCGCCGACGCAAGCGCTCCCCGTGCTTGCTCCACTTGTGCCCGCAGTTCGTCGCCGTCGAGGGTTGCGATCACGTCGCCTGCGTTGGCTTCTTCTCCCTCCTCCACATTCAACCGCAGAATCTGCCCCGCCACTTTCGGGCTGACATCAATCTCCGTCGCTTCAATCGTGCCGCTGGCGACGATTGTGCCCGCCGGCCCGCGGTCGTGATCCCGCAGCAGAATCCAACCGACGCAGCCCAGAGCGATGGCGACGACTAACAGAAGGATTATGACCCTGACGCGTTGCCGCAATCTCTTCTCCTTGACCGACGCGGTCGCTTGCCGCCTCGCAAGCCGGTTCGGCGCGATTGTGCCGCGAACCTGCAAGCCAGGCGGACACGAAACCGCCGCCACGGCAGAGGCGCACGCGCACCGCGACAACGGGACGCTCGTACCTCGAAAGGGCGTCAGGACGCGACGCGGAAGGTCCAGATATTCCGGCGGCAGGAGAGTCTCCGTGAGCGGTCATTCCGTCGCAGCGTTCGTCCTCGCGGCAATCTGTGCTGCCGGCCTGCCACCGGCCATCGCGGCCGGCGGCGAGTCGGAAGCCTTCACAGCGACCATCCGCGTGGACACCCGCACAGCCGCGGGTGTCGTCAACCCTTGGATCCTCGGGAGCAACCTCCTCGGCTACCAGGTCAATGCATGGACCAACACCGCGCCCGAGTACCGCGACTACGGCTCCGGCGTATGGGATCCACAAGCGCGCGCGCCGGTCGCGCCGATGATCGCGCTCGCGCGCGGCGCCGGGGTGTCTGTCGCGCGTTGGCCCGGCGGCTGCGGGTCGCACCTCTTCGATTGGAAGAAGGCGGTCGGCCCGATTGCCCAGCGACCCCTGCAGCAGTTCGGCCTGCCGGAGTTCCTGCGCGTGTGCGAGGCAATGGCGGCGGTGCCTCTCATCACACTGGCGGACTACCACGGCGCCTCGCGGGACGCCGCCGACCTCGTGGAGTACCTCAACGCCCCTGATGACGGCCGCCACCCATGGGCGCGCCGCCGCGCGGAAGACGGCCACCCCGCGCCGTGGAACGTCGTGTGGTTCGAATACGGCAACGAGAGCGAGCACGGCGACCATCGCGGCCACCGGATGACGCCCGAGCAGTATGCTCGCAATTACCGCACCTATCGCCGCGCCATTAGGGCTGTGGATGACCGCGTTCAGCTCGGCGCGGTCATCGCCACCGGCTTCCCCGGCCTCGACGGGTGGGCGCGCACCGTCCTCGAAATCATCGGCCCGGACGTGGACTTCGTCATCCATCACTCCTACAAGCCGGGCTACTATCGCAATGACGGCGAGCCGGACGCGAAAACGCTGTTCCGCATCGCCCTGGCCGCCGCCGACCAGATACAGGCCTACTACGATGAGATGCGCGCCCTGCTCAAGGACACCACCGGGCGCGACGATGTACCGATCGCCGTGACCGAATACAACGGCCACTTCGTACAGGAACAGCCCGTGCCGTACCGCCACACCCTGGGCAATGCGCTGGTCAACGCCGAGATGGTCCGCGTCTTCATGAACCCGGCAAACAGAATCGCGATGGCCAATTTCTGGCAGTTCTCCAACGAGTACTGGGGCGCGGTGAAGGGCTACGGACACAAGGGCGACACATTAGTGAAACGCCCGCAGTACTATGTCTTCGAGTTCTACCGCAGCTACTTCGGCGAGCAGCTCCTGCCGGCGCGGGTCGAATCGTCAACCTCCGACACCGACGGCGGATACGGGGTGCAGCCGGCGCGGGGCGCCGGCTGCCGGTATCGCCTGTTCCCTGCCGATCT
>CP070648.1:2979350-2985545 GCA_020354555.1 Armatimonadota bacterium | reverse complement strand
GTCGCCATAGACGTGCGGCACGCCCCACACGTCGCGATAGATCGTCACCTGCTCCGCCCCCGCGCCGCACGCCGCGACGGCGACCAGCGCCAACATCATCAGCGCCGAAATCACGTGCCATGTCCGGATCATCATCGAACCTCCTCACGCCGGGCTTCGTTTGCCATGGTCCCGAGCGTCTGCCCGGCCGCAGCCGCGCCGAAGCGAAGCCTGCTCCCGCGCAGGCGGCGTGTCTCGCCCGCAACGGCGCGGCCCACTCACGCATTCTCCGCGCGGCGCCGAGCGCCTGCCGGCGGAGGCCGCAGGCCCCCGCGTTGCGGGTGCGAGCCGCCGCGCCGACAGGCCGCGGCAGGGATAGAACGGCGCCGGGGATAATGTTACAATCCGTCGGCTGGCGCCGGGGCGCCCATCGTCCGCGCGCCGTGTCTGACGCAGGCTCGCAGAACCCAGGAGGTCACCATGAAGATCGGGATCGTCAGCTTCACGGATGGACGCAAGCGCGTCGCCGATTCCCTGAATGACGCATGTCACGGCTTTCAAGGCGACATCGCGAAGTGGCTCAAGCGGAAAGGCCACCAGGTCGTCGAGGGCAAGAAGATTATCTGGAACTATGCCGCCGTGCGCAGCGAAGCCGCGCGCATGAACCGGGCGGGCTGCGACGTCGTCGTGTTCAACTTCTCCGTGTGGTCGTTCCCGGACCTGACGGTGCAGACGGCGTCGCTGATCGAGGCGCCGATTCTGTGCATCGGCAATCTCAACCCGGGGCAGCCGGGCTGGGTGGCGTTCTTCGCGTCCGCCGGCGCGCTCGATGAGGTCGGCATTCCCTACGGCCGCGCGCTCGGCGACATCAAGGATCCGCGCGTGCAGGCGCAGGTGCTCGACTTCCTCGTTAAGCACGAGCCCGACAAGCAGGCGCAGGGCAACGCAGCGGCGGCGAAGCTCTACGGCCAGCGCTACGGCGAATTCGACGGCCCCTCAATGGGCATGTACACCGGCCACGTTGACCAGAGCCAGTGGATGGCGCAGTTCGGCGTCCATGTCTATCACCGCAGCCAGTTGACGCTGGTGGACATGGCGAAGCGCGTCTCCAAGAAGCGCGTCCAGGCCGGGCTGGACTGGCTGGAGGCGGCGGTGGCGAAGATCCACTGGGACGGCGACATGCTCACACCCGGCCTCGACGGGACGCTCGCCAAGCAAGTGCGGCTCTACCTCGGGATGAAGGATCTGTGCAGGCAGGAGGGCATTGACTTCTGCGGCATCACCGGGCAGCTCGACTTGACCGAGAGCAAAGAGCACTGCATCGCCGACGTGCCGGAGGCGCTGCTCAACGACGTCGCGGACTGGGAGGACGACCCGAAGAAGGTCATCGTGTGCGCCACCGAGTGCGACTCTAACGGCGCGCTGACGATGCAGATCCTGCACCACCTCACCGGGACGCCGGTGCTCTTCGCCGACCTGCGGCACTACCACGAGAAGCTCGACGTGTACGACCTCGTCAACAGCGGCGAGCACGCGCCGTACCTGTCCAAGCGCAGCAAGAACTGGCGCAGGAACTGGAAGCAAGTGCACCTGATGCCGGCGAGCAAGTTCTTCTTCCGCGGCGGCGGCGCGTCGGTGCAGTTTTACGCCGATCCGGCGGATCCGGTGACCTTCGCCCGCATCACGCGCAAGAACGGCGAGTTCCAGATGCACATCTTCACCGGCGCGTTCGTCAAGCTGCCCAAGGCGACCATGGAGAGGCTCGCCAAGCAGACGACCTACGAGTGGCCGCACGCGTTCTCGCGGTTCAACATCTCGTATGAGCGCTTCGCGCGGGAGTTCCGCTGTAACCACCTGCACGCCGCGCTCGGCGACTGGGTGGGGCAGCTCATCGCCGCGTGCGAGGCGCTGGGTATCGAGCCCATCGTGCTGGACTGAAGGCCTTAGGGCAGGAGGCCCCTAAGCCCTACGGGCCACGGCGGCGGTCGCGAAGCGACCCAGCCACAAGCTCCTGCCACGCGAACCGGATGTCGCAGGTCGCGGCAGAGACCTGCCGCGGCAGGATGATGACGCAAGAAAGAAAGGGACCGGCGATTCGCGCCGGTCCCTTTCCGCAGTCCAAGCGGGCGTCTAGTACACGTACTTCACCGTCGTCGTCAGGTCGGCGTTGTAGTTGCCGCACGAGATGTAGACCACCGAGTCGCTGGTGGTCGAGACGGTCGCGTACGTCGTCCCCAGGTTCTTGTCGCTGCCGAACGGGTTCTCCCAGACGTTGTAGAACTCGGGATGCCAGTCGAGCTCGTCCACCCAGAACGTGACGTTTAGCTGGGTCTCTCCTGGCGGCACGATCTGGTCGAACATCACGCAGTTCGGGTACTTCGTCTCGTACTTCTTGTACCTATACACCCCCGGCGCCATGCCGCCCTCGGTGATGAGGTACTGCATCGGGTCGGCGATCCCCCACAGGGTGTTCGCCCGCGGCGAAGTGATGCTCGCGTTGAAGACGAACTCTCCCTTGCCCTGGATCCAGCTGTCGCCGGTGGTGAGCGCCTTGAGCCGGCTCACCTTGATCGTCACGCGGCAGTTGTTCTTGGCGAACGCGCACCACCCGGCGTGGGCGCCCTCGCTGTCGGCGATGCCGGTGTGGATCGTGTCCTGGAAGGACATGCCGGGCATCTGGAGCGTGCCGTCGGTCGCCTGGTGCAGCGCCGCGGACGTGGTGTAACCCCAGAAGAAGCAGTCCTCGCATAGGTTGGTGCCGTCGTTGGGCTTGTTGGTCAGGGCCGTGAGGTAATCATCGGCGTCATTGGTGGCGATCCACGAGGAGATGACCATCGGCCCGTAGAGCGCGGTGTTCATCGTCGTGCGGGCGGAGATATTGGTGTCCACCCAGTCGTACGTCATCTGGTCAATGTCGGGTGAGTCGCCGCCGAAGAGGGCGGCAAGCCAGCCGGGAATGTTGCTCGCCGCCCAGTTGCCGCAGGTCACGCCGACTACCTGGCACCAGCGAGTGATCAGTTGGTTGCTCGCCAGGCCGCATAGGTCGTGCTCGATCATGTAGCGGGTGACCTCGGTGCCCATGCTCGCGCCGACGACGTTGACCGCGGTCGCGCCCGGGGCGCGGTTCAGCACGTGCTGGATGTACTTGGCCACGCGCAAGGCGTACCGCGGCATGCCGGAGGGCATCGCCGCGTCGTCAGCGACGTCCTGCGTGGTGTACCACGCGGGCGGGGTATCGCCGTAGTACTCGACCGCGGCGATCTGGTTGGGAGCGGTCGGATTCGTCCACCAGCCGGGCTGCCCGAGGTGGGCGGCGAAGTGCTCCATGTCGGAGTCGTACATGTCGTCGCCGTACACGCCCACTCGGTCCCAGCCGTCGTTGTCGAAGCCGTGGACGTAGCAGATGATGGTGGTGTCGGGGTTGTAACTTGCGGCGCCCGCTGCGGATACGGCCAACGCCACCACCAGCGTCGCAAGCCAGAGTACGGATAACTTGGTACTCATGTGTGTGTCTCCTTTGTCACGATTCAACTTGGAATCTCCAGCAGCAACGTAACTAGGTTACGTGCCGGTTGACAGGCCGGCTTTGCACCTCCTTTCGCGCTCGAATCCTTCGCCCGGGGGCCGTCGGCACAAGCACTGCCACACCCTGGGCGAACTCGAGCCGTTCGCGTGGTCGGACGTTCCCCCCGTCACGCCCGTTTTGCCCACCCCCTGGCAAACTCCTTCCGCCATTGTTGAGTTCTGCGACATCAGGAGCTGCGGGGATCCGGCCGCAGCTCGCGGACCCGACGAGGTGGGGCGCGAGTAACCGAGCCGCCCCAGCGACTCACCACCTCTCACGCTTCAGGCGTGCCGCTCCTTATTGGGCCTGCTCACGCGACGATGAACTCGGTCCGCAGCCCCGCCTTGCTCGCCGCGTCGCTGAAGTCCTGGAGCACTTCCTCGGAGCGCCGGTTGAGGTTCGCGCTCGCCTCAACCACGAACTGCCGCCGCAGGAAGGCGTCCTCTGCCCCGACGATGACCATTGCGACTTCCCGGTCAAGCGTCAGATGCCGTAGGGCCGCGAGTTCGGCGAGCGCATCACGCGAGCCCCGAGAGGCGGGTGCGCTGAGGTAGAGGACGTCCTCGGCCGCGCCCTGTGCCACCAAGGCGACGTCGCCGACTGTGGGATCCTCCCAGGTTCCCCAGGATACCTCGACACACGACGCCAGCTCGCGCACCGCGGCGTCGGGCTCTGCCTTGGCCCACAGGTCGAACGCCGCCGCACGGTACAGGTCGTGGAGGGCTCCGTTGAGGCCGAACTGGTCGTACATCCGCTTGCCCTGCCGACGCAGCAGCCCGAGTGTCCGCTTCGGATCCTCGGCCGCCAGTTCGCGCAGCTCTGCGAGCACGGCGCGCCCGCGCTCGATCGGGTCTCCCTCTTCCTCGCGTTTCCCGCCGAAGAGACGATCCAGAAGGCTCATCGGATTCCCTCCTCGAATGTGCGGTGCGGGGCTGGCGCGCGGGATTGCCGCGGCGCCGCGGTTCGAATCTTCGCACCGAACGCCCTGTGATGAGACGCAATGTCGCGTGAGGCAGAACTCGAACGCATCGCCCGACAGGTTCGCCGCTGCACGCGCTGCGGCCTGTCGGAATCACGCACCCACGCCGTGCCCGGCGCGGGGAACGCTCGCGCTGCCGTGTTCTTCATCGGCGAGGCGCCGGGCGAGACCGAGGATGAAACCGGCCGCCCTTTCATGGGCAGGTCCGGCCGGGAGTTCGACGAGCTGCTCGCCATCGCCGGCCTGCGTCGCGAGGACATCTTCGTCACCGGGGTGAACAAGTGCCGCCCGCCGCGCAATCGCCGCCCGCGGCGCGACGAGATGCATGTCTGCCGGCGCGCGCACCTCGACCGCCAACTGGAGATCGTCTCACCGCGGCTGGTCGTACTCATGGGAGGCGTCGCGGCGGAGGAGATGCTGGGGGTCAAGCGGTTGCGCGACGTGCTCGGCCGCGTCATTCAGCGGGATCGCAGGCGCTGCTTCGTGACCTATCACCCCGCGGCGTCCATGCGCTTCCCGGCAACCGGACGGGCGACGCGACGCCATTTCCGCAGGCTTCCTAGGCTCCTGTCCGAGTAGAACAGGGGCCTACTCACTGGGCTGAGGCGCAGGTGCGGGCCGCAGGATGCCGTTGTAGATCCACGCCACGAGCGCGCCGACGATGAAGCCGTCCGCCAACCCCCACCCGAGTCCGATGATCGCGCCGACCAGCGTTCCGCCAAAGCCTGGGTAGACGGAAGAGAGCATGATGATCCATTCCGCGCCGTAGCCCTGGGTGACGATGTTGGCGAGCGCGACGATGAGCATCCACACGCCCCAGATGATGCCGATGGCCAGGCCCAGGGCGATCGGGTTCAATCGCTGCATGTCACTCCTCCTGTGCCGGATTGCACCGCCGGCGCCGGCGCACTGTGTGTGCCGAGTTCTCTAGGCGGAAGTCCGGCTCCTGCCCGTGGATCAGCCAGCGGGCGCGCAGCGACGCCGCGGCGTACGCCCGCTTCGTTCGGCAGGCACGATCGGCACCACCGCGATGCTGGCGCCGCGCGTCAATCGCGGGGGCCGGACGTTCAGCTCTCCGGCGGCGAAGGTGCATTGTCTGGTGACGCCGCGGCGTTCGCCTTTCTTGCGTCATCGCGGCGGCGCTGGATGCTGTACAGGATCCACCCCCATGGCCAGCTGGCGAAGACCGCGAGCGCGACCCAGAACCCCGGCCACCCTCTCCGCTCCGCGTCCCAGTACACCCGGTCCACGCTCCACAGCCACAGGATGAAGATCGCCGCGGGCAACAAGATGATAAGAACCACGAAGGAGACGTCACCGGTTGTCGACACCATCGCCACCCCCGTGCACGTCAATTCTTGACCCTGGCAGGTGCATCGAGTACAATACAGCGAACTCGCTTCATTTGTCCAGCGCGTGGGTGCGGCCAGCTGGTTCGGGCGGGGCAGCCCGCCCTGCGCGGGCATTCTCACGGGAGGGAATCGTGCCGAAGACCGTCTATTTCGCGAACTTGCGCGCCGCGGGACGTACCCCGGGCCTGCTGGACAAGGCAGCACAGCTCTTCGACAAAGCGGGCTTCGCGCGCATCATCAGAAACGATGACCTGGTCGCCGTCAAGATCCACTTCGGCGAGCCGGGCAACACCGGGTTCCTGCGGCCGGTGTACGTGCGC
>CP070648.1:2976607-2979250 GCA_020354555.1 Armatimonadota bacterium | reverse complement strand
TTGGTGTGGGGGGCAGCGATGTTCGCCGTCGCCAAGCGGGACGACGCGCGCGACATCTACGGCAAGGTGTGCACGTACTTCTTCTGCGTCGCCACCTTCTTCGCTCTCGGCGTGTCGGTACTGATCAAGGACGCCCTCAAGATCATCGCCACGCCGCAGTTCCTGGCGGCGCACCGGGTGGTGCCGATCGTCATGGTGGGCCTGTTGTTCCTCGCCGCGGCCAACTTCTTCGAGACGGGGATTCACCTCGCCCGGCGGACCGTCTTCCGTGCGCTCGCGGTCGGCAGCGCGGCGGGTCTGACGCTGCTCCTCAACTGGCTGCTCGTGCCCCGTTTCGGGATGATGGGCGCCGCGTGGGCGACATTGCTGTCCTTCGCCGCGTTGGCGGCGGTCTCGTACATTCTCGGCCAGCGGCTGTACCGCATCACATACGAAGTCTCGCGGCTGGCCAAGCTGACAGGAGTTGCCGCATTCCTGTACTGGGCCAGCACCTGGGTGCACGTGGCCTCGACGGCGGGATCGATCGGCGTCCGCTGCGCGCTGGTGCTGCTGTACCCGGCCTTGCTCTACGTGCTCGGGTTCTACCGCCACGAGGAATTGGCGAAGGTCGCGCGCTTGGGGCATGTGGTCGCCACCTCCGCCTACGGGTGGCTGCGCTACGCACCGATGCGCTCCAGCGAGTGAGTTGAAGAGGCCAATCCGGATGCCAGACATGGCGATGCTGACAATAGGGACTGCGCTGACCGCGGCAGTGGCGTTCGCAATCAGGGCGCTTGCCGGCGGCCAGGGCCGATTCCGCGGCGTTGACACGTGGTTTCATCTGCACATCGCCGACTGCGTGAGAGCCCAGGGCCGCCGGTTCCGTAGCGCGGATTGCTTCGTCCCGAGCGGCATCTACGATTACCCACCCGCTCTCGGCTGGGTGCTGTCGCGGCTCCCGCGCGAGGCGGCAGCCCGCTGGCAGTGGTTGCTATCGCCGGTCGCCGAGGCAGGTCACACGGCGCTGACGTGTGCATTGGCTTACTACCTGTGGCGGGATCCTCTGTCTGCAGCGATGGCCGGGTTGATCTACGCGGTCACGCCCGTCAGCGTTGGCATCAGCTGTGAGCTCACTCCGCGGGCCCTTGGCGCTCTCCTGCTCTCGGTGGCCGTGGGGGCGTCCGTGGTGGCGGCTCAAGCGGCCAACGCGTACTCGGTGCCTCTGTTTGCCGGCTCCGTCGCCGCGGTCGGGCTCTTGCTCATGACGCATCGCATGAGCACACAGGCGCTGCTGCCTATCGCCGTGGGCGTTGCCGCGTTCACAGGACACGTGGCGGTGCTTGCGGCCGTGGCGGCAGCGGTCGCCGCCACGGTGGTATTGACGAGAGGGCACTACATCACGGTCCTCAGAGGCCATCTCATCGAACTTCGGTTCTGGTTTCGCAACGTGCATCGGTTGGATGAGGCCCGCCCGCTCAAGCTGCTGGCCGACCACGGGCAAGCTGCCGCCGACGAACGACGCAGCCTGCGGTCTCGTGCTGCGACGGTTTACCGTCTGGTGCGGCACCTTCCGTTTATCCTCGTCTTTGTCGGTGCGTCGTGGGGCCTGTGGACGGCTGCACCGCTCAGCCGCCCCTTCGTCGCATGGGGTGCGATAGCCTACGTCGCTTTCGTGGCGACAACCTACGTCAGGCCCCTTCGATTCCTGGGGGAGGGCTATCGGTATCTTACGTATGCCGCGCTGCCGATAGCCGTTACTGCCGGTGGCGCGCTTGTGCCGCTCAGCAGGGGCTGGCCCTCACTGTACATCGCCGCTGGGTTGGCGCTGGCGATCTCTCTGCGCGAACTTCGGGGGCGATATGCGTGGGCGCAACACCAGGCCAAGGAGACCGTGAACCCGTCACTGATGTCGATCCTCGATTTCCTGCGACAGCGCAATGAAGATGGCGTGGTCTGCGTGCCGGTCGGCCTTGCCAATAGTGTCGCCTACTTCGCGAAGAAGCGCACGCTGCGACACGGCGCCTCCGCAGCTCTCAGCGAACTGGAATTCTTCTATCCCTTGGTGCAGGAACCTCTGGAGGCCGTAGTGCAGCGATTCCATGCCAATTGGCTACTGGTGGATGTGCGAAAGCTGCCGTCCGGGTTTGACCTTGCCTGTGGCGAACTCTGTCGCGAGTGCCTGCCCTATCGCCTATACCGAGTGGTTGCCAATACGGCAAACGCCGTCGCCGCAACGTGATGCGGGCGGGCCTGCCAGGAGCAACCACTATGGCAGGGGCGCGCGCAGTGAACTGGGCATAGCATGATGTCGAACGAACGAAGAGATAGCGTGCCGGCGTCATCCGTGGAAGCCGGAATCCCAACCTGGCCCACGGCGCGGATGCTCTACGCGGTCGGGGTTGCCTGCCTCGGGTTCGCCTTGGCGGCGGCGGTGCTGCTGTTTCCCCCGGCCCTGATCGTCGCCGTTGTAATCACCGCATTCGTGGCGATTCTCACGCTGCGCGAGCCGTTCTGGGGACTGCTGATGCTGCTTGCCTTGGAGTTTGTGCGGCCTCAGCAAATAATCCCCGCGCTCGCGCCATTGCATTTGCCTCGTCTTCTGACGATGTGGGTCGCGCTTGCGTGGGTGCTGCAGGCTGTCGTGGCCCGCAGATCGGGACTCGT
>CP070648.1:2969353-2976507 GCA_020354555.1 Armatimonadota bacterium | reverse complement strand
CACCTCCGGTTCCCTCGAGGCCTCTCACGTCCTGCTCGCCATCGGGCTGGAGCACGACGTCGCCCACGGCTCTCTGCGCCTCACCCTCGGCCACGACAACACCGACGAGGATGTGGACTCCGTCCTCGACACGCTCCCGCCCATCGTCGAGAAGCTCAGAGCAATGTCACCGCTGTACCCGGGGAGAGCCGCATCATGAGAGGCAATTCTGCCCTGCGAGACCGTCTCGGGTCACTGGCGTCGAAGGCGCGCCATCACGGCGACCCCGCGCGCCCGCGCCCGTGCCGCGCGGATCTGGCACTAAGGTTGCTCGTCCTTATCACCGGGCTCGGGTTGGCGGGTACATCCGGCACTCGCGCCGCCGCCCTCGACCTCGAATCCCTGCTGCCCCGATCGGGCGCAGTCGAGGGATGGCGAACGCAGGGCAAGCCTGCTTCGTACACGCCTACGACGCTCTTCGACTACATCAACGGCGGGGCGGACTTCTACCTCGCGTATGACTTCCAGCGCGTTGCGGTCGGGAGTTACGTTGGCCCCGGCGGCGCCAAGATCACAGTCGAACTCTATGACATGGGCTCGTCGCACGATGCGTTCGGTGTCTTCTCGCACGAGCGAGCGCGGGAGAGCCCACCCGTCGGCCAGGAGTCGTCATATTCCGGCGGCCTGCTGACGTTCTGGAAAGACCGCCTGTTCGCGCGGATCTTCACCGACCGCGAATCCGAGACCGCGCGCGACGCGATTCTCAAGCTGGGCAAGGCGGTCTCGACCGCGGTGAGAGCGATGGGCAAGAAGCCGCCGATGCTCGGCCTGTTGCCCCGGCCCGGACTCGCGGCCGCGTCGGTGCGGTATCTCCACACCGACACGAGCCTCAACAGCGTCCTCTACCTGCCTGGCAATGCGCTGCGACTGAACCGCCGGACCAACGTCGTCTATGGCGAGTACCCGCAGGCCGACGGCCCGCCGGCGAAGCTTGCGATCGTGATCTATCCAGAGGCACGGCACGCCATGGCCGGGTACCTCGGGGCGGCCAAGCTCCACGGCGCATCCGGCGATGGGAATCCGCCCCCGTGGTATGTGAGTGAAAGCGACCGCTTCCGCTGGGTCGGCGCGTTCGTCCGCAACCGCTACGTCGTGCTGGCATCCCATGCCCCGGACGAAGGGGTGGCGCGCGCGCTCCTCGAATCGGCGCGCAAACGCATCGGCAAGGGCTGATACAACGGTGGACTGTGCGCGGGAGCGCCGCGCGGCGCGACCTCGGACCGTCTCGTTACGGACGAGCAGCGCGAGTGAAGCCCACCCGCCTGGGACGGGAATCTCGCTTGAACAAACAGCTCTGAGCGAATAAGGAGAGAAGGCCGATGGCTCGCAAGCATTCCGACGATTCGGACCTCACCCGCCGCCAGTTTCTCCGCCGCGGAGCGGGAGGGCTGTTGGGCGCAGTGGTCGGCGGGGCGGCCGCCTCGCAAGGCGGCTGCCGGTCTGCGTCGCAGTCCGCATCGGAGTCGGCGGTGGAAGAGCGAGGCCCGACCCCGGGCCGCGCGACCGTCGCGCTCATCCGCGATCAGCGTGCGCTCGACGGATCCCCGGAAGCGCGAGAGACAATCCTGCGGGAGATGCTCGACCAGGCGCTGGTGCGCTTGACGGGCGCCGCCGACCAGGCCGCCGCGTGGAAGACCTACGGTCGCGCCGGCGAGAAGATCGCCATCAAGTCGAACGTGATGATGCGTCCCGTGCACCCCGAACTGCTCTACGCAATCCACTCGGGGCTGACGAGCGCCGGGGTCGCCGACAAGGACATCGCGGCCTGGGACCGCAACAGCGCCGGCTTCGGCCGCGACGAATTCGAGGCTCTGCCCCAGCGCCCGGGCTATGACGCGGACGATGTCAGCAACCTCGTCACCTGGGCCGACGGCTTGGTCAACGTCACCGGGTTGAAAGCGCACTGGCTTGCGGGCGTTGGCTGCGCGCTGAAGAACTGGGCGGGCGCGGTGACCAACATCAATGTCTCGGATCGCAACGTCACCTACGCCTTCCACGCCGACAGTTGCGCCGAGACCGGCATACTCAACGCGATACCGTCTATCCGAGAGCGCTGCCGCCTCATCGTCATAGACGCGCTCCAGCCCTTGTTCAACGGCGGGCCGCAGGTTGATCCGCGCTACGTCTGGGATTACAGGGGGCTCATCGTCGGCACTGACCCGGTGGCGGTGGACATGATCTGCGCCCGCGTCGTCCAGGCCAAGCGCGACGAGTACAAGGGATACGAATGGCCCATCTCGCCGCCGGCGAAGCATGTCCAGATCGCGGACGCGAAGTACGGCCTTGGGGTCAGCGACCCGGAGCGCATTGACCTCGTCAAGCTGGGCTGGTCGGACGGCGTCCTGGTGTAGCAGGCGGTCGACGCGGTCTGCGGCAGGTGGCTCACAATTAACCCGGCCCGCGCGCCTTCGCGAAAGCCGCGGCCGGCGGTTTCACTTCCCGACATACCCGATCGAGCGCAGCTCTTCCGTGGTCTTCGCGTCGAGCTTCGGGCGTTGGTCGCCCGCGCGCGCCAGCGCCGCGAAAGGATTGGACGCGCGCATGAGCCGCCAGAGATAGTCCGACTTCGGGTCGTTCAGAGGCAGTGGGCGTTGCTGGCGGGGATCCTCGACGTAGTTGTAACGCTCGAATCGCCCTCGCGGCGGCGGCTTCGGCTCATCGGACAGGCCCGCCATGGTGCAGATCAAGGTCTGGTCGTCGAGACGCACGCCGTAGCGCGACACGCCGCACGGGTTCCACCCATGCACCTCCGCCGCCAGCGCCCGCCGCGCGGGCAGCTTGTCCAGCGGCAGCAGGTTGATCCCGCGCAGCCCTTCGGGACGCTCGATATCCGCGAGCCCGAGCAGAGTCGGGAGCACATCGAGATTGCTCACCGGCGCGCTGACGACGCGCGGCTGCTGCCCGGGCACGGACATGATGAGCGGGATGTCCAGCAGTTCGTCGTACAGCGTGTAGAGGTGCGACAGGCCGCCGTGGTCGAGCCACTCCTCGCCGTGGTCGGCGGCGACGACGACCGCCAGATCTTCGAACCCCGATGCGGCGCGCAGCACGCGCCCGATGCGCGCGTCCACGCTCGCCACGTCGCCGTCGTAGAGCGCGTGAAGGTACTCGACCTCATCGAGCGACATCTCTTCGTCGCCGCGCGGGCGCTTGACGATGCGGGGCACCCGAACCTCCGCATCGAGAGGACTGTAGCCCTCGGCGACCCGCTCGCGGACATCGGCCTTCGGCGGCACGCGCGATGCCCCGGCCGCCTCCGGATCGTACGGCCAGTGCGGGTCGAGCAGGTAGAGCAAGACGAAGAACGGCTCCTCCGCGTGCGCGCTCATCCACTGGATGCAGCGGTCGGCCATTTCGTCGTCCTGCAGCCGCTTGCAGGCGAAGGATTGAAAGCCCTGGTCGAAGCCGTACCGCCCCGACATCAAGAGGTGCGACGAGAAGCCCGCCGTCGCGTAACCGGCATCGCGAAAGCACTCCGCCATGGTGACGGCGTTCGCGGCGAGCCGCATCGCGTTGCGCTGCTGCACCTCGCGCGGATACTTCCCGGTCATCAGGGCGGCGTTCGACGGACAGGTCCACGAGGAGGCGGCATACGCGTTGTCGAATCGCGCCGCGCGCTTGGCGAAGGCGTCAATGTTCGGCGTCAGCCCCTTGGCAGATCCGTAGCACCCCACGTGATCCGCGCGCAGGGAATCGGACACGATGAGGAGAAACCGCGCCGCCCGCACGGGCGCAGCGGCCGGCTGCCGAACATCGGACCGCCCCACGAGCAGCCATCCTCCGATCCCCAGCACGGGGATCAGCACCCACAGCCATCGCGCTCGTCGCACTATGCCCATTGCCTCAGTAGTTGCTCGCGTTCTCTCCGCACATGACGCCGAGGCACGTCCGCAGAACCCAGGCCGCGGCTCATGCCGTTACGCCTTCAGACGGACTGCTCGCCTGCCTGCGACGGTCAGACTTCAGTTCCCCAGGTAGCCGATGGCGCGCAACTCCTCGGCGGTCTTCTCATCCAACTCCGGCCGGTGAACGCCCGCCCTCACTTCGGCGGCCAGCGGATCGAACCGGGCCATCAGGCGCCACAGAGCATGCCCTCCAGGCGCCCGCGGCGGCAGCGGATGCTGCTGACCCGGGTCGTTGACGAAATCGTAGCGCTCGAAACGCCCTCGCCGCGGCGGATCGGTGCTCAGCTCGCTCACGGTGCGGATTAAGGTCTGCGTGCCGATGCGCACATTGTAGCGCGAAACACCGCGCGAGTTCCACCCGTGCACCTCCGCGAACAGCGGCCGGGGCCGCAAGTTCTCCGTCGGGAACAGATTCACCCCGCGCAGGTCATCAGGTGCCCGGATGCCCGCCAACGCAAGCAAGGTCGGCAGCACATCGAGGTTGCTCACCGGCACGCTCGCCGCGCCCGGCTCCTGGCCGGGCGCGGACACGAGCAGCGGAATGCGCAGCAACTCGTCGTACAACGTGTAGAGATGCGACAGCCCGCCGTGATCGAGCCATTCCTCGCCGTGGTCTGCGGTCACCACCACCGCCAGGTCCTCGACATCCTCCGTCGCCTCCAGCACGCGGCCGATGCGCTCGTCCACGCTTGCGATGTCGCCGTCATAGAGAGCGTGCAGGTACTCGACTTCATCCATGGATATCTCGCGGGCGCTCGTCGGTCGGGTCACGATGCGCGGCACGCGGACGTCGGGATCAAGGGGGATATACCCGTGGGCGACGCGGGGGGACACGTTGGCCGTGCGCGGCACGAACGACGCCCCGGCCGCCTCGGGGTCATACGGCCAGTGCGGGTCGTGCAGGTACAGGAGCACGAGAAACGGATCATCCGCGTTCGCGCGCATCCACTTGATGCACCGCGCAGTCATTTCTTCGTCGCCGGTTGGCTTGCACGCGAATGACCGGAAGCCTTGCCGAAAGCCATGGTCGCCCGAAATGAGCACGTGTGCCGAGAAGCCGGCGGTGGCGAAACCAGCGGCGCGGAAATACTCGGCCATTGTCCTGGCCTCCGGAGCAACGCGCACCCCGCGGGGCTCCTGCACCTCGTGGGGATACATGCCCGTGAACAGCGCCGCGTTCGAGGGCGTCGTCCACGAAGACGCCGCGAAGGCGTTTTCGAACCGCACCGACCGCCGCGCGAACGCGTCAATGTATGGCGTCAGGCCCCTGCGGCACCCGTAGCACCCCACGTGGTCCGCTCGCAGGGAATCGGACACAATGACAAGGAAGCGTTTGGCTCGCCGCGGAGTTGGGGATGATGCCTCGCGCGTCGGCATGCGGGCTGCAGCCCCCGGCGCCGCCTTTCGCCGCAGCAACCCGTACCACCCGACGTCGTCGCGCCAGCCCTCTCGCCACTCGTAATCCGGCGCCCACGGCAGCAACTCCCCGCGCTGGTGAACGCGCCACGCAATGTAGTCCGGCCGCATGTCCCTGACCATCCCGGCGAAATCGCCCTTGGGGATGTACGGCCACGTCTCGCGGCTCACTAGGCCGAGGGCGTCAATCACGCGGCAGTTGGAGAGGTAACCGAGTATCCCGCATTCATTGGTCAGGACACTCGCCCCGGGGTCGTTCTCACCCAGCCAGTGCGCGATGCGGGTCAGCCCGTGCTGCTCGAACGCCGCCGCGGGCATCACGGGTGGGTAAACGACCCGGCGCGGGAACCACGGATGCCCGGCGACGATCATCGTCACGCCCGACACCACCGCCAGCACCACGATCGTCCCCGAGGCGAAGCGCACGCGATCCGCCCCCGCGCCCGCCAGCAGAGCCACGGCGACCAGCAGCGGCATGTAATACCAGCCCATGTGCGGGAGCCCTGCGACTCGGTACGCAATGCAATATACTACTCCCCACACCGCAAGGGGCCACAGCCGCCGCTCTCTCAGCCCCCAGATTGCAGCCAGTCCCACACATATCCACAGCGCGACCCCGACGATGGGGCGCGCGGTGAGATATGGCAGCGCCGCGGGATGAAATCGCCCGGACCCCAGCCACAGGGCCTTGGCATGAAGGGTCTGCGGCACCACGGCCCCCGTCACCCACCACTGCCAGCCCAGCCACGGCAGATACATCGCGACCGCTGCCGCAATCGCCGCGAACGGAGCGCGTCGGGTGGTGATCAGGCTTGCCGCACCCAAGACCCCCGGCACCAGCCACCCATCCAACCGGATCAGCGCGCACAGCCCGGCCCACACGCCCCACTGCCATCCCCGCGAATCGCGCAGCCATGCCAGGTAGGCGATCGCGATGAGCAGCGCGTAGGCCGCCGTCTCCATGCCTCTCATCCGCGCGGCTGCGAGGGGCGCCAGTCCTGCCAGCACTGCCGCCGCCATCCACGGTCTGCGCCACCCCAGGTGCTCGCCGATGCCCCACGCCACCACGGTGAGCAGTCCCCAACACACAGCCGCCGCGAGGTTCGCCGCGACCGGAATGTGACCGGGCCACAGCTTCTCGACGAGCACCAGGAATACCAGCCACAGCGGCGTGCTCGAACCCATGGACGGCGCGTCCCCGGGATTCCATACGCTGCCGTAGCCGTAGGCCAGATGCGAGGCGTAGCGGAAGCTGATGTTGGCGTCGTCGCACCCGCCATCGCCCCACAGATAGACGGCGAGTACGGCGGCGGTTGCCGCCGCGAGCGCCCATCGCGCCCACGGCCGTCCGCGCGACGGGGAAGCTTGGGAGTTCGTCTCAGATCCTGACATCGAATAGCACGGGGGTGCGGGCCTCGGCCGAGCAGCTCGCGAGTTGAACTCGCTGTCGCCGGTGACACCTACACGCAGGGGCGGCATGCTGCCGCGTGTCGGGAGATCGCCCGCGCATCAGCACCTCGAGAACGTATTCGACGCTCAGGACCCCGTCTCCTACGATGGGCGGCGCGCAGGAGCAGTGCACTTGGCTGCCCGCCGCGGACGGCGCGCAGTGCGCGGATCGAGCGATGAAATAGCAGGGGGGCGAGCCCTGGGGCTCGCCCCCGCGGATTGTCGGTGTTCGCCAGCCCGCCCTAGAACGGGATGGCGAACGCGCGGCAGAGGAAGATCGCCATCTGTCCGCGGGTGACCGGGTTGGTCGGGCAGTAGTTGCCGCTGCCGCAGCCGCCGGTGACT
>CP070648.1:2965687-2969253 GCA_020354555.1 Armatimonadota bacterium | reverse complement strand
CGCTGCGATGCTGCGCCCCCCAGCCGTCCTCCAGGCAGGCAGGATGGAGAAGGCGGTGGCTGCGGAGGCCGCTCCTGGCGCAGCGGCGGCGGAGCCGGTGCTCGTGCGCCAGTACTTCCCGGAGACGATGTTCTTCGAGCCCGCGCTGATCACCGACGAGCGCGGCCGCGCGACACTCGACCTGACCATGGCCGACTCGATCACGACCTGGCGCATGAGCACGATGGCGTCGTCGCTCAAGGGGCAACTCGGCAGCCGCGACATGGCGCTGCGGGTGTTCCAGGACTTCTTCATTGACATTGACCTGCCGGTGGCGCTGACGCAGAACGACGAGGTGTCGATACCGGTGGCGATCTACAACTACCTGCCGCGGGCGCAAGAGATCGCGCTCGAACTGGAGCCCGGCGACTGGTTCGAGCTGCTCGACGAGGCGCAGAAGTCGGTGGCGATTAGGGCTGAGGATGTCGGCGTGATCTACTACCGCCTGCGCGTGAACGAGATCGGCAACCATCGGCTCACGGTGACCGCGCGGGGCAGCGAGATGTCGGACGCGATGCAGCGGCAGATCGAAGTCGTGCCCGACGGCAAGGAGATCCGCGAGGTCGTCAACGACCGCATTGACGCCGATGTGACGCGCACGGTCGTCATCCCCGAGGAGGCGATCGCGGAGGCAAACAACATTCTGGTCAAGATCTACCCCGGCATCTTCAGCCAGGCGGTCGAGGGGCTCGACAGCATGCTGCGCATGCCGTTCGGGTGTTTCGAGCAGACATCGTCGGTGACGTATCCGAACGTGCTCGTGCTCGATTACCTGAAGACGACCGGGCAGGTCAGCCCTGAGCTGCAGATGAAAGCCGAGGGGTTCATCAACGTCGGCTATCAGCGGTTGGTGTCGTACGAGGTGCCGGGCGGCGGGTTCTCGTGGTTCGGCAACGCGCCGGCGCACCAGGTGCTGACCGCGTACGGGCTGATGGAATTCTCGGACATGTCTGAGGTCTACGAGGTTGACCCGGCGGTGATCCAGCGCACGCAGAACTGGCTGGCCGGGAGGCAGCAGGCGGACGGCACGTGGCCGCTCGACAAAGAGGGCATCGCCGAGGGCATCATCAATCGCCAGACCGATGTCTTTCGCACCGCGGCGTACATTACCTGGGCGCTCGCCGAGTCCGGCTACCGCGGCGAGTCGACGAGCAAGGGAGTGAGCTACATCCGCGCCAACTTCGCCAAGCAGGATGATCCGTACGCCCTGGCCGTCGTCGCGAACGCGTTCCTGACGATTGACCCGAACGACCCCGACGGGAAGACGGTGGTGGATATGCTGGCCGAGAAGGCGGTCGAGGACGACAAGGTCGCGTACTGGCAGGGCGCGGCGCCGACGTTCACCGGCGCAGCGGAGGAGAAGGCCGACCTGGAGACGACCGCGCTCGCCGCGTACGCGCTGGTCAAGTCGGGGCGGCACATCGGCCTGACCAACAAGGCGATGAACTACCTGATCCAGGCCAAGGACTCGTACGGCACGTGGCACACGACGCAGGCGACGGTGTGGGCGCTCAAGGTGATGCTGCTGGCGATGGGCAAAGCGACCGAGGAGATCAACGCCGAGTTGAAGGTGTCCATCAACGGCAAGCAGGCAGCGGCGCTGGCGATCACGCCGGAGGACTACGACGTGATGCGACAGGTTGACCTGAAGGGCCTGGTGCGACCGGGCAAGAACGAGATCAAGATCGGCTTCTCCGGCAAGGGCAGCGCGCTGTACCAGATCGTGAGTATCTTCTACATCCCGTGGCAACGGATCGCCGCCCCGCCGCGGGAAGCGCTCGACATAACGGTCAGTTACGACAAGACGCGGCTGGCGCAGGATGACACCGCGACGTGTTCCGTCCGCGTCGTCAACAACACGGGCAAGGTGGCCGAGATGGTCATCATTGACCTGGGCATCCCGCCGGGGTTCGAGGTGATGGCGGAGGATCTCCAGCGCATGGTGGACAAGGGCGTGTTCCAGAAGTTCACCCTCGCGGCGCGGCAGATCATCATCTACCTCGAGGAGATTCCGCCCAAGCCGCCGCTGGAGTTCAGTTGCGGCGTGCGGGCGAAATTCCCGATCCGGGCTAAGACGCCGCAGTCCAGGGTATACAAGTACTATAACCCCGAGGTGGAGGCCATTGCACAGCCGGTGGAGATGGTCATCGAGGGGAAATAGACCCGCCTGAGCAGGGCGTTGCAGTCAGAGCGGGCCGCGGTGCTGACCGCGGCCCGCTCGCTGTGTTGCTCCGCGACAGGGAATCAGCCTAAGCGGCTCACGCCCGGCTGTGAGGGCCCCGGGCGACCTGCCTCCTGCCTTTGCCCTGGCGTCAGTACGGATCACCCTCTCAAGGCAGCGCGGCCCAGGCCACGGCGAATAGTGCGTCGCCCCGTGCTTTCAGGTCTGGGATCGTTCTCGCCACTCTCACTGCTCGGCGCAGGTCTGCCTCGCCGAGGGCAGTGGCGATCCCACGGGTCATGTGCCATCGCACATGGTCGTCGCGTTCCCGCCGTGCGACAGCCAATGCTCGATCCGGGTCCTGCTTGGTCACCTGTTTCGCCCAGCCGTACAGCAAGCTCATCCGCGTGGGCCTTGACCTGACTGATTGGATGGCGGCGAGCGTGCCATCGGAGTCTGCTGCCGCGAGCGCTGCTGCTGCCGATTCGAGGACGTAATGCCGATAGCGCTTGCATCTGCCGCTTTGGGCGACGCTCAAAGCACGCTGCGGGTCTGTGGCAGCTAGCACGACAACGGCTCTCTCCTCGACCGAGTAGCGCATCCACGGATCGTCTATCGCTTCGATGAGTCCGAGAGCCGCCTCGGGATCCCGCTCTACGACGGCCTCAGCGATCGTCACCCGCACCGTGTCGCGGCAATCAAGATCCCGGACGACGCTCATGAGTTTGGCTTGGAGTGCCCGCGGCGGCAGGATGGCAAGCTTGACCCAGGCTCGTGCCACCGCAGCCAGCGCAAAAGCGCGTAGGGAGGGCGTTGCGTCGGGCTGTCGGGGGTCGCGGATTCTCTGCGCCAAAGCGAGGAGCCGGCCGTGTGCCTTCCTCAAGCGGGTCTTGCTGCGGCTCGCACCCGTGAGGCCGACCCGGAACAGGGCCCATGTGCGGCGAGCTGGCTCACTGATGCTCCGCGTGAGCTTCATCGCTTTGTCAGGAGCCGTTTCCGCCAGTTCCCACGCCATCATGTTCTTGACGCCGTCGGTGCTGCCTATGTGTTTGGTGCCGCGGGCTATCGCTAATGCCCGTTCGGGGCCCCGCTTGGCCATATGCCGCACGACGCACCGCATCGCACGTCCCCGCAACTTCGGTCTGCTGATGCTGAGCGCCAACTCCATTGCGCGGTCAGGGTCGAGGTCTGCGAGGTCCTGGACGATCGCGTCGAGCGCTGCGTCTCGCCGATCCCGCTGCTCGATGCTGCGCGCAATTCCCGCAGCCTCATCCGCAACCGACGCGACAAGAGGGGAACCGGGCTTCAGTTGACTCAGCACCGTCGCCAGTGCTTCGACGCGACGGTCCTTGCGCCTCACCGTGCG
>CP070648.1:2924585-2965587 GCA_020354555.1 Armatimonadota bacterium | reverse complement strand
TTCGCGGAGTACGCTCAGCTCTACCTCACCAATCTGCTTGACGACGTGCTGCCGTTCTGGCAGAAGCATTCCCTCGACCGGGAGTGCGGCGGATACTTCACCTGCCTCGACCGCGCGGGCGATGTGTACGATACCGACAAGTTCGTGTGGCTCCAGGCGCGCGAGGTGTGGACGTTCTCGATGCTGTACAACCGCTTCGAGCGGCGGGATGAATGGCTCAGCATCGCGCGCCACGGGGCGGAGTTCCTGCGCGCGCACGGGATGGACGGGGAAGGCAACTGGTATTTCGCGCTGGATCGGCGGGGCAATCCGCTGGTGCAGCCGTACAACATCTTCTCTGATGCGTTCGCGGCCATGGCGTTCAGTCAGTATGCGCTGGCGACCGGAGATGAGGCGGCGAAGGAGCTTGCGCTCACGACCTATCATAACGTCTGGCGGCGCAAGGACAATCCCAAGGGGAAGTACTCGAAGGCCGTGCCGGGCACGCGCCCGCTGCGCCCGTTCGCGATCCCGATGATCCTGTCGAACCTGACCCTGGAGATGGAATGGCTGCTCGGCGAGGAGGAGACGTGGGGACTGGTTGACCGCTGCGTGGACGAGGTCATGACGCTGTTCGTTGACGACGAGCGCGGCCTGATATTCGAGAACGTGCTGGCAGAGGGGGCTCACTGTGACTGCTTCGACGGCCGGCTCATCAACCCCGGACACGGCATCGAGGGCATGTGGTTTATCATGGACATCGCGAGGCGCAAGAGGGATGACGCGCTCATTGCGAAGTGCGTCGATCTCGCGCTGAGCATTCTCGAGTTCGGATGGGACAAGCAGCACGGCGGGATCTTCTACTTCCTCGACGCGGAGGGCAAGCCGCCGCAGCAACTGGAGTGGGATCAGAAGCTGTGGTGGGTGCATCTGGAGACGCTGGTGGCGACGGCAATGGGCTACCTGCTCACGGGGCGCAAGGAATGCTGGGAGTGGTATGAGCGGGTGCATGAGTATGCGTGGGAGCGATTTCCGGACCCGGAGTACGGGGAGTGGTACGGGTATCTCGACCGGCGCGGCGAAGTGCTGCTGCCGCTGAAGGGCGGGAAGTGGAAGGGGTGTTTCCATGTCCCCCGCGCGCTGTACGAGTGCTATCGGTTGTTCTCGGAGATGTCGGGGGGAGTACTCGACGGGTGAGGTCAGGCTTTTCCCGCACCGGGCTGGTCATTCTCAAGAGCTGGTCGTCGCGCGTTCGCGATGAGGTCTGCCTTGGGCAGGAAGAGCGCGTGCGCCAACGGAAACCGAGAGTCATAAGCTCGCCGTGACCGGCGACGCCGCCGAACAGTCCTATGCCTAAGCTTTCCGCCGCCCAATTCCACAAGCAGGGATACGATCCGCAGGGCCAGTGGTGTCTGCTGCATGGCCCCGAGTACGAACTGAAGCTGCGGGTGCGCAACGGGATCGTGGAACGCCTGGTTTCGCCCGAGGACCGCGACTATGCGGTGGAGACTTTCGTCGTCGGCAAAGGAGTCAGGGCGGCCGCGATCTCGGGTAGGGCGCAGACAGCCGCGAGCCTGAGTCCCGTCCGCGTGCTCGTGGTGGACGGCGTGGAGAACATGACGAATGCCGAACAGCGCGAACTGGCGAGCAATCTGCGCGCGGCGCCGGGCACGACGGTGATTCTCACGGAGGGAGCGCGCGGCCAGCGATCCGAGCGCCGGAGGTCAGCCGGCGGAGAGGCGAAGAGCCGCTTGAGCGCGGAGTTGATTAAGGCGGTCGCGGAGTCGGGCAGCGTAGTCGAATGCGCCGCGATGAGGCGGGAGGAGGCTGCCGCGTGGGCTGCCGACTACGCGCAATCCCTGGGCAGCACCATGAAGCCGGCCGTCGCCGCGCTGTTGACCGAGCGCGTCGGCACCGACCTCGGTAGGATCGCACGTGAGGTCGAGAAGCTTGTGCTGGTCGCATCGGAGGGGAGCGGCATATCCAAGCGCCACGTTGAGGAGTTGACGGTACGTGCCCCTGAGGATAATGTCTTCGCGGTGGGCGACGCCATCGGCGCCGGCGATGCGGATCAGGCGCTGGCGGTGCTGCGCGATCTCGTGCAATACCAAGGCGTCGAACCGACCACGGCGCTGGCTTTCATCGCCCGCCAGTTTCGGCTCATCTGGCAGACTAAGGTGCTGCTCGATACGGGCTGGCGCCCGGGGAAGGAACCCTCAGATGAGGCCGAGGCCTTGCTGCCGGAGGACGCCGACATACGGCGCTATCTGTCCAGCCGCCAGTGGCTGGTCAACCGACTGGCGGGACAGGCGCGGCGGTTCTCGTGGCCGCAGTTGGCCTACGCGCTGCGCCGCGTGCTCGCGGCGGAGCTTGCCCTGAAGGGCATCGGCGAGGGTGTGTCGGAGCCGCGGATGGCGCTGGAACTGCTCGTTGCGGGGCTATGTCGGCGGCGATCGGGCGCGGGCGCGGCCGCTGCGGACGCGAGAAGCACCCGCGGCACCGGTGCGACACCCCGCCCGTGACGTGCGTGAGGAGGGGCAGGCGCAGAGAATGCCCGATCAACGGCTCCACGCTACAATCCGGGGCAGGGTGCAAGCGGTAGGCTTTCGCGCGTTCGTCCAGCGCCGGGCGATTGAGCTGGGGCTGACCGGCTGGGTGCGCAACACGGTCGGCGACGAGGTCGAGGTGGTCGCCGAGGGGCGTGAGAAGTCGCTGCAGGCCTTACTGGGGCATCTGCGCCGCGGGCCAGCGAGCGCGCGCGTCGAGGCGGTTGACGCACAGTGGCGGGCGGCGATCGGCGAGTTCAGGTCATTTCGGATCACCTATTGACGGCCTGGCCGGGGAATTCGGCGGGGTGAAGTCGAGACGACGGTGGAATGCGAGCACTGCCATCAGCATAATCCGCCGGGCCGGGAGACCTGCTGGAACTGTGGCACGCGGCTCGGCGCTTCCACGGACGATGACGCCGACGTAAAAGCGGCGGCCGCCGGAGCGAGAGCTGCGCCGGACAAGAGGCCAAGCGCGGAGGACACTTCGGAGTTGGGGACGCTCGGACCGCTGCGGCTGAGTGGCCCGTCTGAGCGGACTGCGCCCCGCCCGGAGAGCCGGGTGCCAGCCGACCACGTGTCAGCCGCACGAGGTGCCAGGCGGCTGCTGGTTCGAAGCATCATCGCCGGCGCAGTGACGGGAGGCGGGGCGCTTGGCGTAGTGACCGGACTGCTGGCCGAAGCCGGCTCGGGGATACTCGAGGGGGGAACGGTCGCGGTGTACGTCGCGCAGGGCTTCATCGTGGGGGCGATCAACGGGGCGATCATCGGAGCGTTGAGCGCGTACTACGGGGGCGGGATCTGGACCGGTGGGAAGGTCGGCGGGGCGCTGGCCGCGGGCATGTGGTTCGCGCAGATGCTGCTTACCGGTACGATTGCGGGGACGCCGGCGCCGATAGTGGCAGCGGAGGTACTGGTCATGGCTCTCGCTGGGGCGGCGATGGGCGCGCTGGTCGGGGGCGTTGTCGAGTCGATCTCACCGGCCAGCCACTGAGGGACGCTGCCCCGGCGCCATCAGCGGGATGCGCTTGCCGCGGGCGCGGGAATGGGCTATAATGGCAGCGTTAGCCGGTATTACTCATACCCGGCGCGGGTCGGCGCTACCGATCTCTGAGCGTGCTGCCTGGGGTGCGCCGCGCTATTCATGATACTTCATAGGCGCACCGCGCGCAGGGCGCGAGGTCGGTCATGGGTAATCCGGGTTAGAATGCGGGCACAGGCCGACTGTGCGGTGTCACAGCGGGCGAGCCCGCGGAACGAGCGCGCCGCAGGCCCGCGACGGTCGGCGCGCTCCAGGGGACCGCATGCGAGCGGAAATCCTCTCGGTAGGAACCGAGCTTCTCCTTGGTCAGATCGTCAACACCAACGCCGCCTACCTGTCGCGCAGACTGCCGGACGTCGGCATAGACGTCTATCGGCACGTCACGGTCGGTGACAACGTTGAGCGCATCCGCGCGGCGGTGCGTGACGGGCTGAACCACGCCGACGCCGTGATCGTAACCGGCGGCCTCGGCCCGACGGCCGATGATGTCACGTCGGAGGCGATCGCGCTCGCCCTCAACCGCGAACTCATCTTCGACGAATCCTGCGCGAGACGTATTCGGTCGCTCCTCGAGACCCGCGGCATCCCCGTCCTCGACAGCCACATGAAGCAGGCGCGCGTGCCCGCGGGATCACGCATCATGCCCAACCCCGTCGGCAGCGCTCCGGGCTTCATGGTCGAAGAGGATGGCCATGTCGTGTGCGCCCTGCCCGGCGTGCCCAGAGAAATGGAGGCGATGGCCGAGGAGAGCCTACTGCCGGAGCTGCGCCGCCTGTCGCCGGACAGCGTCATCCGATCGCGGGTGCTCAGGTTCGTCGGTATCGGCGAATCCACGCTGGAGAATCTAATCGGGGATCTGGTTGCGGCGCAGAGCAATCCCACCATTGCGCTCCTCGCGTGTACCGGCGAGGTGCACGTGCGCCTGACCGCGAAGGCGGCGGACGCGGACGCGGCGGAGGCGATGCTCGATCCCCTCGAAGCGGCGGTGCGGGAGCGCGCCGGGGGATTCATGTACGGCCGCGACGAGGAGTCGTTGGAGGCGGCTGTCGGCGAGCGCCTGCGGGTGGCCGGGCTGACCCTCGGGGCCGCTGAATCGTGCACCGGGGGCCTGATCGGCCACCGGATAACGCAAGTTCCGGGCAGCTCGGACTACTTTCTCGGTTCGCTTGTAACGTACGGCAATCGCGCGAAGGTGGAGTTGCTCGGCGTTGCGGAGACGGTGCTGGAGGAACACGGAGCGGTGAGCGAGCCGACCGCCCTCGCGATGGCTGCGGGAGCGCGCCGGGTGCTTGGGTCGGATGTCGCGGTTTCGGTAACGGGGATTGCCGGCCCTTCGGGCGGCACGGCGCGGAAGCCGGTCGGCCTGACGTACATTGGCTTCTGCGGCCCGGACGGGGAGAAGTGCGAGGAACACCGTTTTGGCGGCGCGCGTGACATGATCAAGTCGCGAGCGGCGAACGCGGCGTTGGCGTTGGTGCTGAGCGAGGCCGAGAGGCTAGCACGGGCGCGCGCAGAAGACTAGGACGTAGGGGAAAAGGCGCTGCGTTGCTGCCGTGCGGCGAGGCGCTGGATCGAGACGATGCGGGCTTTCGTGGCCGTCAACCTGGACGGGAACCTACGCCAGGCCATCGGTGAGGCGCAGGGTTCGCTGCGACGCACGGGCGGCGACGTCAAGTGGGTGCGCCCGGACAACATGCACCTGACGCTCAAGTTCCTGGGGTGGGTGGATGACGCGCGGCTGGCGCCGATCGTCGAGGCGGTGAGGCCGGCCGTGGAAGCGGAGGCGCCGTTCCGCCTGCGGATCGAGGGCACGGGCGGGTTCCCGTCGGCAACAGCGCCGCGGGTGATCTGGGTGGGAGTCAAAGAGGGCGCGGAGGAGCTTGCGCGGCTGGCGGAGCGGGTAGAGGCGGCGCTGGAGCCATTGGGATTTGACAGGGAAGCGCGGGGGTTCAGCCCGCATGTCACAGTGGGCCGGTGCCGCAGCGCGGGCGGGCGTGACGGGCTCGCCGCCGAGATACGGGCGATGCGCGAGCGGCCGTTTGGTGAGATGGAGGTCAGGCGCGTCGAGCTGATGCGCAGCGACCTGCGCCCGACGGGACCCATCTATACGAGTCAGCATGCGTTTGATCTCGCGGGAGCGCCGACGGAGCAGGGAGAGGGATGATGTCGGACAAAGCGAAGGCGTTGGAGCTGGCCATCGGCCAGATCGAGAAGCAATTCGGCAAGGGTTCAGTCATGCGCCTCGGCGAGGCGTCGTCGCGGCTGTCGGTGGATGCGATTCCGACGGGTGCGCTGACGCTCGACCTCGCGCTGGGTGTCGGGGGCGTGCCGCGCGGGAGGATTATCGAGATTTTCGGGAACGAGGCCTCGGGGAAGACCACGCTTGCATATCACATCGTCGCCGAAGCGCAGAAGCGCGGGGGAACCGCCGCGTTCATCGACGCGGAACACGCGCTCGATCCCGCGTACGCCAAGGCGGTCGGGGTCAACGTTGACGAGCTTCTGCTGTCACAGCCCGACACCGGGGAGCAGGCGCTGGATATCGCCGACATGCTGGTGCGCAGCGGCGCGATTGACATTTTCGTGGTGGACTCGGTCGCCGCGCTGGTTCCCCAGACGGAGCTGGAAGGGGAAATGGGCGATTCGCACGTCGGGCTCCAAGCGCGGCTGATGAGCAAGGCGATGCGCAAGCTCTCGGGATCGCTGGCGACGACGCGCACGGTTGGGGTCTTCCTGAACCAGCTCCGCGAGAAGATCGGCATCATGTTCGGCAATCCGGAAGTCACGCCCGGCGGCCGCGCGCTCAAGTTCTGGTCGTCGGTGCGCATCGAGCTGCGGCGGGTGGAGAACCTCAAGTCCGGGACGCAGGTCATCGGCGCGCGCAGCCGCGCGCGGGTAGTCAAGAACAAGGTCGCGCCGCCGTTCCGGCAGGCCGAGTTCGACATGATCTACGGCAAGGGGATATCCCACGGCGGTTGCATTCTCGACGTCGGCCTGGGGCTCGGGCTGATCACCAAGTCGGGGGCGTTTCTCAGCTACGGCGATACCCGCCTCGGGCAGGGGCGCGAGAACGCACGAGAGACATTGGAGAGCAACGCGGAGCTGGCCCAGGAGATCGAGGATCGCATCCGCCAGCAGGTCGGCGCCGACGGGGCCAGTGCGGCGGATGAAGATGACGCGGCGGCCGAGGAATAGCGGCGGTCAACAAGACCGCGAGGCCCGTCGCCGCGCGACTCTTAGGCCTGAGGGAGGATAGCCTGAGCAGCGATTGCTCGCGGCGAGAGGTCGAGCGGGCACGCGAGGCGTGTCTGCGGCTGTTGGGGTACCGCGCGCGGAGCCGGTGGGAGCTGGCCGAGCGGCTAGCGCGCAAGGGGTTCGCGGAGCCGGTGATTCGCGCGGCGGTGGATGCGCTGGAAATGGCGGGGCTGGTAGATGATGAGGCGTTCGCCCGCGCGTGGATGCGGGAGCGCCTGGCGAACAACCCTCGGGGCTCGTTGGTGGTGCGCTGGGAGCTGCGCCGCAAGGGGGTAGATGAAGAGATCATCCAGCGAGCGATCGAGGAAGAAATGGGCGTGGAGCGGGAACTGGATGCCGCACTGAGAGTGGCCGCCAGGTACGCGGCGCGGCCGGGCGAGGATGAAGCAGGAAGCCTGAGGCGCCTGGCCGCAGCGCTGCGGCGGCGAGGGTTTACGTTTGAGGTGATAGATGCGGCGCTCGCACGGGCGCGCCGGGAGCGGAGCGCTTCGTAGAGTATGGCGGGCCGCCGCCGCCGGCGTCGGGATCAGCGGCGCCGGGCGCAACATGGTTGAGGCCGATGGGATGACTCTCCCGCCCTTCGGCCTCTCGAAGAAGGGAGTTGCATAGATGGAAACGCAGTATATCGTTCTATCGGTAGTCGGTTGGATCGTGGTGCTCGCGCTCGCATGGCTGATCGGGAGCAAGCAATCGCAGCGAGCGGGCGCGAAGCTGAGGGAGGCGAGCCGCATCCTGGAGGATGCCCAGAAGGAGATAGATGGGCTCAAGAAGGAGGCGTTGCTCGAAGCCAAGGACGAGGCGCACCGGCTGCGCACGGAGATAGACCGGGAGAACCGGGAGCGCAGGAGCGAAATCCAGCGCGCGGAGCGCCGGATTGCACAGAAGGAGGAGAATCTCGAGCGCAAGCTCGACGGTGCCGAGAAGCGCGAACGCGCCCTCAATGGGCGCGAGAAGGACCTCGACCGCATGCGGCAGGAGATCGTCGAGGTCAAAGAGCGTGAACTCGCCGAGCTGGCGCGGATTTCGGGGGTCACGCCGCAAGAGGCGAAGGCACTGCTGCTCGAGCAGGTCGAGAACGAGGTTCGCCACGAGGCCGCCAAACTCGCACGGGAGATCGAGGAGGCGGCTCGCGAGGAGGCCGAGAACAAGGCGCGCGATATCCTGGCGATGGCAATTCAGCGCTGCGCGGTTGACCAGGCAGCGGAGACCACCGTGTCCGTCGTGCCCCTTCCGAGCGACGAGATGAAGGGGCGCATCATCGGGCGCGAGGGGCGCAACATCCGCGCCTTCGAGGCGGAAACCGGCGTGGATCTGATCATTGACGACACGCCGGAGGCGGTCGTACTATCGGCGTTCGACCCGGTGCGCCGCGAGATCGCCCGCACCACCCTGTCGTATCTGATCAACGACGGGCGGATCCATCCCGGGCGCATCGAGGAGACGGTGGCGCGGGCGCGCAAGGAGGTCGAGAAGAAGATCGAGGAGGCGGCCGAGCAGGCGGTGCTCGAGACCGGCGTGACCGGCTTGCCCAAGGATGTGATGCGGCAGCTGGGCAAGCTCAAGTTCCGCACTAGCTACGGGCAGAACGTGCTCGATCATTCGATCGAGGTCGCCCACCTATGCGGGGTGATGGCAGGAGAGCTGCACGCGTCGGTCGCGGTCGCGAAGCGTGCCGGCCTGCTGCACGATATCGGCAAGTCGGTTGATTTCGAAGTCGAAGGCACCCACGCGGCCATCGGCGCGGATCTCGCGCGCCATCACAAGGAGAACGACGAGGTCATCCACGCGATCTCGGCGCACCACGCCGAGGAGCCGTTCCGGACGGTCGAGGCGGTGTTGGTGCAGGCCGGGGACGCGGTGTCGGCCTCGCGCCCGGGCGCACGCAAGGAGACGTTGGAGACGTATATCAAGCGCCTGGAGAACCTGGAGAAGATAGCGGAGTCGTGCGCCGGGGTGGACAAGTGCTTCGCGATTCAAGCGGGGCGCGAGGTGCGCATCATCGTCAAGCCGGAGGACGTGGACGACCTCGCCGCGGGGCGGCTGGCGAAGGAGATCGTGCACAACATCGAGGAAGGGCTGGACTACCCGGGACAGATCAAGGTCACGGTCATCCGGGAGACCCGCGCCGTGGAATATGCGAAGTAAAAGCCGCCGCCGCGGCGGACGCGGGCGGCGGTGAACGTAGGGTTTGCGACAACAGACGCGTGGCATACGGCAACGGACGCAGGGCGCGCCGATCTATGAACATACTCTTCATCGGGGACATCGTGGGCCGCCCCGGGCGCCGCGCGCTCCAGCGCGCGCTGCCGGAGTTGGTCGAACGCTGGCAGCCGGATTTCGTGATCGCCAACGGCGAGAACGCGGCGGCCGGGTTCGGCATCACCGCCTCCGTAGCCGAGGAGATCCTGGCGCCCGGCGTGGATGTCATTACGACCGGAAACCATGTGTGGAATAAGAAGGAGGCGGAGCAGTTCCTGGCGCAGGAGTCGCGGGTGCTGCGCCCGGCCAACTATCCGCCGGAGGCACCCGGGCGCGGGGCTGGGGTGTTCGAGTCACGCAGCGGCGTGCCGGTGGCGGTTATCAACCTATGCGGGCGGGTATTCATGGAGTGTCTTGACTGCCCGTTCCGCGAGGTCGAGCGGCAGATCGCCGAGTTGGGGGAGGCCGCCCGGGCGATCGTGGTGGACATGCACGGCGAGGCGACCAGCGAGAAGCTGGCGATGGGATGGATGGTGGACGGGCGGGTGAGCGCGGTGATCGGCACCCACACGCACGTGCAGACGGCGGACGCGCAGGTGATGCCGGGGGGTACCGCGTATATAACGGACGTCGGCATGGTCGGGCCGCGGGATTCGGTGCTTGGGATCGAGCCGAGCACGGTGATCGAGCGGTTCACGCGGCAGATGCCGAAGAAATTCGAGTTGGCGCGGGGGCCGGTCGTAATCGGCGCCGCTGTGATTGAGATTGACGAGGAAACCGGCCGCGCCCGCAGCATCAAGACGCTTCAGGAGGTCGAGCCCGATCCGCTTGTCGAGTCGGCCGCTGAGGGGCAGAACTAGCGCGGCAGCCTTGCGCGCGTGCGTTCCTCAGGCGGTGCTCGGCATGTGGAGGCATCGCAAACGATCCGGGCCGGCGACGTCACGGCTGCAACGTTATCTACAAAGACACGGCAAGGAGGACTCACGATGGAGGTCCTTCGAGTATCAGCAAAATCGAACCCGAATGCAGTAGCAGGCGCCCTGGCTGGAGTGGTGCGCGAGAAGGGATGCGCGGAGATGCAGACCATCGGCGCGGGCGCGCTGAATCAGGCCGTGAAGGCATTGGCAATCGCGCGGGGGTTCATGGCGCCCTCGGGAGTGGACCTCATCTGCCGGCCCGCCTTCGCCGATATTCACGTGGACGGCCAGGAACGCACCGCGATTCGGCTCATGGTCGAACCGAAGTAGCTTCACACACGTAGCGCGCCGCCGTGGGGGCCGGGGACGCGCGGCGTTGGTTGATCATGTCTTCATCATCCGCACTCGAGGAATGCGAGCAGCGCCTGCAGGCGCTGCTCGCCGATTATCAGTACCGCGTCGTCTACGGCAACCTGCGCGCGCAACGCTCCGAGTGGCCGGGGCAAGACGGCGTCGTCAACTTCGCGCTGGTCTACGAGCTGCCGGGCGGGTCAACGAGCCAGATCAACGTCGACTACCATCCGACGAACGACAGCTTCTGCATCATGGACGTTGACACCGCCGAAGAGCGCAACTGCAGCGACGCGGAAGCCGCGCTGGAGCTGGTGCGCGAGAGCATAGCGCGCATCCCGGAGCGCCGGTTGCGGCGACTGCGCGAGGACATCGACCGGTGGTTCGGCGAGGGCAAGTCGAGCCACGAGATGTTCGCGGAGATCAACAAGCTGCTGCAAACCGACTTCAAGGGCGGGAGCCTGACCCACCGGGAACTCAAGGCGGGGATCAACTACATCCTGGAGTTGGGGAAGAAGAAGGCCCCCGGGGGATAGGCGTCGGAATCCGGGGCAAGTCCGGCAGACTGCGTCCTGCCGGTCACCCGCGCTTTCGCGCCTGGATTCCTCCCGACCCCGTGTATCTTCACGTGTCTCTCTCCCGTGCCCACAAGGACGGCGAGCCCGCCGTGCCAAGGCTTCGTGGGCCACTGGGCGCGTGCCTCGCCCACGCCCGGGCGGTCCGCGTTTCGGCCGCGCCCAGGACAGGCTCTGACCCCGCGATTCGCGGCTCACCTGTGGCGAGTAGACGTCAGCGCTGGCGCGCCCGCCGGAGGCGGGTGGACCTCTGGCGCGAAGTCGCGCCCGGGAGCGGCAAGAAAGCTATCCGCGGAGATCGACGGCTGGTGCTCAGACAACTGATTCTTGCGACAATGTCGGAGGTCGGAAGCACGTCTTCTGCCCACCCTCCCCGACTCTGGGCCGGAGGCAAGTGCATGCCCTACGGCTCACTTATCGGAGGTGACGAGAAGACTATGTTGACTGAGCGCTAGCCCGGGTCGCCGGGGACGAGTTCGGCGATGGTGACGCCGGCGGCGCCCTCGTCGCGGCGGCCCTGGCGGTACCCGTGGACGTGGGGATGTTTGGCCAAGGCCTCGCGCACCGCGTTGCGTACCGCGCCAGTGCCAAGGCCGTGAACGATTCTCACTTCCGTCATGCCCGCAAGGATGGCATCGTCGAGGTACTTGTCGAGCACTTCGAGGGCATCGGCCACGCGCATCCCGCGCAGGTGAATCTCGGGCGGGACTTCCCCGGCCTTCGCCAACTGGGGCGCAGGCTCCATCTCCGACGGAGGCACCTGCTCGAGATCTTCGGTACGCACCTTGAGCTTGAGTATGCCGACCTGCACCTCAACCATACCCTCTTCCGGGGCGGGGCCGAGGATGGTGCCGCGCTGGCCGACGGTGCGGACGATGACGGCTTCGCCGGGACGGATCTTCTCGACGGGCTGCGCGGGCTCGGGCTCAGGCTTAGGGGGCGGCGGTGCCGGCTCGGGCGGGGGAGCGGGCAACGCCTCTTCCACGCGCTCGTCCACGCGAGCGAGGTCACCTTGAGCCTGGTGGGCGGTGCGGTCGGCCTCGGCGCGTTTCGGCTTGCGGCGGGCTTCGTGCTGCAGGCGCTCGATGATCTCCGCGGCTTGCGCGCGGGTTTCGTTGAGCACACGCGACGCCTCGCGGCGGGCGTCACGCAGGATCTGGCTGCGCTTCGATTCCAGGTCGCGGAGACGGCGTTCGAAGTCGGCGCGCGCTGCCTGCAGCTCGCGGCGCTCGCGTTCGGCGCCGGCGCGTTCGGCCTGGAGGCGGCGCTGGGACTCTTCGATGCCGCGGATGGCGTCCTCCATCACGGTCTGGGTTTCGCCGAGCATTGAGCGGGCGGTAGAGACGACGTCGTCCGGCAGCCCCAGGCGCCGCGCGATGGCAAAGGCGGTGCTGCTGCCGGGCAGGCCGATGCGCAGGTGATACGTGGGTTGGAGGCTCTGCGGGTCGAACTCGACGCTCGCGTTCTCGATGCCCGGCTGGGCGTAGGCGAAGGCCTTGAGTTCGCCGTAGTGGGTGGTCACGACGGTCCGCGCGCCGCGCGAATGCATTTCGGTGAGTATCGCCTTGGCCAGGGCGGAGCCTTCCGCCGGGTCGGTGCCGGCGCCGATTTCATCGAGCAACACGAGGGCGTTGGCGTTGCGCGGGACCGCGCGCATGACCTCGACGATCTGGGCCATGTGGGAGGAGAACGTGGACAGGTTTTGCTGAATGCTCTGCTCGTCGCCGATGTCGGCGAAGATCTGCTTGAAGGCGGCGAGGCGGCTGCCTGGCTCGGCGGGCACGTGCAGCCCTGACTGAGCCATAAGCGAGAGCAGGCCGACCGTCTTCAGGCTGACGGTCTTGCCGCCGGTGTTGGGGCCGGTGATGACGAGGGCGGTGAATCCTTCGCCGATGCGGATGTCAATGGGCACGACGTCTCCGGCGAGCAAGGGGTGGCGCGCGCCGACGACGTCAATGACGCCGTCGGCGTTAAGCTGCGGCGCGCAGGCGTCCTGGGCCTGGCTGAGGTGAGCGCGGGCGAAGATGGCGTCGAGCGTCGCGAGGACCTCCACGGTTTCGAGCAGCTCTCGCGCGGCGCGGCCTACTCCCTGGCTGAGGCCGGCGAGGATGCGGCGCACCTCGCGTTCCTCCTCCTCGCGCGCCTCGGCGAGATCGTTGCCCGTGTCCACGAGAGCGAGCGGTTCCATGAACACGGTCGCACCGCTGGCCGAGGAGCCGTGGATGATGCCGCGGAACTCGGTGCGGAACTCGCTGCGGATCGGGATGCAGTAGCGCCCGTTACGCACCGTGATGAGGGGCTCCTGGATCATGCGCTCGTACTGTCGGTTGTGCAGGACGCGCTGGAGCCTTTGCTCGAGGGATGCGTGGAGCGCGTGCGCACGCTGGCGCAGACGGGTCAGCTCTTCGCTGGCGTCGTCTTTGACCTGGGCGCGAGAGTCCACGCAATGCGTGATCTCATCCTCAAGGTGGCGGAAGTCGCGGAGCCCGAGAGCGTGAGCGGCGAGGGCCGGACAAGCGTCCTGGCGCGAGAGGACGAACGACCGCAGGCGCCGAGCGGCGAAGGCGGTACCGGCGATGTCGAGGAGGTGCGCCGGTTCGAGGACCTGGTGCTTTGCGGCACCGCGCACGACTTCGCGGATATCGCGGATGCCGCCGAGCGGAGGCGCGCTGTCCTCCTCGAGGACGAATCGCGCCTCGGAGGTCTCCTGCTGGCGCGCGCGCGCGACGTCGAGGTCAGCCGCGGGCTCGAGGGCGCGGGTCTGCTCTTTGCCGACGGTGGAGGTCGCGTGCTCGGCCAGCAGCTCGACGATCCTATGATACTCGAGAACTCGCAGAGTGCGAGGGTCCATCGTGACGACCTTTGCTGTACAGTTCGCCGCGCCTGATGCTCCTTCCCGCTGGCGGAGCGACAGCGAAGGGGATTGGGAGAAACGGGACAACTGGACCGGTGGCGGGAGCCGAGCGACCAGCGGCTTCCACGGAACGCGGCGGGAGAGGCGCCGCGAGACGTTCACAGCCGGTGGCGGGGGAAGATGAGGCGTTTGATCTGCTGCACCGTGCGCTCGGCCATGACTTTGATTCCGGCGCGCAGTTCCGGGCCGGACTCGGGCGCCTCGGCGTCGCGCAAGCGGCCCGAAGTGTCGGGGTAGTGCCGGGCGGCGGCTCCGGGGATCTCGTCGGGCAGGTCGAGGTCGGCCATGACCGCGAAGGCGAGCGTCCACGCCCGCGGCACGACCTCGAGGTCATACCCCCCGCCGCCGCAGGCGACCCACTTGCCCGGCAGGCGCTTGAAGGTATTGAGGACTTCCGTATAGCCGGCGGTGGTCAGCGCCAGGTGTGTCAGCGGATCGCGGTAGTGGGTGTCTGCTCCGAGTTGAGTGAGAATGAAGTCCGGTCTGAACGCTTCGATCAACGGCGGCACGACTTCGCGGAATGCCCAGAGGTAGGTCTCGTCGTCGGTGTACGGCGCGAGGGGAATGTTGACGGAATAGCCGACGCCATCCCCGATCCCCGACTCTTCGACGAAGCCGGTGCCGGGGAAGAGGTAGCGGCCGGTCTCGTGGAGGGAGATGGTGAGCACGCGGTTGGAGTCGTAGAACGCCTCCTGGACGCCGTCGCCGTGATGGGCGTCTATGTCGATGTAGGCGACTCTGGCGTCGTCGTCGGTGCGCTCGAGGATGTGCGCGATGGCGATCGCGGGGTCGTTGAACACGCAGAATCCCGCGGCGCGGTTACGGTGGGCATGATGCAGCCCCCCGCCGATGTTGAAGGCGACCTCGGTCTTGCCGTTGATAACGAGGTCCGCAGCCAGCACCGAGCCGCCCACGCACAGCGCGGATGCCTCGTACATGCCGGGGAAGATGGGGTTGTCGGAGGTGTCGAGGCCATAGCGCGAGGGCGAATCAACACTCCTGCCCTCGCCCAGCGCCTTGACGATATCCACGTACTCCTCGGCGTGCACCTTGAGCAGGAACTCTCGGCCGGCCTCGGTGGGCTGCTGCGAGTTCACGCCCGAGTCGCTGAACAGGCCGTAGGCCTGCATCAGCTCGAAGGCGAGGGTGAGCCGCTCCGGGCGCAGGGGGTGGGTGTCGCTCAGCTTGTACTCGGCGAAGGTGGGGCTGTAGATCAAGGTGGCCTTGTGCATCACTGGCAATCTCCGCGGGCCAGTATAGCCGCGGGGTCCGCCTCAGTCAAGGCGGAGCATCTGTGCCGACGAGGGGCATTGGATGCGTCGCCTGCGCATGTCCTCGCGCGAGCGTCGGATTAGCACGGAGGAGCGCTCCGTCATCCGGCCCTGGATTCGTACGGAATCGCAGGTTGCGCTGAACCAATCCATAGAGGAGGGCGCGGGGCGACACAGAACCCCGTGAGGAAACCGTGTGCGGCTGTTCTCCGAGGAACCATGTCTGCTGATACGAGCGCGATGCGCAGCGAAGATCACGCAAGCTCCGGCCTGTCCGGTGCGGCGTCCCGTGTTGAGCGACGGGCGCGCTCGCTGGCGACGTGGCGCGACGCCGACCTCGTACACGAGACCCTGACCCATTCCCACGGCCCCGCTTTCGATGAATTGGTGCGGCGGTACCGCGCGCAGGTGGAGCGGTATCTCTCCCGCCGGCTGCACAGCTCCGATGCCGTTCTCGACGCGACGCAGGAGACCTTCCTGCGCGCCTACGAAGGGCTTCACAGCTACTGGCCATCGTGCAGCTTCGTCGGGTGGCTGCTGGGCATAGCGGGCAATGTGGCCCACGAGCTGCTTCGAGCGCGGCGTCACGCGCCGGCGGAGCTGAAGGGGACCAGCGAGTCGCGGTGGGCATCGCCCATGCTGACCGAGCTGACTCCCGTCGCAGCGCTCGAAGAGCGCGAGTCGGCCGCGCGGCTGTGCGAGGCGGTGGCATCGCTCCCGACGCAGCTGGCGATACCGGCGGTACTGCGTTTCTACCACGACACGGATCTGCGCGAGATAGCGTACCTGCTGGATCTATCGGTGGGGGCGGTGAAGATGCGCCTGAGCCGGGCGCGGCGGATCATGCGGAAGTGCACGCGGCGCGGGAAGCTGCCATTCCCGACGACGGTGGCGACGGATCTGGCGCGGTGCTACTGGCAGCTCGGGAAACTGCTGTGGACGCAGGGGCATTGGCAGCAAGGCGCGGGAGCGTACGCCGCCAGCTTCGTGCTCGACGACGGTCTCGGCATGCGCATGTGGGGCGACACTCAGGATTCGAGCGGCACGCCCTACCACCGGACCAGGTGCCGACATGCTGAGAAGGCCCTGCGGCGAGCGATCCGGGCCCGGCCGGGATCGTCCAGATTGTGGACTGCTCTCGGGGCCTTCCGCTACTTCCACGGCGGGGCGTTCGACGAATCGCAGTCTTGCTTCGCGCGCGCCCTGGAACTCGAGGCATTCGGCGGAGCCCTGATTAACATGGCGCACCTTCACACCTTCGGGAGGGTGCGGCTGAAAGATGCGTTCGACCATCTGCGCGCGGCTGAGAAGACCGAGTCGGGAAATCCGTTCTACTACGCGATACTGGGAACGGCTCTCGCCAAGTCGGGCCGCAAGAACGAGAGCCTGTGGGCGGCGCGGGAGACCTTGTTCCTCGCTGGCAAGGCCCTCACCGACGGCGCACGTCATTGGTTCCCCGCGCTGCAGAAGATCGGGGGAGACATCTTCGTTCGTGCCGGTCTGCGCCACCTCGCGCGGAGATGCTACTGGAGGTCGGTGGAGGTCAGGCCACCTTTGCACGTCAGCGCGGACACGGCAGAGCGGTTGTACCGCGTGACGGTCGGCGCGCGCCTCGACGACCTCCTGTATTAGCAACCCGTGTCACATCATCGACGCCGGCCGCCGGGCCAATCGCCCCACCTATCGAGGTTCGTGCATTGCCGGGATTCGTGTATCACCGGAAGGCCCGCAGACGAGAGGATCACGCTCACGAATCCCGTTCCCATGGAGTCTGGGCTGGCACTCTAATAGCCGAGACTCTATAGGGAAGGATGCGAGGGACGGCGGGGCACCTCCCAAACGAACCTCGTCCGGAAGAGTCTACGTGTATTACCGGCGCTGCGGTAATACACGAGACTCTATGGGATTCGACACGTCCCTTCCCCTTTGCGTCCCGGTGCCCGCTCAGGAATCGTGTTACCTTTTCTCGTCACGTGTCATACTAGCTTATAGAGCCGCTATGCTGATCTGCTCGGGCGCGCGCACGGTCCGGCTACTTGCCGCGCGAGGGAAACGGCCGGCAACCAGGGGCGCGCTGCCAAGCAAGGGGGGCAACCGATCAAGGTCAGGCCGCGCCGCCCCCGGATGCGCCGCGATCCGGGGACGGATGTGGTCGCCGACAGGGCATCCGGGATGGGGCGGTGCTGACGGCCGGGAGGTCGTCGGGGGGACATCGCCCCTACTTAATGGGTGGCTCTGCCGGGCGGCGATTCCTTCCGACATTTCGTCCCTTGACTTTGCGCCGCAGCGGGGTATTATAGGCATGAGGATTCGGGCGGACTGCAGGATGCCAACGCAGGCGCGGATCCTCGTGGAGGTACGTCATGAAGCAGCACGCGGCGCCGCTTGTCTGGGCGTGGGTCGCGCTCGTGTTTCTCGTGACAATGAGCGCGAGCAGCCCCCAGGCCACTATCGGAGCTGCGGATGAGCAGAGCGAGCCGCCCGCGGCAAAGGAAACGGCATCGCCTCCTCCTCCGCCTCCGCCGCCTCCTCCGCCTCCGCCGCCACCTCCGCCTCCGCCGCCACCTCCACCGCCGCCGAAACCTGCGCTCGATCAGCCGCAGGCAGTGCCGCAGCGAGCAGCGCTGCGTCACGATTACCGGCGAACGTCCCCGCGGCTAATCGAGCCGCAGCGTCCGGGCCGGTGGGTGTGGGATCCCGCGACAGGGGCCAGGTATTGGGAGCCGATTATCCTCCCGCCGCCGTACTACGTGCACCCAGGGCGCTACGCGTATTGGCACGTTAAGCCGTATCCGCCCGGCCCGTGGACCTTCGTGCCGAACCCGGATTTCGACAAGACCATCTACGGGATGCTGTTCCTGCCGCAGCGGCCGCCGGACATGGCTTTCAAGCCTGGGGAAGGTCCTCAGTTCCCCTGGCTGCCCAGGGAGCCGGCGAAGGAGCAGAACCTGGTTCGGCCAAGAGGCTCAGGGCGGCTGCCCCCTGCGACGCGGAACCGGTGATGTAACGTAGCCCGCACGACGCTGCGCTTCGGCGTTGGCCAAAGAGATTCAGCACGACGGCCAGCACGCGAGGGGGCTATCAGGACCGTACGATGTGCGTGGGGAGGACTATGATCTTCAGAATCGGATTCGCGGTCTTGCTAACCGCTGGTTGTCTGATAGCGGCTGGGGCGACAGCGGCAGGCGAGGAGGTCGAAACGTCCGCATCCGGCGGCGGCTGTGACGCGCCGGCTGTGACGCCTGCACCGCTCACACTCGCAGATCCCGAACTGCGGGAGATCGTGAGCCATTTCAAGCATCCCGACGAGGCGCCACAGCATTGGTCGCCGCCGGTGGCGGTTGCGGTGCGCGAGCCGGCCGGCTACGCAGTTCACGCTTTCGCTTCCGTCAAGCCCTACTGGCCGCCTGTCATTGTGGGTCGTCCGCCGCGGCCGGTGATGCCGTTCTTCTGGCCCATCGTCACGCCAGGCACTCCTCCTTTCCTCTCTCCGCTGTCGGCTGACTCCTTCTCACCCGTTCCGTAGAGCCAGAGGGCACCGGATCTCACCCGCCCTCCTCGTTCACGCCCGCAGTATTGATGCCGGTCTCCTCCGCGGGGCCTTTCCTCGCCTCGGGGGCATCGCTGCCATAGACCGCCAACCGTCGCGGAACTTCCGCGGCCTGCCCGGAGTCAAATACATCAGCGAGCACGTTCGTCCGCCTGCGGCGCATGCTCTGTCGGCGGCGAGCGGAATGGAGGGGAAAATGAAGTCCGTAAAGCTGAGCAGGCGGCTGAAATGGATCGTTGTATGGACGCTGGCGGCCGCGGCGCTGATGGCGGGCGGGCTGTTACTCACGGCCGCGGCCGAGCCGGGCGGGCCGCAGCAGGTGGCGCGCATCGAGCCGACGCCGTTGCCGGAGGTCGTCAGGAAGCCCATTGCAGTCGAGGATCCGCTGACCGCGCTTCTGCACAGGGCGACGGTGCTCGCGCCCCACTCCCACGGCAACCTGACGGTATTCCCCGTGGCTGCGTCTCACATCGGCGATTTCGGATCGGTGCTGACGATGGACGAGGCGCTGACGAGGGGCCTGCTCGTCATCCAAGAGGTGGGCGGCGGGTCGGTCAATCAAGTGCTGGCAGTAAACCGGTCGGACCGTTACGTGTTCCTCATGGCGAGCGAGATGATAGGCGGAGCCAAGCAGGACCGCACGGTCGCGGAGGACGTGCTGCTCGCGCCGCGGAGCAAGGCACAGGTGCCGGTGTTCTGCGTCGAGGCGCACCGGTGGACCGCGGCCGCGCCGGACGCGAGATTCCGGGTCATGGAGTTCAACGCGCCGATGACGGTGCGGCGGACGGCGCGTCTCAAGCAGGACCAATCGGCGGTGTGGGCTGAGGTCGCCCGGGAGCAAGAGCGGCTCGAGGCGCCGAGCGCAACGGGGGCGATTAGGTCGGTATACGAGAGCCGTCACGTGCAGCAGAAGCTCGCGCCGTACGTGTCGGTGTTGAGCGACGTCCCCTCGGCAGCGCCAAACGTGATAGGAGTCGTGATCGCGAGAGGCGACAGGATTATCTGCGCCGATCTGTTCTACCGGCCGGACTTGTTCCGGCGCCTGTGGCCGCGGCTACTGCGGAGTTACGCGGCGGACGTCGTGGGCAAACCCGGGGGTTCACGGCGTGCGACCGTCGGAGACGCGGAGCGGTTCCTCGGGCGGCTGTACCACGCGGAGCGGACCATCATCGAGACGCCCGGCGCGGGACGCGCGATACGCTTGCACCGCGCCGGCGTCAACGGTTCAGCTCTGATTCACGGGCGGTCGGTAGTGCATCTCGAAGTCTTCCCGGGCATTGAGCTGCTCAGGCCGGGCGAGCCGGTGCGCCCGATGGACCTCGACCTGCGCCGCCAACGGCTGGAGGAGTGAGGACAAGCGTCCGGCTCCGACGCAGCCACGCAAGCGTGCGCGTCGAGGCGATCGGAGGCCGTCGCGAGATTGCGGAAGGGAACGGTAGGGGCACAGCAGGCTGTGCCCCTACGAGTTGTGGGCGTCTGCTCGAGCGGGCGGCCTTACCACGACATGGTAATGCCGGCCTTGAGGGTGGTGCCCTTCAATTCATCGCCGAAGCTGCGTTCCACCTCGAGCAGGAGCGAGTAGAGCTGGCTGCGCGAGGTCAGACCCGCAAATGCGTAGGACTGATACTCGCTGACGTCGCGCGACACCGGGGACGTCTCGTGGCCGCCGGTACGGCCGTAACCCGCGCCGAAGTAGATCGGGCTGCCCCAGCCGATGATGCCGGCGAGGCCGAGGTTGGAGTAGTCCCCGGACTGCGGCCAGGTCCACTGAATTCGGCCCTTGACGGGCCCGAGGAAGCCGAAGACGGCGGACAGTTCGACCCCCTTGCCTGATTCGACCTCGTCGCGGGACGGCTCGTACCAGATGTACGACACGACGGGCGTGGCCTGCTGCCCGGCTCCGGGCACAGGGATGGGCGCGGGGATGGTGATTTGCGCCACCGCGGGGGCGGCTGCAATCACGAGCGCGACGGACACTGCTGCGACGGCGACTCCGATTCGGAACATTTCACCCTCCACTGGTTCGTGCTTCGACCGTGCCTGCGTGCGAGCCTGTCACCGGGAAGCCTTGTGGGGACCGGCTCGCTGACCACTGTTGGTTTCGATACTGCGGTGCTTGTTGCCTGCCATGCCCCGGACAATCAGGAGCGCAGCGGCCCTCCTGTCACGGCTGTGAGGGCCGGCGGCAGCAGAGTGCACGTTGCGCTGTGGCTCGCGCGGCCGCCCTCGGAAAGACCGGTTGTCGTCCGCATTCCCTTGTGCTATCATCACGCAGCACACGTGAACGGAGTAGTGAATGACCTCTCGCGAACGGTACCTTGCAGCGCTCACTCACAAGGAGGCGGATCGCATCCCGATCCACGACAGCCCGTGGGGACATACGGTGAACCGCTGGCGGCGGGAGGGCTTGCCCGAGGGCAAGTCCCCCGGGGAGTTCTTCGGCTACGATGAACTCGTGGGCCAGGGCCCGGACATCTCATTCCAGTTCCCGCACGAGGTGGTGGAGGAGACCGATACCTACACCATCGCGCGCGACGCCAACGGGGCGACGCGGCGCAACTTCAAGGATCACGAGTCAACGCCGGAGCTGATTGACTTCACGATTCGGGATCGTCGGACGTGGGACGAGCACAAGCACCGTCTGGCGTGGAACGACAAGCGCGTGGACTGGGAGAAGGCGCTGCAGGCCAACCGCGAGGCGCGCGAGCGAGGGGCGTTCGTATGCCTGAGCTGCGCGATCGGCTATGACCGGACGCAAGGCTTTATCCGCTCGGACTGGCTGCTGATGGCGATTGCGGAGGACCCGGCGTGGGTGCGAGAGATGTTCGAGACGACGGTGGACCTGGTCATCACCGGGGCGGAGCAGATGATCCGCCGGGGTTTCCAGTTTGACGGCGCCTTTATGTTCGACGATCTCGGGTATCGAAACGCGTCGCTGTTCTCACCGGCCGCGTTTCGCGAGCTGGAGTTCCCGTCGCAGCAGCGGCTGTACGACTTCTGCCACCGCAACGGGATGCCGACGATCCTGCACAGCTGCGGCAACGTACGCGGCCTGGTGCCGCACCTGATCGAGGCCGGCCTCGACTGTCTGCAGCCGCTGGAGGTGAAGTCGGGAATGGACATCGTCGAGCTGAAGCGGGAATTCGGTCGCGACCTGGCCCTTTTCGGCGGCGTTGACGTGCGCGCGATGGCGAATTCCGATCCCCAAGTCATCGAGAAGGAGATCAGCACCAAGATCCCGGTCGGCAAGAAGGGCGGGGGGTACATCTACCACTCCGACCACTCGGTGCCGAGCAACGTCAGCTTCGCGCAGTACTCGCACGTGATGGAACTGGTCAGGAAGTACGGGACGTTCTGAGACGCGCGGGGCGTCGGGCAGGACATCCGCGGCCGGCTTGCGTGGCGTGTGCGGGGCACTCGGCGCGCGCGCGGGACAACAGGCGCGGCGCCTGTTCCACGTCGTCCCGCGCCGTCAGCGCACTTCTTCGATCCCCACCGGGCGCTTCTCCTCGGCGGAGCGATAGGCGGCCATGGCGACCTCGAGCGCGCGCAGGCCGTCCGTGCCGGTGATACCGAACGGCCGGTCCTGCTGCACCGCGTCCACGAAGTCCGCGACGAGGCCGAGGTCAGCATCGGAGCCCCAGTAATTCCAGGCCACGCCGCCGCGCTGGTCATCGTAGACGTCGAGTTTCTGCCCGAAGCCGTCAACGGCCGCGGCGCCCTTGGTGCCGACGATCTGCAGCGTGACATCACCCCAGGTCGGATAGGTCTTAGGGCGCGACCAGCTCGGATCGAGGGTGGCGAAGACGCCGTTGTCGAACGTCATAGTGAGGGTGCCGCAGTCGTCGCTCTCGATGTCGTGCATCAGGCGGTCAACCTCGGCGTACACCTCGACGATCTCGGCCTTGAGTATCCACCGCATGAGATCCACGACATGAACGGTGTGGTCGAGCACCGCGCCGCCGCCCGACAGCGCGGGGACGGTGAACCACCCGCCGGGCATGCGCCCGCGGTTGGTGCCCCGGGCAGCGAGGAATTCGCCGAGGTCTCCGTTGTCGCAGAGCGCTTTGAGCCGCAGGACGCCGGGTATGTAGCGACACGGGAAGGCGATGCCGAGCTTGACGCGGGCCTTCGTACACGCGTCGATAATGCGCTTGCCGTCGGCGACGTCCGCCGCGATGGGCTTCTCGCACAGCACGTGCGTGCCGGCCTTGGCGGCCGGCAGCACCCAGTCCGCATGCCTCGCGTTCTCGGCGGTGACGATGACGGCGTCCACTTGCTTGAGCAGCTTGTCGCGATCCATGCAGGTCGTCTCGAACTGCCGGGCCATCTCCTTGCCGCGCTGCTTGTCATCGTCGGCGATGCCGACGAGCTGCGCGTTGGGCAGGCTGTTGAGGCAGCGCGCGTAGCTACCGGCGTGCATGTGGGCGAAGCTGAGTATGCCGATCTTGACCATTCGTTCCTCCGGTTTTGGCAGCACAGTCAAAAGCGGCTGCGTTGCGTGTGACGGTGTGCGGCGACGCCCGGCCTAGTGAGCGAGCGGCAGGGCGAGCGCCTCCCCGCGCAGGGCGCTCTCCAAGGCGGCGAGCGCCAACTCGAGCGCGTTGTACGCGTCCTGCGGCGTGACGCACGGATCGCGGCCGGTGCGCACCGCGTCCATGAACTCGCAGATCTCGATCTGGTACGGGCTCTCAGCGAGAGGGCTTTCGGGCACGACGACACCGGGCGCTTTCTCGTCGCCGACGGCCTTCTTCCAGACCTGGAGCGGCGACGCGGCCTGGCTGTCGTATTCCAGGAGGCCCTTGTCGCCGGCGATCTCGAGCTTGGTAAAGAACGTTCCAGGTGGGTGCGCCCAGCTGCCTTCGATATGAGCAATGACGCGGCTCTTGAAGCGCACCGTAGCGAGCGCGTAATCCGTCGCCTCCGGCCCGTGGTATGTCAGCGCCTTACAGTAGATGCGCTCCGCTTCACCGAAGCACCACAGCAGGAAGTCGAGGTCGTGGATGACCATGTCAACCATCACGCCGCCGCTCTGGTCGGGGTCGACAAACCAGTCGCCAGCGCCGCGAGGGTAGCCGCTGTTGCGCGTGGTGCGGACGACCGCCGGGCGCCCAACCGTGCCGTCGTCGAGCAGGCGCTTGGCCATCGCGTATTCCGGGAAGAAACGCAGGACGTGGCCGATCATGAGGCAGATGCCGGCGTCCTTCGCGGCGTCAATCGCGCGCCGGGCATCGGCAAGCGTCCGGGCGATGGGCTTCTCGCAGAACACATGCTTGGCGCGTTGCGCGGAGGCCTCGATGAGATCCGCGTGCAAGGGCGTCGGGGTGCAGATGGCGACGATGGTGACGCGAGGATCGTCGAGGAGTTCCTCGGGATCTGTGTACGCCCGCGCGTCGTGCTGCTGCGCCAGCTGCTGCGCCGCTGGCGCGACGCTATCGGCGCAAGCAACCACCTCGACATCCGGCAGCGCGGCGAAATACCCCGCGTGCGAGGTGCCCATTCCGCCGCAGCCGATAACGCCGACTCCGTAATCTGACTTCATCTGGATGCTACCTCATGTCTCGCAGGATCGTGCCGCAGCACAGTCGCGCGCGGCGCGGCCGCGCCGAGGACAAGCGACTCGGCTCCGCGCTTCGCCGCACCCGCGGCCGAATCCTGCCGCATCCGGGGGATTGGCAACGCCGTGAGAGCGGGAACTCACGGTTACTCAAGCGCGGACAGGAGTTCCTGCTCGGCGTAGAGGACGCCGGCCGCGAACGCCCCGTCGAGGCGATAGGAGTCCATGTGGTCGCCCGCCGAGTAGTAGGCTGTGAGCATCGTGCCGTCCGGGAAGCGGACCGTCGTGGGGTACCCGCAGTCGCCGCCGGGCCGATCGTCGTTGTAGATGAGCGTGCGAGTGCGGTCCCACGTGCGGCCGCGATCGCGGCTGACTATTCCCTGCACGCCGAACGGCTCGCGGCGGTGGCCGTAGGTCAGCAGCACCCAGCCGTTGGAGAGGAGGGCGAAGTCCGCGGGGTGCTCACCCGACTCAGTGACCGGCGCGGGCGCCGACCAGGTGCGGCCGTCGTCGGCCGATCTGCTGACGTGGACATTGGGCGGGCGGTCGGGCGAACGCACGCCGGCGATGAGTTCGCTGTCGGGGAAGCGGAGGAAAGCGGTTTCGTTGAAGCCCTGGGCCACGAGCGACGGGGCGCCCCAGGTGAGGCCGCCGTCGGGCGAGCGCAGCAGGTAGGTATGGTACTGAGGAACGTCCCACGGGCGCTCGTCGTCCATCGGCATGCCGTAGATGCACATACCGAGCGTGCCGTCCGGGAAGTTCACCATCGGCCCGTAGGGCGAGCGACCGTTGAGCGGCTCGAAGTCGAGCTTTCTGGGATGCTCCCAACTGTGGCCGCCGTCATGCGAGCGGATGACCAGGGTGTCCATGATGCCGATCTTACGATCGTAGCGGCCTTGCTCGTTGTAGGAGCCCTGGTGGTGGTACGCGACGACGAGCGTGCCCTCGGGCGTGACGCCGACGGCCGGGTTGCGGTCGTCGCGGTCGCTGTCAGCGACAACTGATGGCGGCAACCATGTGTGTCCGCCATCGCGCGAGCGCACCAGCTCCAGGCGGCCTTTCAGGCCCAGGTGCCCGGCGCCCCCGCGCAGGATGGCGACGACTTCGCATTTGCCGAGCACTGCGAGCACCGGGAAGTACCCGGCATCACGCACGAGCGTCACTTCCTCGGCCCCCGGCAGCTTGCGTACGTCAATTGGCGCGCTCACGGGTTTCTCCTGCCGCCTCTGTTTGACGCGCTACATCGAAGCAACGGACACGAACCGTCGGCCGAGCGCCCGGTCGGGGCGCCTGACGCGCCTGGCTCAGCGCGAGAACTCCGCCACCTGCCATTCTCCAGCGGGAAGGTCGGATTCGATTTTCCCCTCCGACGTCGCGAGTACCTGTCCGCTCAGGACCTCATGGGCGACCGTTTTGCCGGCGGGAACGGTCGCGGTTATCCTGAGGTCACAGCGACCGGGCTCGGCGCCGGGCAAGGTGGTATCCGTGCAAAGAATCCTCGACGCACTCGATGCATGGGTTACCCTTGATGACAACCGGGGTGTCGCGCGGCGATCACGCGGTGTCGCTGCCGCTTGCGAGGCGCTCCAGGCGGGTGAGCTGGTCCGGCGTGCCGAGTGCGATCAACATGTCGCCGGCTTCGAGGATGTAGTCGGGCGTCGGGTTCGTATGAAATCGGCCGTCGGGCCCGCGCACCGCGATGATCCCGGCGCCGCTCTGTTCTCTGATCGCCGCGTCGGCGAGCTTCTTCCCGGCAAAACGCGCCTGCGGCCCGATGGTGATCTGAGCGAGATCCACGTCCACTTCCTCAGCTCGCAGGAAGAGGTCGAGGAAATCGACGAGCACCGGGCGGACGAGCGCCGCGGCCATCTGACGGCCGCCGGTGACGTACGGCGAGATGACCCGGTTCGCTCCGACCCGGGTAAACTTGTCGCTCGCGCCCGGGCCGGCGCAGCGAGCGACGATGTAGAGGTCGGGGTTCAGCGCGCGCGCGCTGAGCGTAAGGAACAAGTTGTCCTCGTCGCTCGAGCACACCGCGACCAGGCTCTTGGCGCGCTTGATGCCGGCGCGCATGAGCATCTCGTCGTCGGTGGCATTGCCGGCAACGAACGGAACTCCCGCATCGCTGAGTTCGGCGAGTTGGTCGGGGTCGCGCTCGATGACGACGAGTTGGGCGCCGTGGCGTATGAGCTGCCGGATAATCTCCTGGCCCATGCGCCCGTAGCCGCAGACGATGTGATGATTCTCCAGCTTTTCGATGGCTCTCATTCTTCTCCGCCTGCCCCAGAAGTCGAGGAGCTGTCCGCCGACGACGAGTTCCGCACCATAGCGCAGCGCCAAGGTGGCCGTGGCCAAGCCCCCGAGGATGAACAACACGGTGAACATCTTCCCGGCCGGGCTGAGCATCCGCACTTCACGATAGCCAACGGTCGAGATGGTGATAATGGTCATGAAGACGGCGTCAACGAGTTCGTAATGCTCCGCGAACTTGTAGTAGAGCACGGCGGCGATGAGCAGGAGGAGCAGCGCCACGGCCGCCGCCTTGAGTGCATGCAGGCTGACGCGCTGGCGATCCCGCAGGGTGCCGAAGGAGCGGCCCCCCAGAGCTGAGAGTTCACGGTAAGTCTGCTCGCCGATGATAGTCCCTCCCGGCCAACAGAGTCGTCGCGCGCAGCGTCGGAATGCGCTGCGCATCTTGGCGGACTGCATCGAATGCCAGGGCCGAGTGGATGCTCCGTTGGGCGCGGCCCTGCAACTGGCCGTGATTACTTTCGCCCTCGCCGGCTGCACTCCTGTCGGAAGTGACATGCTCGTTGCGGAGGCGCGTGTGGCGCCCACGGCAGCAAGCGGCGGCGTCGCTGTCGGGAACTGCCGGAGCGCAGCGCGCTGCAGTCGTGGTCGGCGTGGCGCCGTTCGGTGCGCGGCGGAAGAAAAAGAAGCATCGAGGCGCCGCCTGCCCCGGCGGGGTCAGTGCTGCAGGCAACGCGGGCTAACGTAGCGATGAAGGTTGGCTCGTGAGCGACAGGGCGCATACAGTCGAGCGGGAATAGTAAGGAGGCGTTTCAATCGGCACAGGCGACGAGCTTGGTCTATCTTGCCGTGGGGGTGTGCGACGATGACGGGCGTTGAGGCAGTACGCGACCTAACAGTGGTGTTGTGTGTGGGTCTGGCGAGCGCTCTTATCTCGCGGCGGCTAGGGCTGCCCGTGGTCGCCGGGTATCTCGTCGCAGGGGTCGTCGCGGGGCCGGGCGGGCTGAATCTGGTCAGGGACCTGGATGCGGTTATGGGCATGGCGGAGCTGGGGGTCGCGTTGCTGCTGTTCACGCTGGGCGTGGATTTGTCCGTGCGCTCTCTGACTCGACTGAAGTCTGCGAGCCTGGTGGCGGGGCCGCTGCAACTAGCGCTTAGCGTTGGGCTCGGGTACGCTCTGGGGCGAGCGTGGGGGTGGGATACCGATTCGTCGCTGATACTTGGGTTCGCTCTAGCCCTGAGCAGTACTATGGTCGTGGTCAAGCTACTCGGGGAGCGCGGCGAGTTGCATACGAATCAGGGGCGGCTGATGATTGCGGTCCTGTTGGTGCAGGACTTGGCTGCGGTGCTGATGGTGGGAGCGCTACCGGTTCTGACGGGGACACGCGCATTCGGGGCAGACGCGATGGCGGTGTTGCTGGGGAAAGGATTGGCGTTTCTGATTGCGGTGTATGTGCTCGCCCGTTTGGTGATACCGCGCCTGTTCAGCGTGGTGGCGCGTGGCTATACGAAGGAGGTCTTCGTGGTGACCGCCGCCGCGCTGTGCTTCGGGGGGGCGTGGGGGAGTCAACTGCTAGGTTTCTCGCTGGCGCTGGGGGCGTTTATCGCGGGCCTCATGATCAGTGAATCGGACTACAGCCATGAGGTGCTGGCGGACGTGACGCCACTGCGCGACCTTTTTGCCATAATTTTCTTCGTATCGCTCGGTCTGCTGTTCGAGCCGGGCGCGGTGCTGCGGCATCCGGGCTGGGCTATAAGCGTCCTTGCCGCTGTCGTTGTCGGCAAGGCGCTGATCGTGTTTGTTGCCGCCCTGGCCGCTGGCTTCCACATGCGCTCCGCTTCAGCTGCGGGCCTGGGCCTATCCCAGATCGGCGAATTCTCATTCGTCGTGGCGACGCTGGCCTACCGCAGCGGCCTGCTGACGCGAGAGCAGTTGTCCCTGGTCGAGGCCGTCGCGCTGATCACGCTGCTGGCGAGCCCGGCGCTACTCGCCGCCGGTGACGCGCTGTACCAACGTCTGCGCTCGCGGCGGGCGGTGGAGCACGTGCCGCTCGAAGCGGCGCAGGACGACGCGGCTTACGCCTGCGGCGGCGAGCGGCCGGTGCTTATCTGCGGTTACGGCCGCGTCGGCCGACACGTCGGGGAGATGCTGCTGCAGGACGGCGCACCGTTCGCGGTAGTGGACTTCGACCAGGTGATCGTAGCGGAGCTGCGGCAACGCGGCATTTCGGCGCTGTACGGCGACGCCGCAAGCGCGCGCGTACTGGAGGCGGCTGGCGCCAAGGAGAGCTGCCTCGCAGTGCTGGCGCTGCCCGACGCGATGACGACGCGGCTGGCCATTCGCAGCCTCAAGCGCATCAGCCCCGGATTGCCGATCCTCGCCCGCGTGCACCCGACAGAGGAGATTGACGCCATGTACCGAGAAGGGGCGGAGGAGGTCGTCCAGGCGGAGTTCGAGGCAAGCCTGGAGATGCTGCGCCACACGTTGCTGCGCCTGGGCCGGGACCCGAGGGCTGCTCAGGCACGGACTGACGCCGTGCGCCAGCAGCGGTATCTGGCGTTGCGGCGGCGGGACGCCCCCAGAGACAGCGCGTAAGCGGGTGTCATGCGTTGTTGCTGCTCGTGCAGGGGCCGGCGCGGTCGCCACGTCTGCCTTCGCGCTCGGGTGTCCGTCCGCGCGAGTCAGGGGCAGGCGACGGTGCGAACCGCCCGTCGTCATCGCGCGCGCGGGTGGTGGTTACTCCTCACTGGTCACCGGCGCCGATGTCTTTCTCCAGGCGGCGCATAGCGCGTTCGAGGCGCTCCTGGCGCAGGGCGTTGGTGACGTCCCCCCTGGTCTTTTCGATGATCGAGCGGGTGACATCGGTGGCGCGCTTGAGGTTGCCGGAAACGGCGCTGGGGTAGTCGAACGAGACCAGGAGGTAGTAGATGTCGTCCATCGCGGTGAGCAATTCCTCGCCCCAACTCGGCTCGGCGCCGCGCATCTCGTCGAGGACGTGGCGACGGAGTTCGCCTACCGCCTCGGACAGGCCGAGCAGGTAAGCGGGGTAGTCGACCTTCAACTCGTCGGGGTCGGGGATCTGCTCGCGGTGCACGAGGGCGAGGGTGATGCAGGCCTCGGCGTGTTCTTTCTGGGCGTCCTGGGCGAAGCCGGCGTAGTGGATGTCGGGGTGGCCCTTGAGCGCCTTGTTGACCTGAGCCAGCATGCGGGAACTGGCGGCGATGAGCTTGCGCGCCTCGCCGAGTTCGCCGCGGTGAACGCCACGGATGGCATTGGCGCTGTTGCGGATGACCTCGCGAGACAGTGCGAGGGCCTTCTCGCGGGCCGCGTCCTTGGCATCGAAATCGCTGCGAATCTTATCGCAGATCTGCGTCAAGCGCTTGAGATTCATGGGTTCCTCCCGGTTGCCTCAGTCAAGATTCGGCGATGTTCGGCTCAATGGCCCAGGCGAGGTGCCGCGGCGACCCGGCGCACGAGGCACAACAGCGCCGGGCAACGCCGACGGCGCGCCCGAGCCGGCCGCCGACCGTCGCCGCGAGTGACGACCGCCAGCGGCTTCGTCCGCGCACGGTTCGACGTGCGCGACTATACGACCTCCACGTGCGGCGGGTTGATGAAATCGTGATACTTCTCCGCCACCGCGCCCGCCGCCGCGTCACCGAGGTGGAGGTAGATGCGATAGCGGAACGACATGGTTTCGCCCGGCTTGAGCACATGGCTGCCGTCGCGCGCGGGGTCGTCATAGAAGTGCGACAGCCCAAAGGGATTGGCCGTCATCAGCCCGTAGTTGCGCACGTGCCAGTAGGTGGGATGGCGGAATGAGTCGGGATGGTCGAACACCGCGATGCCGACGATCTCGCCGCGGACGGGGCCGGAATAATCGCACCAGTGGGCGCGCTTACCCCAGGTTTCGTCCTCGTCGGTGCCGCCGTAGGAGTTCTCGATGCGCCCTTCTCCCGAAGCATCCATGGAGCTGGCGACGCGCACGGCGCAGATGCCGCCCTCCTTGGTATCGCCGAACAGCACCTCCCCCTCCGCCGGCGTGAGATCCACCGAGAGGTCGAAGCAACGCCACTCGGCGGGGAGATTGTAGAATGCGAACTCGGCACGCTCGTTGAGCAACCGCTTGCCGTCGGCGGTGACCCAGTCGGAGAGCGCTTCAATCGCCCCCATCACCGGCCCCGCCTCCGTGCGCGCGAATTCGCGGTGGACGGTGCATGCGTGCCCCTCGCCTTCGCTCCAGTTGTCGGCGTGGTTGACCTCGCCGTGGGCGATCCATACCGAGCGGTGGTGGACGTGGTCGCGCGTTTCGCCGGCCGGCCCGTCGGCCATGGGGTAGTCGCGCGTCATGTGTCGGCCGCCCGGCCCGCACAAGGGATGGAGGTTGGGGCGGGCGAGGTCGCTGTGGAAGTTGTACGCGGTGAAAAGCCCACCATCAATGTTGACCTCGAGGCGCCCCGCGCCGGCCTCGACCAACTCGACGCCGGGCCGAGCTTCCGGCGCCTCGGGCGTGAGCAAGAACTCGCGCGCGTGATCTGGCGCCAAGTCCTCGACGACCCAGGCGAAGCAGATCTCTCCTGCGCCGGCGAGGCCGGGCAAGAGCTGCGCGGGCGCGGTATGGTTCGCGGTGAGGTCGGTGATGCCGAACGCCGCGGGCGGTGGATCGCCCGACCACGGGATGCGGGTGACCAGCGGGCACTGGTGGCGATGATGCGGTCCCGCGCTGGCCCTGAGTTTGGTTTCCTTCATTGCTGCGCTCCTTCGCTATCGTGTTGACACGCGGCGCGCCCTGGAGTGGCTGCGGCATCGGGGGCAACACGTGCCCTATGCTGCGAATGCCTCCTTCAAGTACGCCAGGCTGCGCGAGGCGATGGTCTCCGGGTCGGGCTTAAAGTCGAAGACCTCGACCGAGATGAATCCGTCGTAGCCGACATCGCGCAGCGCTTCCGCGATGGGCCGGAAATCGGTGTCGCCGAATCCCGGGCCGCGCATGTTCGCATCATTGGCGTGGACGTGCGCGAGGAGGTCGCCGTGGTCGCGGATGATGTCCGGGATCGGCCGTCCCTCGGAGGACATCGCCTTGACGTCAAGCATCATTCTCAGGTTCGGGTGGGCAACATCCTCGACGAACCGGCGCGCCTCCGCCGCCGTGTTGATGAAGTTCGTCTCCTGGGGCGACAATGCCTCGGGGCAGATGGTGACGCCGCGCGCCGCGGCCCGCTCCAGCGCCGCCCCCAGGGTGTCCTTGATGAGGTCCCACGCCTGCTCGAAGGTCAGCCCCTCGGCGACGTTGCGCTGCTTGGGCGAGCCGAGGACCATGATCCGGCCGCCGAGGTCGGCGCAGAAATCAGCGAGGTCCGCCAGATACTGCGCGGTGCGCGCGCGGACGTCGGCATCGGGATGATTGATGTAAAGCCCTTTGGGCGATACCAGGAGCCAGTGCAGGCCGACGACTTCGAGACCGGCGTCCTCGGCTTGCTGGCGCAGCCGTGCCCGCCAGTCGGGCAAGAGATCGTTCACGGATTCCGCAAGTGTGAACGGTGCGACCTCGATGCCGTCGTAGCCGACCTGCGCGGCGACCTCGCACACGCGCTCCCACGGCCATTCCTCGAACATCTCGTTGCAGATCGCGAACTTCATCGGTCGGTCTCGCTCGGTTGATGGTGAGCTTCGGCGCCGGGGGCTTGAATCCACGGCGGCCAGTATATCGGGTTGCTCCAGGCGACGCGCCCGTGCTGATCCGCGCACTCGACGCGCACGTAGCGGACGCCCGCGGGCGGCGCGAACTCCGCCCGGCTGATGCCGCCCCCGCCGTCGGCGCGGAACCGCCTGCCCCGCCAATTATCGCACACAAATGTAATTGCCGCCACCGAGGAGCAGGTGACATGCACCGCGTCGTCGCGGATCTCGATGCCGGTGATGCGCGGGCCGCGGGTGGCGTAGAAGTGCCCGTCGCGCAGGGCTTGCAGCACCGCGTCGCGGTCAAGGCGGCGCGCCTTCAAGACGATCCATCCCTCGCCATGATCCGGCCTGCGCCAGTGAGCGTCATCCACGGCCACGCCCCACAGACGGCGCCCGCGAGCCAGGAGCCCATCCCAGTGCACGGCCGACAGGCCCTTGGCGATGCTCTCCTCGCATGTCGTGTTGAAGACTTCGATGCCGAGGTGTCCTTCCAAAGGCAGCAGGTCGCCGAGGTGCGCGCCCGACCAGTAGGGATGCGCGAGTATCGCCTCCCCCCCCGCGTCGCGGACGGCGTCAATCGCGGCCTGCGCGCCCGCGTCCGGCTCCAGCGCCGGCTCCCGTGTCACGCCGAGGCCGACGACGTGATAGTCACCGCCGATCTCGGTTTCGCCCGCGTTCAACTCGATGCCCGGCAGCGCGAGGAATGAATCGCCGCCGAGATCCGAGGTATCGGTGAGCTTGCGGTGGTCGGTAATGGCCGCGAAGTGATAGCCGTGCTCGCGGTACCACGCAAGGGCCGCCGCCGGATCGAGCGCGCCGTCGGACTCCGTGGTGTGCACGTGCAGCACGCCACGGAACCACTGGCCGGGCAGCGCCCAGGGTGTGCGCCAGGTTACGAGATGTCCTTCAGCCATGTGTCCATCCAATCAAATGCGAGGCGGCCGCTGAACCTGTGGCCGCCGTCGAACTCATCGCATGCCAGCCGGTCCGGCGCATGGAGTACGCGATAGGCCTTCGCCACGTGCCGATAGGCGCGGCGGGAATGCTCGATCGGGAAACCGTCGTCGAGCTTGCCCATCTCCACCAGCAGCGGGCGCGGGGCGATGAGCGCGGCGACATCGGCCATTTCGCCGTATTGCAGAAGCCCCGGCACGGTTTGCGAGCCGCAGAAGTTGCCGAGGGTGATCGCGTAGCTGCCGTATTCGTTGAGATAACAGCTGATGATCGCCGCCTTGACGCGCTCGTCCAGCGCGGCGGTGAAGAGCGTCATCGTGCCGCCGTAGGAGAGCCCGAGGCAGCCCAGCCGCGAGTGATCCACCTCGGGGCGCTGCTGGAGGTAATCGAGACAGCGCTTGGCGTCCCACACGTTGAGGGTCAAAGGATTGAGGCCCATTTTGAGGGCCTTGATGAAGGCGACGTTGCAGCCGTCGCGGCCGGGGAAGTCATAGCCCAGCCGCCGCTCGCCGAAGCCGCGCCAATCCGGGGCGATGACGACATATCCGCGGCGGACGAACTGGCGCGCGTAATCGTAGTTGTGGCTCTGGATATTGATGATCCGCGAATGCTCGCCGTGATGGATGCCGCAGACGTCGTCCTTGCCGTTGCCGTGTCCGTGCGCGCAGAGCAGGCCGGGGAGCTTGTCGCCGCGCTTGATGCCGTCGGGGACTAGCACGTAGGCGACGACGGCCATGTCGCGCTCGGCGTTGAAGATGACCTTCTCGCGAGCATAGCCGTCTTCCTGGACGCGCTCGACGACATGCGCGTCGAGCGGGCAGCGGCGCGGCCATTCGCCCATGAGGTCGGCGAGGACGTGCGAGAACTCGGCGCGCCACTCGCGCCATTCCTGTTCGTTTCGCGCGCGGAAGGCGAGCTTGGGGCGCAAGCGGCGATAGCGGGCGAGCAGATACTCGCCCATCGAGAACGTGCGGGAACCGGTGCTGGGACTGCGCATGAACGCCTCGCGGCCGACGTCGGCGATGATAGGGGATTATATGGCAGGTACCGCGCGGAAGTCAAACTCCCGCAACTGACGGCGCCCCCCGGAGGTCTTTCACTGACCGGTTGATGTTGGTATAATCGCGCGCGGAGGATGCACGTGCGCGAAGTAGCTGCGGCCGAGATCATTGGGGTGGTTGCAGGATTGTGCGTCGAGGCGAACCGCCGGCTGCCGCCCGACCTGATTGAGGCATTCGAGCGCGCCGCGAAGCAGGAGGAGTCCCCGCTCGGCAAGGAGATCCTCGCGCAACTGCTGGACAACGCCCGCCTCGCAGAGCGCGAGAGCCTCCCGGCGTGTCAGGACTGCGGGGTGGCGGTGGTGTTTGTCGAGGCGGGCGCGGAGGTCTGCGTCACCGGCGGGCTGCTCGCCGATGCCGTCAACGCCGGGGTGCGCCAGGGCTACACCGAGGGACTGTTGCGCAAGTCGGTGGTCGCAAGTCCCCTGCGGCGCGAAAACACCGGCGACAACACGCCTGCGATCATCCATCTCAAGCACGTTCCCGGGGACCGCATGCGCGTCATCGTAGCGCCCAAGGGCGCGGGGTCGGAGAACATGAGCGCGCTGGCGATGCTGCGGCCCGCAGATGGAGTCGAGGGCATAGTGCGGTTCGTCGTGACGACCGTCGAGCGCGCGGGCGCCAGTGCATGCCCACCGCTGGTGATCGGAGTTGGTATCGGCGGCAACTTCGAGCGGTGCGCCATGCTGGCGAAAGAGGCGCTCCTGCGGCCGCTTGGCGAGCCGAGCCCTGACGCCGACGCGGCCGCTCTGGAGCAGCGCCTGCTCGGTGCAGTCAATGACACCGGTATCGGGCCGGGCGGCCTGGGGGGCCGTATGACCGCACTGGCGGTTCACGTTGAGACGTTCCCGTGCCACATCGCGAGCCTGCCGGTCGCGGTCAACCTGAACTGCCACGCGCATCGGCATGCCGAGGCGGTGATATAGCGGACAGGGCGCGCGGGCGCCGTGGGAAGAGCGGGGCAATGTCGCAGATTCACAAGCTCACGCCGCCGCTGGCGGATAAGGTAGTGGAAGCGCTGCGCGCGGGCGATCGCTCGACGATAACCGGCGTGATTTACACGGCGCGGGACGCGGCGCATCGGCGGATGGTGGAGGCGCTGGATAACGGACAGCCGCTGCCGGTCGGGCTTGAGGGTCAGATCATCTATTACACCGGGCCGACACCCGCGCCGCCGGGGCGGCCGATCGGTTCCGCCGGGCCGACCACCGCGAGCCGGATGGATCCCTACGCGCCGAGGCTGATGGCGCAGGGGCTCAAGGCGATGATCGGCAAAGGCGCGCGGGGGGCGGAGGTGCGCGAGGCCCTGCGCGAGTACCGCGCGGTGTATCTGACGGCGACGCCGGGCGCGGGGGCGCTTCTCTCCAGGCATATCGTTGCGGCGGAGGTGGTCGCATACCCCGACCTCGGCACGGAGGCGATTCATCGGCTGGAGATACAGGACTTTCCCGTGATCGTGGCAAACGATTGCCACGGAGGCGACGTTTATGAGGCAGGGGTGCGGCAGTATCGTAGGGGGTAGGTTGGCAACGGTGCGCGCGCTGGGGTTGCTCATCGTCGCGGTGGCCGTGGCGCATCTTCTGCTCGTGCCGCCGGCCTGGGCACAGGAGCGGCGGATCACTCTGTCCTTCGAGGATGTGGCGGCGGCGGACGCAGTCATTCAATTCCGCTGGCTCGCCGAGGTGCCGATCGTCTTTCAGCCGCCTGCGAATGATGTCCGCATCAACCTGGTGATGCAGGAGGTTCCGCTGGAACAGGCGCTCGACGCGTTATGCCGGCAGATGAGCTACGAGTGGCGCAAGGTGGGACAGGTGTACGTACTGCGGCCGGCGCAGCGAGCGCCCCTGCTGCCGGCTCCGGAAGATCTCGCCAACAGAGTCCTGTACTCCGAGCGTCAGCGGCTCGATGCGGCGCGGCTGATGCTGACACTGACGCAAAGCCAGATCGCCCGCGCGTCGCAGGGGGATGCGCTGGCGTACGGCGATCTGTCGCAGCCCCAGCAGGAGCTTCTGGGAGGCATCTTCGGCCGGCTGATTAGCGCCGTTCGGGGCGGGTGGCTTCCGGGCGCGCGGGCGTTGGAGGGCTCTCCGTCGGAGCCGCCGGAGAGCTTGGCCTTCAGCATCCGCGGGTATGTGTGGCGGCTGGAAGGGCCGCAGCCCGCGGCAGAACGCCCTACTGTGCTGCAGACGCCGGAGGAAGCGCCTCAGCCCATCGAATAAGCGCAGCCGGAAGAGGAAGCCCCGGTCGAGCAAGAGCCTGCGCCGCTGGAATGACGCCCGGCGTTCTCGGCCCACAGCAGCCAGGTGACGCCGGTGAACTGCTGCGCGCGGAGTTCCCCGCCTAACTCGACGAGTAGGCCGCGCATTTCGTCTATGCGGATGAAGTATTCATCCTCAAGCCAGTCGTGTTGCCGCAACGCATTCTGCTCCTCCCAGGCGTTTGCGAAAGCCAGGTCGCCCATGGCCCACATCCCGCCCGGCCTCAGCACGCGGAGCATCTCGCGCACGGCATCCGGCTTCACGCGATGCGAGACGTGGTGAAAGGCGTAGGTGCTGACCACGGCGTCGAACGACGCATCGGGATACGGGATGCTGAGGAAGGGATTATCCACCTGGCGGAACCCGACGTTCGGATTGCCGCGGGTCTTGGCGCGCGCGTTTGCCAGCATGCGCTCCGACGGGTCGAGGCCGATGACCGCGGCGCCGCGCGCGAGGCAGCGCAGTGCGAGGTTGCCGGTGCCGGTTCCGAGGTCGAGCACCCGGCTTCCCGCTGAGACCCTTGCCGCGGCGACAACCGCGTCAAGCACCTCATCATACCGAGCGTAAACCGGACAATCGCCGTGGACCCACGAGTCGTACTCGTCGGCGACGTCGTCGAAATCCCAGGTCTTATTGTCTGCCACCGTCATGCTGAGCCGTTCTCGACGGGCTAGAGGCAGGATACTGGCGGTCCGCTGCATTGTCCTGTTCGCTTGACGGGGTTCCGGCGCAGCCAATATACTGGTAGTGACGGAGCGGACCCTCGTGATTGCCATTATTGACCTTGGGATGGGCAACTTGCGCAGCGTGGAGAAGGCGCTGCACAGGCTGGGCTATCCGGCGCAGGTCACGTCCCATGCGCCGCTGGTGCTCAAGGCCCCGGCGGTGATTCTGCCTGGGGTGGGCGCGTTCGCGAGAGCGATCGCCGCGCTCGACCGTACTGGACTGGAGGCCGTCATCAGGAAGACTATCGAGGACGGCAAGCCGTTCATGGGGATATGCCTGGGCCTGCAGCTTCTGTTTGAGGTGAGCGAAGAGTTCGGAGAGGTGCCGGGTCTGGGCATCCTGCGTGGGCGGGTCAGGCGCCTGTCCGGGCCGGCGTTCGCCAAGCCGGTGCTGGGCCCGACGGAGCGGCCTGTGGCACGCAAGGTGAAGCGATCAGGGCCGGCGCCGGCGTGGGACCCCATCCCCGAGGACTTCGGGAAACCCAAGCCCGATCCGTCGTTGGAGGCGCCTGGGCCGGGGCTCAAGGTGCCGCACGTGGGGTGGAATTCGATTCGCATCGAGAACCTGCACCCGGTGCTGGCGGGCATACCTGAGGGCTCGATGTTCTACTTCGTGCATTCCTATGCGCCCGTGCCGGAGGAACCCGACGTTGTGCGCGCGACGACGACGTATGGGATCGAGTTTGTGTCGGCAGTCGGGCGGCGGAACGTGTTCGCGTGCCAGTTCCATCCCGAGAAGAGCGGGCGCGTGGGCTTGCGGATGCTGGAGAACTTCGCGCGGCAGGCATACCCGAAAGGGCCGACAGAGCCGCCGGGATTCGAGTGGCAGGAGCGACCGCAGAGGTCCTGAGCCGCAGATGCGGCCAGAGCGGACAAAACGCGGAGAGGATGCCCGCAGGTTGGCAACCGGGGACGGTCGCCCCACCGGGTCCGCAACCGAGACGGTTGCGCCACCACAGAAGCACGCGAGGATGGTAGCCCCACCCGGGGGAAGCCGGAAAGGCCTGCAGTTGTATGTGATACCTGCGATAGACCTGCGCGGCGGGCGCTGCGTGCGGCTGTTCCAGGGGCGATTCAGCCTGGAGACGGTGTACGCGAATAACCCCGTAGAGGTTGCGAAGCGCTGGGAGCAGGCGGGGGCGCGGCGGCTGCACGTCGTGGATCTGGACGGCGCGCGCGAGGGCAAGCCGATGCACCTCGAGGCCATCGCGGCGATGTGCGGCGCGGTGGCGTGCCCGGTGCAGGTCGGGGGAGGCATGCGGACGCCGGAGGCCGTGGAGCAGGTTCTGGGCGCTGGCGCGGATCGAGCCATCGTCGGCACCGCGCTGACGGAGAGCGAGGAGGCCGCGGGCGAGTTCTTCTCGCGCTTCGGGGACGCGGTTGTCGCAGGGGTTGACGCGCGCGACGGCATGGTGGCGACGCAGGGTTGGGAAGAAGTGACCGAGATCAAGGCGGTGGATTTCGCGGGGCGACTCGAAGCCCTGGGCGCGCGGCGAATCATCTACACCGACATCCTGCATGACGGCACGCTGGAGGGGCACAACGTCGCGGCGCTGACCGAACTCGTGCAGGCGCTAGCGATTCCGGTCGTTGCGGCTGGTGGCATCGGCACGCGCGAGCACATCAAGGCCATCGCCGGCGCGGGGGCCGAAGCGGCGGTCGTCGGCCGCGCACTGTACACCGGCGACCTGCCGCCGGAGATTGCGGCGGAGGTCTTCGCGGCGCAGGCAGACGCCCCCGGCTACGGAGGGCAATAGGAGCAATGCTCGCCAAGCGACTCATACCGTGTCTCGACGTGACGGCGGGGCGAGTGGTCAAAGGCACGCGGTTCGTCAACCTGCGCGACGCGGGCGATCCGGTCGAGCTTGCGGCGCGGTACTCGGACGAGGGCGCGGACGAGCTGGTCTTCCTGGACATCACGGCCTCCCACCAGCAGCGCGACATCATGGCGGACATCGCGGCGCGCGCCGCCGAGCAGGTATTCATCCCGTACACCGTGGGCGGCGGGCTGCGCTCGCTGGATGACATTCGCGAGATCCTCAAGGCGGGGGCGGACAAAGTCTCGATCAATACGCGAGCCGTGGAGGTGCCGAACGTCGTTTCGGAGGCGGCGCAGCGATTCGGCTCGCAGTGCATCGTCGTGGCGATTGACGCCAAGCGCAAGGTGTCCGACAATCCCTGGGACGTCAAGTCGAAGTCGCCGTCGTGGGAGGTGTACACGCACGGGGGACGCAAGCCGACGGGACTCGACGCCGTGGAATGGGCGGGCCGCGCGGCGGAACTCGGGGCGGGCGAGATCCTGCTCACGAGCATGGATGCGGACGGCACGAAGCAGGGCTATGACCTCGAGCTGACGCGCGCGGTGGCGGATGCGGTGCCGATTCCGGTGATCGCCTCCGGCGGCGCGGGGACGCCCGAGCACATCGCTCAGGCGTTCACCGAGGGGCATGCGGACGCCGCGCTGATCGCCAGCATCACCCACTTCCGCGAGCTGTCGGTCAACGAGATCAAGCAGCACCTCGCGGAGCGGCAGATTCCGGTGCGTTTCGAGCCGGATATGCCGGAGCTGAAGCCGGGGTAAGGGCCGGCTGTACGGTTCTCGCGGGCGGCGCGGGTGGAGTGACAGAGGAGAGAGATGGAACTGCCTGAACTGAAATACGGCGCGGATGGCCTGGTGCCGGCGATTGCACAGGATGCGGGAACCGGCGAGGTGTTGATGGTGGCATACATGAACGCCGAGGCGTTTCGCCAAACGGTGGAGACCGGTTACGCGACGTACTTCAGCCGGTCGCGCCAGAAGCTGTGGGTCAAAGGCGAGACCTCCGGCAACCGGCAGCGGGTGCTCGAATTGTACCTGGACTGCGACCTCGACGCGGTGTTGATGAAAATCGAGCAGATCGGCGGCGCGGCGTGCCACACGGGGTTCCGGTCGTGCTTCTATCGCAAGCTCGAGGACGGGGAACTCGAGGTCGTCGGCGAGAAGGTGTTCGAGCCGGAACAGGGGGAATAAGCACGGCACAGCCCGCCAGAGGCGGGTAAACATACTGCGCCCCTACGACCGGGGGCGCAGCAGCGTCGCAGGCGACTAGAGGTGCACAAATCCGCTGAAAACGCAGATGCGTCGCTCGCCCTGTCCATCTGCATCGTCAACTGGAACACGCGCGAACACCTGCGCGACTGCCTTGCCTCCCTCGCCAATCATCCCCCGAGCCGCCGGCACGAGATCATCGTCGTTGACAACGCCTCGGAGGACGGCAGCGCGGATATGGTCGCGCGCGAGTTTCCTGACGTGCGGCTCATCGCCAACGAGCGGAACGAGCAGTACGCGCGAGCCAACAACCAGGCGATCCGCGCGAGTGCGGGCGACATGCTCCTTTTGCTCAACCCCGACGTGCAGGTGCTGGCGGGCGCGATAGACGCGCTGCTCGATTTCATGGACGCCAACCCGGCGGCGGGGGCGTGCGCGCCGAAGCTGGTGCATCCCGACGGGCGCGTGCAGCGGTCGGTGCGCAGCTTCCCCACGCCCGGAGCGCTGCTCGCTGATGTGCTCGGGCTCGCGCAGCTGTTTCCGCGGAGCGAAACGCTCGGGCGCTATCGGCTGACGCACTGGGATTACGATTCCGTGCGGGAAGTGGACCAGCCGATGGCGTCGGCGCTGATGCTACGGCGCAAGGCGCTGCGTCAAGTCGGCCTGTTCGACGAGCAGTTTCCGCTGTTCTTCAATGACGTGGATCTATGCTACCGGCTGCGTCGGGCGGCGTGGAGGACATACTTCGTGCCGCAGGCGCAGGCGATCCATCACGTCGGCGCGAGCACGGCGCAGGCGCGGCGCGCGGCGCTGCGGTTGAGCCAGGAGGGGCTGGCGCGGTTCTACCGGAAACACTACCGCGGCGCGCTGTCGTGGCCGGCGTATTGGGG
>CP070648.1:2892455-2924485 GCA_020354555.1 Armatimonadota bacterium | reverse complement strand
GCCGGCGTGAAGGCGACGCAGGACAAGGCGAAACAGGAAGTCAACCTTAGCCGCGGCGAGGCATCCGTGACCCTTCCCGTGGGTCGCTGGCCGAAGGAGATGCAGGACAAGCACCTGCCGGCGATCCCATCGATGGGCGGCGGGTTGCTGCTTCCCGTGCGCTATGTCGCGGAATCCCTCGGCATGCGCGTCCACTGGGACGCCAAGACCAAAACCGCCAACATCATCACCAGGTGACGACTCCGTCGCGCGCACCCATTGGACGCCTCCGTCCCAACTTTCCAGGGCCCGTCGGATGCTCTTTCGCGCACACCTCGCTGCGGCGTCGTACGTCCCGGTGCGCCCGTGCCGCATCCGGCATGGAGTCTTCCGCTCCCTCGCGGTGTCAAGCCGTGCCTCCTCAGCCGCCGGTGACGCGCAACCCGGTCTGATGATCGCATCTTGCGCTGAGGCGGGACCGGACCGCCATGGAAACGCCCCCCCGTCATGTTCGGGAAGGATTAGCCGCCGACCCCGACGAAAGACTTGCGTGTCGAGGGATTTCCCCTATCACCCGGATTACTCATGACGAGCGCAGACTTCAGGCAGACTGCGCGTCTGGGCTACGCCTGCGGCGCACAAGAGTCATGAATTATCCGCGAGCAGCGACTATGGCGCACGCAACGACGATGCTGCCGACCCGCGACAGGTATGAATAATGCAGGCTATCATGCGCTACTCAGCTCCCCGTGGGACTCAGGACATATTGCCGGAAGACGTGTGCCGCTGGCAGCGACTGGAGGCGTGCTTTCGCGACCTCTGCGCGCGCTACGGCTACCGCGAGATCCGCACGCCGGTGTTCGAGGACATGGCGTTGTTCGCCCGCGCGGTGGGCGAGGAGACCGACATCGTCGCCAAGGAGATGTACGTCTTCGAGGACCGCGGGGGCCGGGCGATGGCGCTGCGCCCCGAGGGCACCGCGCCGGTCGTGCGCGCGTACGTGCAGCACAAGCTGTACGGGCTGCCCGGGGCGCAGAAGCTGTACTACATCGCGCCGATATTCCGCTATGAGCGTCCGCAAGCCGGGCGCTATCGCCAACATCACCAGGTCGGCGTGGAGGCCATCGGTGCGCCGGGGCCGGACATTGACGCCGAGATCATCGCCCTCGGGCGCGACTTGCTGGACGCTCTCGGCGTCAGCGGCGGCCGCCTCGAGATCAACAGCGTCGGGTGTCGGGAGTGCCGCCCGCAATACCGGCAGACACTTCAGGATGCACTGCGCCCGGTGCTCTCCGAGCTGTGCGAGGTGTGTCAAGGTCGCTTCGACCGCAACCCGATGCGCATACTCGACGACAAGAACGAGCGCTGCCGCGAGTTGACTGCCGACGCGCCGAGGATCCTGGATCACCTGTGCGCGGCGTGTCGCGGCCACTTCGAGGGCTTGCAGCAGTGCCTCGCGGACCTCGGGCTGGAGTATCACGTCAACGCTCGCATCGTGCGCGGCCTCGACTACTACGCGCGCACGGCGTTCGAGATCATCCATGATGCGCTGGCGGCCAAGGACACCGTTATCGGCGGCGGCCGCTACGACGGCCTGGTCGAGGAGTTGGGCGGGCCGCCGACGCCCGGGGTCGGCTTCGGCGCGGGCGTCGAGCGCATGCTCCTCATCATGGAGGCGCAAGGTGCGGCGCCTCCGCGCGCCGACGGCATGGTGTACGTGGCGGCGGCCGACGACGCCGCACGCAAGGCGGCGCTGCGGGCGCTGCGGGGACTGCGGTCCGCGGGCATCGCCGCGGACATGGACTACAGCGCGCGCAGCCTCAAGGCCCAGATGAAGGAGGCGAACCGCGTCGGCGCGTCGCGCGTGGTGATACTGGGTGAAGACGAACTCAGGTCAGGCGCGGCCACCGTACGCGACATGGCGACGGGCGAGCAGACCCAAGTGGCGCTGAGCGATCTGCCGGGTGCGCTCGGCGGCAAGGTGTGCAAATGACGCGGACTCACCACAGCGGCGAGCTGCGTGCGGAGCACGTCGGCGACCACGTGCGCCTCGCCGGATGGGCGCAGACGACGCGCGACCACGGCGGGCTGATCTTCATTGACCTGCGCGACCGATCCGGCGTCGTACAGGTCGTCTTTGACCCGGCACAGGCGCCCAAAGCGCACGAGGCTGCGCAGCGCGTGCGCTCGGAATACGTCCTCGCCGTCGCCGGCGAGGTGACGCGGCGTCCGGAAGGCACCGAGAACCCCGACATGCCGACCGGCCAGGTCGAGGTGCGGGCACAGGAACTCGAGATCCTCAATGCGTCGCGCACGCCGCCCTTCGAGATCGCCGACGACAAGCCGGTGGATGAGATGGTGCGCCTGCGCTATCGGCATCTCGACCTGCGCACGGGCCGCATGCAGCGCAACCTGCGCGTGCGCCACGAGATGGCGCAGGCGGTGCGTGGGTACCTCAACGCTCAGGGATTCTGGGAGATCGAAACCCCGCTGCTCATCCGCAGCACCCCCGAAGGCGCGCGCGACTTCCTGGTGCCGTGCCGCCTCCAGCCCGGCAAGTTCTACGCCCTGCCGCAGTCGCCGCAGCTTCTCAAGCAACTGCTCATGGCCAGCGGCATGGAGCGCTACTACCAGATCGCGCGCTGCCTGCGCGACGAGGATCTGCGCGCCGACCGCCAGCCCGAGTTCACGCAGATTGACCTCGAAATGTCGTTCGCCGACGAGGAGGCCGTCATCGCCGTCAGCGAGGGCATCACCCAGGCGGCCCTCGCCGCCGCCGGCGTCCAGGTCACCCCGCCATTTCCCAGACTCACCTACCGCGAGGCGATGGATCGCTTCGGCACCGATAAGCCCGACCTGCGGTACGGCATGGAGTTGAAGGACATCTCGGAGTGCTTCCGCGAGACGCAGTTCCGTGTCTTCCGCCAGGCGCTCGAGCAGGGGAGTATCATCACGGCGCTGGCTGCGCCGGGCTGTGGCGAGTTCTCTCGCGCCCGGCTCGACGCCCTGGTGGACGCCGCGACCAAGCTCGGAGCGCGAGGCCTGGTGTGGATGGTCGTCGAACAAGACGGGCTGCGCTCGCCGGTGGCGAAACATCTCTCCGAGGATGAGCAGCGCGCGGTGACTGCCGCCGCCGGCGCCGCAGCGGGCGACCTCATCCTCATCGCCGCGGACGAGCGTGACCGCGCGTGCTCCATCCTGGGTTCCTTGCGACAGCAGTTGGCCGGGGAGTTGGGGCTCGCCAAGGCGGGCGACCTCAAGCTCCTGTGGGTCACCGACTTCCCGCTGTTCGAGCGTGGGGAGGACGGGGCGGTGCAAGCCATGCACCATCCCTTCTCCAGCCCGAAGGAGGAGGATCTCGCGCTGCTTGACAGCGAGCCGCTCGCCGTTCGGGGACGGCTGTACGATCTGGTGCTCGACGGCAACGAGATCGCGAGCGGGAGCATCCGAATTCACCGGCGCGATCTCCAGGAGCAGGTGCTGCGGTTGATCAACATGCCGCTGGAGGAGGCGCAGCGGCGGTTCGGCTTCCTGCTCGAGGCGTTCGAGTACGGCGCGCCGCCCCACGGAGGCATCGCCTTCGGCTTCGACCGCTTGGTGGCGCTCGCGGTGGGCGAGGAGAGCATACGCGAGGTAATCGCCTTCCCGAAGACCGCCGCCGGCACCGATCCCTTGACCCGCGCGCCGACCGATGTTGATGCGGAACAGCTTGCCGAACTGGATCTGCGCCTGGTGCCGCGCAAGCCGCAAGCGCCAGGCGACGACAAAACGGAGGTGCCATCATGACGCTGGGCAAGATGCTTGACGAGAGCGCGCGCAGGTTCCGCCATCGCGCCTGCTTGATCTTCCGCGGCAAACGTACGACCTACGGGGAGTTCGCCGACCTCACCGACCGCTACGCACGCGCCATGTACGACATCGGCATCCGCAAGGGCGATCGCGTGGCGATTTGGGCGCTCAACGGCCCCGAGTTCGTCACCGCCTACTACGGCAACGCCAAGCTCGGTGCGATCAGCGTCCCCATCAACACGACGTTCACGCCGGAGGAGGCGCACTACATCCTCTCCGACGCCGGGGCGAAGGCGATTGTCGCTCATGCCGCCTACGAGCCGGCGCTGCACCAGATCTGGCAGCGGCTGCCGGACTTGCAGCACGGCATCGTCATCCCCGCGGAGGACGCGCCAAGCTCCTTCCTGCGCTGGGACGATCTCATGCAGCAGGGGGCCGATGCCCTGGCGCGCGCCGACGAGTCGGCCCTCGACTTCAAGGAGCGGGGCATGACCCGCGACGTGGCCGTGTTCCTGTACACCTCCGGGACGACCGGGCACCCCAAAGGCGCCATGCTCACCCACCGCAACATCATCTGGGACGCCGAGGCCTGCCATCGGGCGATACCCCTCGACCGGGACGACGTCGCCTTGTGCGTCTTGCCGATGTTCCACAGTTTCGCTGAGTTGGTGCTGATGGTGTTCCCGGTGACCATCGGCGCCTCGGTCGCGATCCTCGAGCGGTTCATCCCTGCGAACGTGCTGCAAGCGATTCACGAGCACGAGGTGACGCTCTTCTGCGGGGTGCCGAGCATGTTTGCAGTAATGCTCCAGGTGCCCCGGGAGCAGCGCCCGCCGATAACCACGCTGAAGTACTGTGTTTCGGGCGGCGCGCCGCTGCCGGCGAAGGTATTCCAGGGATTCAAGGCGGAGTTCGGGGTGCCCATCCTCGAAGGTGACGGCCCCACGGAGTGCTCGCCTGTCGTTTCGGTCAACCCGCTCGAGGGGCCGCACAAGATCGGCAGCGTCGGCCTGCCCTTGCCGGGCATCCAGGTGAAGATCTTCGACGAGCACGACCGCGAGGTGCGCACCGGCGAGATCGGCGAGATCGTGGTCAAGGCGCCGAGCGTGATGCTGGGGTACCACAACCAGCGCGAGGCGACGCAGGAGGCGCTGCGCGGCGGCTGGATGCACACCGGCGACATGGGACGTATTGACGAGGACGGCTATATCTACATCGTGGACCGCAAGAAGGACATGCTCATCTGCAGCGGCATGAACGTCTATCCGCGCGAGGTCGAGGAGGTGTTGTACCAGCACCCGGCGGTGGCCGAAGCGGCCGTCGTGGGCATGGTCGACGAATTGCGCGGCGAGGTGCCGGTGGCTTTCATCGCGTTGGCGGAGGGCAAGAGCGCGACCGAAAGAGAGATCATCTCGTTCTGCCGGGAGCGCTTGGCACGGTTCAAGGTGCCGCGCAAGATCGAGTTCCGCGACCAGTTGCCGAAGACGGCGACCGGCAAGATTCTCAAGCAGGATCTCCGCAACGAGCAGTGACGACGCCCACTCATGCATCGACAGCACTTGGACATTAAGCAGCGGCGAGAACTCGAGCGTCGGCTCGGTACCACCTTCCGCCGCCCGCGGCTGTTGGTGGAAGCGCTGGTGCACCGTTCGTATCGCCCGGAGGGCGAACCGGACCTCAGCAACGAGCGCCTGGAGTTCCTGGGCGACGCCGTGCTCGGGCAGGTCATCGCCGAGCACCTCTACCACAAGTTCCCGGACTGGAGCGAGGGCGACCTCACCAAGCTCAAGGCCGCAGTGGTGAGCGAGGTGACGCTCAGCGAAGCCGCTCGCCACATCGGCCTCGGCGACTTCCTGATCCTCGCGAAAGGGGAGGCGCAAAGCGGCGGGCGTGACCGGCCGTCTCTGCTGTCTGACGCTCTGGAAGCGATCATCGGCGCCACCTACCTCGACCGCGGGCTGCGCGCCGCGCGCGCGCTGGTGCTGCGGTTGCTGGACGAGCCGATCCGGGTTCTGGAGCAGGACGAGCAGCGGCGTGACTACAAGACGCTGCTCCAGGAGCTGACGCAGAGCCGGCACAAACAACCGCCGGTCTACCGCGTCGCCGCCGAGGAGGGGCCGGATCACGACAAGACCTTCGCGGTGGAGGTGCGCTTCAGCACCCACCTGCTTGGTGAAGGTGTCGGCAAGAGCAAGAAGGAGGCGGAGCAAAAAGCGGCTAAGGAGGCGCTCGAGGACATGGAACGGCTCGAGCGCATCGTCGGCAGCGCCAACTAGCTCGCCTGCTTATGGCGACCCGAGAAATGCTGCATCGTGGGCGAGCTGACCGTCATGAATGCCCCCGCGCATCCGAGCTGCGCCGACGAGAGGCCGACCGCGCCGACGCGGCACGGGCATGAACAATGCAGGCTGGCGGGCGTCGTGCGCGTTCCGCCGGACGTTGGCGAGGAGACCCCGGCCTGCACGCCCAACGGCGCACACGAATCGAAGGAGAGGGCGCTATGCGTTTGCGTATCATTCCCCGCAATGAACAGTTCTTCGATCTGTTCGATGCTGCGGCGACCAACATCGTCCAGGGCGCGCGTTACTTGCACCAGATGGTGAATCACTATGACCGCGCCGCGGAGCTGGGCAAGCTCATCGAGGAGACCGAACACGAGGGCGACATCACGACCCATGAGATAATGGAGCGCCTCAACACGACCTTCGTCACGCCCATTGATCCCGAGGACATTCGCGACCTCGCATCCACCCTGGACGACATCCTCGATTACATCGAGGCGACCGCTGACCGCATGATACTCTATGATGTCGGAGAGCCGGCGCGGTACATGTCGGATCTCGTGACCATTCTCGAGAAGTCAGCCGAGGAGATCGTCAAGTGCATCGGCGGGCTGCACGACCTCAAGCGGCCTCGCCGCCTACTCGACCACTGCATCGAGATCAACCGCCTGGAGAACGACGGCGACCGCGTGTCGCGCCGCGCCCTCGCCGAGCTGTTCAGGACGGCGACCCCCATGGACGCCATCAAGTGGAAGGAGATCTACGAGCACGTCGAGATGGCCATAGACAAATGCGAGGACATCGCAAACATCATTGAGAGTGTGGTTGTCAAGTATGCGTAGGGCGTGTCTGCGAGCGCGGTTGACGGCGATCATCGAAAGCATGGTCGTACGGTATGCTTAGGCCCCTCACCGCCGCCGTTGTTGGGGCCGCCGTCGTCTTCGATTTCATCAACGGTTTTCACGACACGGCCAATGCCGTTGCCACGTCCGTTTCGACACGGGTGCTGTCGCCGATGCGCGCGGTGGGCATGGCGGCAGTCCTCAATTTCGTCGGCGCCCTCATCTCCACCGAGGTCGCGAAGACCGTCGGGAGAGGCATCGTCGCCCCGAGCGCGGTCACGCAAAGCGTGATCCTCGCCGCGCTGCTCGGCGCCATCACGTGGAACCTCATCACGTGGTATTGGGGCATACCGTCGAGTTCGTCGCACGCCCTGGTCGGGGGCGTCATCGGCGCCGCGGCTGCCTACGAGGGATTCGCGATCCTCAATGTGTCCGGCCTCATCCACATCTTCAGCTCCCTGCTTGTATCCCCGGCCGTCGGCTTCGTCGTCGGGTTGACTCTGATGGTCGCGCTGTTCTGGCTCTTCCGCGCGGCGGTGCCGGCCAGAATCAACGCTCACTTCCGTCGGCTGCAAGTCCTCTCCGCCGCCTTCGTCGCATTCAGCCACGGCACGAATGACGCGCAAAAGTCCATGGGCATCATCACCATGGCGCTCGTTACCGGCGGCTACCTCGGTAGCTTCGTCGTCCCGTGGTGGGTCAAGCTGGTGTGCGCCCTCGCTATGGCGCTGGGCACTGCCGCCGGCGGCTGGAAGATCATCCAGACCATGGGCATGCGCATCATCAAGCTCCAGCCTATCCACGGGTTCGCCGCCGAAACCTCATCGGCGCTCGTCATCCAGACCGCCAGCCACTTTGGCCTACCCGTCAGCACCACCCACGTCATCTCCTCCGCCATCATGGGCGTCGGCGCGTCGAAGCGGCTGTCGGCCGTGCGCTGGGGAGTGGCGACGAACATCGTCATCGCGTGGATCGTCACCCCGCCGGTGTCGGCCATCCTCGGTGGCCTGGCTTACTTCGTCATTTCCGCCTGGGCATAGCGGCCGGGCGCCGCTGACACGGAATCGCACGGGGGTGCGCGGCGCGGTGCCGCGCGTCATGTCCAGTCGAGTGAGATGGCATCAGGACTCGCCTACACCACGAACTGGCGCAGGAACTTGAGCCCCAGCCGCAGGCCGTCATCGCAGCGATCGCCGGAGAACACCGGATCCTCGTGTTCGATGATGACGTCCCTACTGTAGTTGATATCATCGAGCACGGTGAACAGCCGCTTCCAGTTGATGTCGCCGTGGCCCGGGATGCGGAAGCGCCACCAGCCGGGTCCGGAGATGCCGACGTAGCCGAGGACATCGCCCATGATCTCGGTGTCCTTGGCGTGGAACGCATAGACGCGGTCCGCGAACCGCCGTAGAGCGGACACGTAGTCTATCCCCTGCCACACCAGGTGCGATGGATCGAACTCCAGCCCGATCGCCTTGGTCGGCAACTCGTCGAACATGCGCTCCCAGTTGGCGGGGCTCCACGCGATGTTGCAGAACCCGTGGGGGCAGTTCTCGATGGCGATGACGCAGCCCTTATCGCGCGCGACCTTGGCGAGCTCGCCGAAGGTGCGCTTGTAGTGGGCGAACTTGTTGGTGAGCGATGCGTCGCGGGGCACCCAGGCGTTGAGCGTCACGATCTTCGTGCCCAACTCGCGGGCGATGCCGCACACCTTGCCGAAGTTGCTGCGGGCCTTGCGCGCGGCGGCGGCGTCGGCGGCGGCATAGTTCTCGCCGTGGAAGACCGTGAGCGTGGCGAGGCCGTTGCTCGCCATCGTCTCCTTGATCCGCCGCACCTCGGACTTGGCCGGCAGCGCGCCGCCCACTGCAATCTCGAGGCCGTCGAAGCCTGCCCCGCCGGCGAACTCCGCGCGCTCCTGCGAATACCTGGTCACGAATCCGATCCGCATCAGACCATCTCCTTCCGCAGCCCGCCGTGGCGCGCAAGCACCGCATTCGACGATGACGGGCGCGACCTCCTGTTCCATGCCGGCGCGAGTTCCCCTCCTGCGTCCGACGGCGCGTGCCGTTACCGGAATCCTTCCCACGCCGTACGGCGGACCGCGGAAGATGCCGCAATGGCGGCCTCGGGAGCGACGCGGACAAGGAACAAGCTGCGGCGGCATAGAACCTAGCACCGCAACTGCCAACTCGCATGTCCTCCCGGGAGGCCCGTCATGACCATTCGCGCCACCGCGCCGACCCGAATAGACCTGGCCGGAGGAACCCTCGACATCTATCCGTTGTGCGTGTTCGTTGACGGCGGCATCACGCTCAACATGGGTGTCAACTTCCTGAGCCACGTCACCGTCGAGCCGCGCGCCGACGCGCGCATCCACCTGCGCTCCGAGGATACCGGCGCGACACTCGAGGCCCCGGATGTCGCCTCACTGCCCGTCGGCCAGGAACTCGACCTCGTGGCGCGCATCATCAAGTTCTACTCGCCCGAGATAGGCGTTAACGTGACGACGCGCAACACCGTGCCCCAAGGATCGGGTCTGGGTGCCTCTTCCTCGCTCCTCATCGCCCTTACCGGCGCTCTCGATCGTCTCAATGGCACGGACTTCACGGCCGATCAGTTCGTTGACTGGGGCGCCAACATCGAGGCGCAGTGCATCGGCATTCCGACGGGCAAGCAGGATTACTTCGCGGCGCTCTACGGCGGCGTCAGCGCCATCTGGTTCCGCGTGGACGGCAACGAGCGCCGGCCCCTGGTGACGGACGAAGACTTCCTGCGCGCGCTCGAGACTTCCATCATCCTGACCTTCACCGGCGAAAGCCGCTTCTCCGGCACCAGCAACTGGAACATGCTCAAGGCCTACATCGAGGATCTTGGCGATAACCGCTCCTGCATGCACGCCATCAAGCGCACCGCTCTCGCCATGCAAGACGCGCTCGGGGGCAAGGATCTCGCCCGCTTCGCCGAACTGGTGGATGAGGAGTGGCAGAATCGCAAGCAGCTCGCCGAGGGCGTCACGACCCCCCATATTGACGAACTCATGGCCGCCGCCGCCGCCGCGGGCGCGTGGGCGAGCAAGATCTGCGGCGCGGGCGGGGGAGGCTGCATGATAACCGTCGCGCCGGATGACAAGCGGCAGGCCGTCATCGCCGCGCTCGAGGCCGGGGGCGCGAAGCACCTCGATTACCGCATCGCGCGCCAAGGCCTGACCGTGGAGCAAGGCTAGCCCGCTGCGGCCGTAGCCGCGATCGGTCGGCGCGAGCCGCGGTGCCGTGCGGCGCTCAGCGCCGCCCGACACGCGCCTCAGGCGTGATATGGATGATCCGGGCGAGAGGGGAACACTCGGTTCTGTGGAATAGTCCAATCAGTAATATGGCGTTGACGTGACGGAGGGCGACCGTGCGTTCGCCGGATCAGCCGAGGAAGTGCCCAAACTGCGGCACCGAAGTCGCCGCGACCGACAAGGTATGCTGGCGCTGCTATCGCTCGTTGCCCCCGCCTACACCCCCGCCGCCCCAGCCCAAGCACCCCCGGCGTCGGCGCCGCGTTCCTGCCTCGGTGCTGCTCGCGATCGCAGTCGTGCTTGGCCTCGCGGGGTACTGCTGGCACGTGCGATCGTCGCCGACCACCTGCCTCATGACTTACTTGCAGGCTCAGCACAGCGGCGACGTCAGAACAGCATATCGCCTGCTCTCCGTCCGCAGTCGCGAGATGATCAATCCCGAAGAACTGCAGGCCGCGTCGCAAGCGCCGGGGTCGGCACCGGGGCCGGCGCCCGTGTACGCCATACGCTCGGTGGAGCCCGACAACGGCGGCGTCAAGATAACCCTGGACGTCACCACTTCTCAGGCCAGTTCGACCCCGCCCGCGAAGAGCGTGTGTTGCATGTACCTCGTGCGAGAGGGCGGCTCATGGAAGATGGATATGGTGCGCACGAGCCGGGAGCAAATGGGCGATGTGATGGTCGGCCAGCACGGCTGGTTCCGACTGTGGAGCACCAAGCTCGGCGGCAACTAGCGCGACGGGCGGCGCCCTACTACTTCGGCGTCGCCCGTCGGTTGTCAGTCAGCGCCCCTCACGCCGTTATCGCACCTGTGTCCCGGTCGGGCCCACGGTGATTCTCTCGTAGCTTAGCCCCCTACCGCTCCAGAATGATCGTATCCGCCTGCACCTGTGACAGGCAGCCGAGGTAGTCGCGGCACTGCGCATAGACCGCGCGCTCGCCGTCCGCGCCCAACGCCAGCAGCCACTGGGCGCGGGTCGCATAGGGCTGCCACGCGCTCCACGGATCATCCGGGCGGTTCTTGAACCGCATCTGCGCCGCGCCGCTCGCGCCGATGCTCAGCGTCACCTCGCGACTCGCGGTGCGCTCCGCGTTGTCGTTGATCCGGAAGTACTTGAGTTCCGGCGGCGCGAAGCTGTCGTAGTAGATGGTGTCGCATACCGCATCCGACATGTTGCCCAGCCGATCGCGGAACTGCGCGTACACCGCGCGCTCCCCGTCCGCGCCCTCGAGCAGCATCCACGCCACGCTCGTCGCGTACGGCCGCCACGCCTCCCACGCATCGGCGTAGCGGTGCTTGAAGCGCATCTCCGTCGCACCGCGCGCCCAGATGTTGAGCGTCACCGACCGCTGCAGCGTGAGCTCCGCCCCGCGGTTGATGCGGATCAACCCCACCGGCGGCGCCTCGGTTTCGAGGTAGATCGTGTCGCACACCGCCGCCGACTGGGTGCCGAGGTAATCGCGGAACTGCGCGTACACCGCGCGCGGCCCGTCGTCTCCCGGCGTCAAGGTCGCCGGCGCCGTCGCCGCATATGGCTGCCACGCGCCCCACGCGTCGGCGTAGCGCTGCTTGAAGCGCATCTCCGCCGCCGCCCGCGCCCGCAGGTTGAGCGTCACCGACCGCGTCGCCGTCTCCTGCGCCCCGCCGTTGATGAGCACCCGCCCCACCGGCGCTTCGGCCGTGTCATAGCAGATCGTGTCCGCCCGCGGCGCAGACAGCGCCCCGTACATGTCGCGGTATTGCACGTACACCGCGCGCGCGCCCTCCTCGCCCGCCGCCAGCGTCCACTGCGTCGTCCGCGCGTACGGCTGCCACTCCCCCCACGCGTCCGCGTAGAGGTTCTTGAGCCGCATCTGCGTCGCGCCCGTGGCGTAGAGATCCAGCGTCACCTCCAGGCTCTCCGTGTATGCCGCGCCGCCCTCGATCACCACCTTGCCCCACGGCGCCACGTCGGTGGTGTCGTAGAAGATCAGATCGCTCACCGCAAACGAGCCGATGCCGATGTCGCTGATGCACTGCGCGTCCACCTTGCGCCACCCCTCGGGCCCCGCCGCGAGCACCCACGGCGCGCTCGTCGCGTACGGCATCCACGCGCTCCACGCCCCACCGTCGTTGCGGAACCGCATCTGCGCCGCGTCGGTCGCCGCGATGGTCAGCGTCACCGGCAGCGTTTGCGTGCTCAGAGCGTCGGCGTTGATGACAAAGCTCGTAATCACGGGCCGTGCCGTCACCTCGACCATCACTGTCGTCGTCGCCGTGTTGCCGGGGATGAAGTCGTCGGTGACCCGCAGCGTGACCGTATGGAGCCCGGCATCGACGAAGGCGTGGCTCGCGGTGACCCCGGTCGCGTCGTAGGTGCCGTCGCTCTCCCAGTCCCATTCGTAGGACACGATCGCATGATTCGGGTTGGGGTGGTACGACGCCGCGCCGCTGAAGTCGATTAGGTCATTCGTTGATGCGCTTGGCGGCGATGCCTGAGCACTGGCCACCGGCTCGGTCGGCCAGTTGAGGTCGAAGTAGATGTAGGGGCGGTTGGCAGCCCGGTCGTAGCCCTCAGCATAGGCGACCCACATCTCGAGTGTCGTCGCGTCGTACACCGCGTTCATCAGGTTGGAGTTCATCGCGTTGTGGACCGAGATCGCGATGGCCACCGCGGGATCTATGTTGCCCCAGTTCGCTACGAGATCGTTGTAGAGGCGCGATTCAAAATCGTAGTAGCCGCCGTAGATGACGTCGGGAATCGGCGGCAGCACCCCGCCCGGCGGTTCGCCGAGATGGGACACGTCGAACCGCACCGGGGAGGTCTGCATGAGCCCGGCCTGGCCTTCCTCGGGGTCCGATACGGTGTACCACAGCGAGCTGGTGCGGGCGGCGGCGGAAATGATGTTCTCCGCCTCGGTGTAGCTCTGCGCGAGTTCGAGCACGTCCTTGAGGACAAACGGCATCGGCTCACCTTCGAGCGTCTCGAAGTCGTAATCGAAATCGTCCCCCATCTCGCTCACCGGAATATGCTCGTAGCTCATGCCGGCGATGGAGCCGAGCATGCCCGCGAACGTCACGTTGACATACTTGTTGCGGCCGAGGGGTTCGTACACGACCAACAACGGGTTATCCTGGCTCGCCAACTCCAGTCCGTAGTCGAGGTTCCTGAGCTGAATACAGTGACCGTCAACGGTCGCGTTGCCCATCGCCGCGAAGGCGCTGCAGTGAAACTCGGATAGGTCCGGAATGGCGTGCATCTTCCAGATGATCTCGACCGGCAGGGCGGCGCCGTCCGCCAGTCCCTCCATCTCCTGCAGGTACTCCCACGGGGTGTAGAGCCACATCGAGTCGATTGCCCACCGCCACATCTCCTCGGTGATGCCCCCGGCCTCGGCCGCCGCCAGCGCGTTGGCGCAGTTCGCCTGCACTTGATCGCGCAGGAGATACCCGTGCCAGTAGCCCATCTGGTAGTGGTCGCCGCCGGTGTGCAGCACCGTGATCTCGTCCGCGCCGCTGCCGATGACCTCGTAGAATCCGTAGCCGCCGACCTCTGGGGTCTCTACTGGCACGTAGTCATTGAGGTTGAAGTAGACGTACGGCCGCTCGTACGCATACTCTGCGCCCTCGGCGTAGGCGACCCACATCTCGCGCGTGGTGGCGTCGTAGACGACGTTCATCAGGCTCGAGTCGCCGTCGGAGACGAGGCGCGATATCTCTACCATGAGAGCGGCATCGTAATTGCCGTAGTTGGTGTTGAGATGCGCCCAGGCGGCGGCGTTGTTCATCGTCCCGTACACGACGTTGGGTAGCACGTTGGGCCACAGCTCGTCGTCCTCGTCGTTGTCGAGCCAGATCCAGAGGTACGGATCGAACGCCTTGATCTTCGCCGCTGCCAACCAGTCGCCATCGCCGATGAAGAAGTAGTATTTCTTGATGCGGTTCGCATTCTCGACGATGTTGAGGGCATGGTACAGGCTGGGGGCGTCCTGAAGGATGTCGCGGAACATCACGAAGAACGGAATGCCGTCGAGGTCGAAGGGATAATCCGAGCCCGGGGACTCCCCGATCTCGGTCGTCGCGATGCCCTCGGCGTTCATGCCGGCGATCGAGCCCACCAATCCCGCGAACCCAACGTTCGCGTGGGGGATGCCGCTCTCGGGGAGATAGACGACGATGACCGGATACGCCCCGAGTCCGAGCTCGACGCCGGAGCCGTGATCGAGATTGCGGATCTGGTAGAGATGCCCGTCGGCGCTCGCCTCACCCCACACTCCGACGCCGCTGCAGGCGTAGTTCGACAGAAGCGTGACGCAGTGCGCGCGGCGCAGCACGTCGTAGCTCATTCCCGCGCCGTCGGCCACGCCCTGCATCTCCTCGATGAACCGCGTATGGACATACGGCTCCACCGCCGCCCACGCGGCGTCGAGCGCCGCGTTCGAGTAGCGCACCGGGTCCTCGGCCTGAGCGCCATCCAGATAGACGGTCATGCAGGCCAGGGCCTCTGCAGTCATGAGGTTGCCGTAGGAATAGCCCATCTCGTAAGGCGTGCCGCTGACGACGACGACGGGAATCTCGTCCAGCCCTTCGCCGACCGATATGCGATAACCGGCGGCGAGCATTGGGCAAGCGGCGCCGGCGATCAGGCAACCGATGAGGAAGAAGCGGAACCCACGCATCGTAGCACCTCCCGAGCCGGACTCCGGCAAGCAGCACCCGCGAGGGACCGGGCTGGCCGTCCAGGGCTGCGACGATTTAGAGCAGATACGCGGACACGGCTAGCTGGCCCAGCGACGTCCCGACGCCGGGGCTGCTGTCGAGCGACCGCAGGGGCCATTCGGCACGCCCTCGCCACTTCCCTGCATGAAATCACGATAATCCGGGGGATGCCGAGCGGCGCCGACGCGTGGCGCCGGCAGGGCGAGCGTCCCGGCCGACCCGGCTCCGGACATTCAAGGGCAGCCTTGGCCCGCGCTGCACTCGATTGCGCCGCGCGGGTGTGCTGTCCGTTGCTCAGAACCACCGTGCGTGTGGGGAGCGAGGCGCCGGAACGCTGCGCTTGCTCCGGACGAAACGCCCACGCTGGTCCTCCGCAGGTGATCCGGCGTCGCCCGCCGAACCTCACAGGCGGTGTGCGATGAAACGCGGAGAGTTCGCACACGAATCCGATGCGAGGTAGAACATGCCGAAGCCCGAATGCCCGAATCTGCAGAGCAATCTTGACAACTGCCCATGCACCTCTGACGACTGCCCCCGGCGCGGCAAGTGCTGTGAATGCGTCGCCGCCCACCGGGCCGGTGGCAGCCTGCCCGCCTGTTGCCGGGAACCCGAGGACGGCTAGAAGCACCTCCTCACGCCCCCGCCGCTCCACAGCGCCGCTACTGCCGCCAGTGTGACCGAGTGTTGTTGGCGTCGGTGCGAGCACGCCGTGGCTGGCGCCGACGCCGCGGCGCCGAGATGAACCGGCGGGAGCGCCCGTTCCACATCCGGCAGCGGTTTCCCCCGCTCCGCGCTCCACGCCGCCGCTCTCGCACTGCTTGACTTCCGGGCCGGGCGATAGTACACTAGCGCTGGCGGGCGGCCGGGAACGGGCCCGCTTCTCTCGGACGGTTCTCACATGATCTCAACGGCCGATTTCAAGCGCGGCCTCACCATCGAGTTGGAGGGCGAGGTCTTTCAAATCGTTGAGTTCCAGCACGTCAAGCCGGGCAAGGGCGGCGCGTTCGTGCGCACCAAGTTGCGCAACATCCGCAGCGGCAATGTCTTCGATCGTACCTTCCGCGCGGGCGAGCGGATGGAAATGGCGCACGTCGAGCGCAAGCCGATGCAGTACCTCTATCGCGTGGCAACGGACTACGTCCTCATGGACCTCGATACCTATGACCAGATCACGCTCGGCGCCGATGAGTTCGGCGACGGCGCGAAGTACCTCAAGGAAGGCCTGGAGGTCTCGGTCGTCATGCACAATAGCCGCTTGATCGGGGTCGAGCTTCCGGACACCGTCGAGCTTGAGATCGCCGAGACCGACCCGGGCTTGCGCGGCGACACCGCGTCAGGCGGCTCGAAGCCGGCGAAGGTCGAGACCGGCGCGGTGGTGGACGTTCCGCTGTTTATCAACACCGGCGACGTCATCCGCGTCGACACGCGCAGCGGCGAGTACGTCGCCCGCGTCTCGACCTGAAGACAGCACCATGCCAAAGGACAACTTCCAACTCGAACGCATCCGCGAGCTGATCGCCATCATGCGCGAGTCGGGTGTCACCGAGTTGTCCGTCGAATTGCCCGACTTCAAGATCAGCCTCAAGCGCGAGGGCATCGGAGCGGAAGAGGAAGCGCCGGTGTTCGCGGTGGAACCGGAGCCGCGGGCCGCCGGGGAGGCGCCGGAGTCGTTTCCGGTGGTCGCGCCGATGGTGGGCATCTTCCGCGCCGCGACCGATCACAGCGCGAAGGTGTCGCCGGGCGACACCGTTGCGGTGGGACAGGTGATCGGGGCGATCGAGGTGATGAAGGTGCCGAATGACGTGCTGTCGCCAGTGGGCGGCGTGGCGCGCGAGGTGCTGGCGGCGGACGGGGCGGCCGTGGAGTACGGTCAGCCCCTGATGCTGATCCAGCCGCTGGCCGCAGCCGAGGGAGTCGAAATTGAAGCCGAAGCGATCTGAGGCCGGGTGGGCGACGCTCATCGAGCTGCTGGTCGTCACGGTCATCATCCTCATCGTGATCTACATGCTGTACGGGAGGCCGACTGCGCCGAGCGGCGCGGGCACTGAGGTGGACGACCTGGCCACGCAAGCGCGCACCCGGCCGGGCGCCGCGCTGGAGCAAGCCCGGGCAGTGGAGTGCCAGCAGAATCTGCGCGGGCTGCGCCAGGAAATCGCGGCGTACCGCATGGATGCGGAGCAGCCTCCGGGATCGCTTGCCGAGATCCGCGGCGGCGCCAAAGCCTGCTCCGTCTCAGGCAACCCCTACGCGTACGATCCGGCGACGGGCACTGTGCGCTGCACGACCCCCGGCCACGAGCGCTTCTGACCCCGACCCCGACAGGCGGAGAGCCTTTGTGTTCAAGAAGATCCTTGTCGCCAATCGCGGTGAGATCGCGGTGCGTGTTATCCGCGCTTGCCGCGAGATGCGCATACCCACGGTCGCGGTGTACTCGCAGGCCGACGCGGACGCACTCCACGTGCGGCTCGCCGACGAGGCAGTGTGCATAGGCCCGCCGGCGAATCGCGACAGCTACCTCAACATTCCCAACATCATCACCGCGGCCCTCATCACCGAGGCCGACGCCGTCCACCCGGGCTATGGCAACCTCGCCGAGACCGCGAGCTTCGCCGAGAACTGCGACTTGTGCAAGCTCGCCTTCATCGGCCCCAGCGCGGACACCATCGAGGCGCTTCAGGACAAGGCGCAGGTCAAGCACACCATGCACGCCGCCGGCGTCCCCGTCATCCCGCCGGAGGAACCGGCCATCGTGGTCAACGATCAGGATGCGCTGAAGGTGGCGTCGCGCTCTGGGTACCCGATGATCATCAAGGCGGCGGCCGGAGGCGGGGGGCGCGGCATTCGCATCGTTCACGACGACGACGACCTCGTGCGCAGCCTGCCCGTAGCGCGCTCGGAGGCGGAGGCCGCGTTCGGGCGCTCGGAGGTTTACCTCGAGCGCTACCTGGAGGAGCCGCGGCACATCGAATTCCAGATCCTCGCCGACAAGCGCGGCAACATGATCCACCTCGGCGAGCGCGAGTGCTCGATTCAGACCTCGCGGCACCAGAAGCTGCTCGAGGAGTCGCCGTCCATGGCCTTGTCGCCTTCCCTGCGCCACCGCATGGGGGACGCGGCACTGCGCGCCGCCAAGGCAGTTGGCTACACCAACGCCGGCACCGTCGAGTTCCTGCTCGACACCAACCGCAAGTTCTATTTCCTCGAGATGAACGCCCGCATCCAGGTCGAGCACCCGGTGACGGAGTGCGTCACCGGCATGGATCTGGTCAAGGAGCAGATCCGGCTCGCGGCCGGCGAGAAGCTCGCTCACGCGCAGAAGGACATCCAGTTCCACGGCCATGCCATCGAATGCCGCATCACCGCCGAGGACCCCGAGCGCGAATTCGCGCCGTCGGCGGGCGCGGTCAATGGCCTGCGTCTTCCAGGTGGGCCGGGGGTACGCGTGGACACGCACCTCTACGCAGGCTATCATGTGCCGCCGTACTACGATCCGCTCCTCGCCAAGCTCATCGTGTGGGGCCGGGACCGCCGCGAGGCGATCGCCCGCGCCCAGCGCGCGCTCGCCGAATTTGAGATCGACGGTTTTCGGACGACCATCTCCTTCCACCGCGAGGTGCTTGCCAACGCCTTCTTCCGACGCGGTGAAACCACCACTGATTTTATCCGACGCCGGATGGGGCTCTAATGGGGTTCGTCCATTACCGGAGGGCCGGCAGACTGGACAATTATGCTTGCGAACCCCATTCCGGAGGAGTCTCGGTTGCTTTCGTGACAGCCGAGACTGCGCGGTAGGGGAACGATGAGCAAGCGACGCGCGGCTCGCGAGCAGGCACTCAAGTGGCTTTACCAGATCGACGTCGGCAAGACCCCCGTGGACCAAGCGATTGTCGAGGCCTATGGGCGGCTGGACGAGGCAGGCGTCGAGTTCGCCCGCGAATTGGTGCGCGGTGTGGTCGCCCATGTCACGGAGATCGATGAGCTGATCGCGCGTTACGCGAAGGACTGGAGCCTCGACCGCATGGCCGCCGTGGATCGCAATGTCCTGCGCCTCGCCATGTTCGAAATCCTGCACTTGCCCGACATACCGCACGGGGTTTCCGCAGATGAGGCCGTGGAGCTGGCCAAGAAGTACAGCACCGCCGAGTCAAGCAAGTTCGTCAACGGCGTGCTCGGCAGCCTGCTGCGCGACCTCGGCGAGCGTCAGGCCGAGCCCCAGCCCCAGCCGGAGAACGACCGATGAACGAGCGCCCCGCCGCTCCCGCCGATCGCTTCATCTTCAGCGTCCGGCAGCTGACCCGGTACGTTCGCGCGTTGCTGGAGCGCGACGAAGGGCTGCGCGACGTGTGGGTGCGGGGGGAAGTCAGCAACTGCGTGCGGCATACCTCCGGCCACGTGTACTTCACCCTGAAGGACGAGGCGAGCCAGATCCGCTGCGTGGCGTTTCGCGAGTACGCCGAGCGCATGTCGTGCGTGCCGGAGAATGGCGCGCGCATTCTCGCCCACGGTAGCATCACGGTTTACGAGCGCGCCGGTCAGTATCAGCTCTACGTCACCGAAGCGGTGGCCGACGGGGTCGGCTCCCTGCACTTGCTGTTCGAGCAGTTGAAGGAGAAGCTGCGCGCCGAGGGACTGTTCGACGCCGCGCGCAAGCGGCCGATCCCGTCTTTCCCGCGGCGCATTGCGGTCGTCACCTCGGCCGACGGCGCGGTGTTCCACGATTTCTCAGTCATCGCCAAGCGGCGCTGGCCGGGGGTGGCGGTGACTCTGGTGCCGGCGGCGGTTTCCGGAGCGGGCGCGGCTCCGTCCATCGTTCGCGCCCTGGCCGAGGCGGCGGAAGTCCCCGACGCGGAGGTCATCGTGCTCGCGCGCGGCGGCGGCTCATTGGAGGAACTGTGGGCGTTCAACGAAGAGCCGGTGGCACGCGCGATTGCGGGCTCGCCGGTGCCGGTGGTGAGCGCGGTGGGGCACGAGACGGACTTCACCATTGCCGATTTCGTCGCCGACCTGCGCGCGCCGACGCCGTCGGCAGCGGCGGAAGTGCTGACGCCAGACGCGGCGGCGATGTGCGCTCATGCCGTGCGGCTGCGCGAGCGCGCGCGGAACGCGGTCGTGCGCCTGCTCGAGCGTCATCGTCGGGAGCTGAGTCTGCTGCGCGGGCGGCGGGTTCTCGGCGTTCCCGCGGCGCTGCTCGCGGAGCCGCGGCAGCGCACCGATGAGGCGCTGCGCCGGATCCGCGTCGCCGCCCGACAGGAAGTCGAGCGACGCCAGGCGCGCATTACGGCGCTGGGCGAACGGTGCCGCGCCCTCGACCCGCTGGCAGTGCTCAGCCGCGGCTATTGCGTGATGCGCCTGTCGCCGGAGGGAACGGTGGTGCGTGCCGTCGGCCAGCTTTCCACCGGCGACGAGACCGAGGTGATCCTCCACGACGGCTCCGCATGGTGCGAGGTGGACAGGGTCGTCCCGCGCGAGCCGGAAGAGAACGTGACACAGAGGTAAACGTGAAGAAGAAAGGGAGTCCAACGGGCAAAGGCGCTTCGAGCAAGGCAGCCCTCAAGGCCGGCGGGGAGAGCGCTGCCGCCCAGTCCTTCGAGCAGGCTCTAGAGCGTCTGGAGAAGATCGTCGAGCGCCTCGAGAGCGGGGAGGAAACGCTGGACGATTCGCTGCGCCTGCACGAGGAGGCGATGGGCCTGTGGCGGTTCTGCGAAGAGCGGCTGCGGGTCGCTCAGGGGCGCATCGAGGAGCTTGCCGGGGAACTCGAGCCGCCGGGAGACGACGAGCCGGGCGATCCCGAGTGATTGTGCGCTCCGTGCAGCGAAGGTCGCCTCAGGTGCCGCGGCGAATCATAGTGCTGTAGTCCGCCCCATGACAGCAGTATCGGATCGTGAGCCGTGATGAGGCAAGCGGCCCCGTCATTCCTCACGTTCACCGCGAGCGCTCGCCCTGAGCACAGCGCAGCGCAGCCCGGGGGGAAGCGAGGAGTCTTGCGCCGGGAAACCCTTCGCTTGCGCTCTGGACGACACGCAGCTTGCTGCCCGTGCGGGCTCGATGAGAGGTTATTGGATAGGCAATGTCAATTCTCGATACGATATCCGGCCCCGCCGACCTCAAGCGGCTGTCAAACGCCGAGTTGAAGGAGTTGGCGCAGGACATCCGCGACCGCCTGATCGAGGTCGTGTCGCGCCGCGGCGGGCATCTGGCGGCGAATCTCGGCGTGGTCGAGCTGTCCGTCGCGCTGCACTATGTCCTCGATAGCCCGCGCGACAAGATCATCTGGGATGTCGGCCATCAGTGTTACACTCATAAGCTGCTCACCGGGCGTGCCGAGGCCCTGGCGACGCTGCGAGAGCTCGGGGGGATGTCGGGCTTTCCGCGCCGCGCCGAAAGCGAGCACGACTGCTTCGACACCGGGCACGGCAGCACTTCGATTTCGGTCGCTCTCGGGTGTGCCGCCGCGCGGGATCTGGCGAGTGAAGAACACGCCGTCGTCGCAGTGATCGGCGACGGTGCAATGACCGGCGGCATGTCCTTCGAGGCCATGAACCATGCGGGCCACTTGGGCAAGGATCTCATGATCGTGCTCAACGATAACGAGATGTCCATCTCGCGCAACGTCGGCGCGCTGGCTCATTACCTCAGCCGCGTGCGCGCGGACCCGCACTACCTGCGCGCCAAGGACAACTTCGAGGCCGCCGTCCAGCGGCTCCCCCTCGGCGGGGCGATGCTCGACGCGGTCGACAAGCTCAAGGCCAGCGTCAAGCACCTGCTCGTGCCCGGCATGCTGTTCGAGGAACTCGGCTTCACCTACCTTGGCCCGATTGACGGGCACGATGTTGACGCCCTCGTGGAAACGCTCAGTCACGCGCGCAGCATCAAAGGCCCGGTGCTGGTTCACGTCATCACGACCAAAGGCAAGGGCTACGATCCCGCCGAGCGCGACGCGCGCCGCTTCCACCGCATCGCGCCGTTCGATATTGACTCCGGCGAGCCGGCACTGCCGGCGGGCGACTCGTCGTTCACCTCCGTTTTCGGCGCGACGTTAGTGCGGCTCGCGCAGGATGACAAACGCATCGTCGCCGTCACCGCCGCTATGCCCGACGGAACGGGCCTCGTGCCCTTCTGCCAGAGATTTCCGGACCGGTTCTTCGACGTGGGGATGGCCGAAGGGCACGCGGTTACGTTTGCGGCGGGCCTCGCCTCGGCGGGTCTGCGTCCGGTAGTCGCGGTGTACTCGACGTTCCTCCAGCGCGCCTACGACCAGGCGCTGCACGACGTGTGCCTTCAGCGCCTACCGGTGGTGCTTGCGGTTGATCGCGCGGGGCTTGTGGGCGAGGATGGCCCCACGCACCACGGGGTTTTCGACCTCTCATACCTGCGGCATCTCCCGAACCTGACCGTGATGGCCCCGCGCGACGGCGAGCAGCTTGCCGCGATGTTGCGCACCGCGCTCGCCGGCGACGGGCCGGCGGTCATACGCTACCCGCGCGCCGCGGCGCACTTTCCGGATCAGCTTCCGCCGGCCATTCCCGTCGGCGTCGGCGAGGTCTTGCGCGAGGGTGCGGAGGTTGCGCTGCTCGCCGTGGGCAGCATGGTGGCGCCCGCGCTCGACGCAGCGGTCCTGCTGGAGAGCCAGGGCGTGTCCGCCGCCGTGGTGGACGCGCGCTTCGTCAAGCCGCTGGACGAGAAACTCATCCTCGATCTCGCCGCCCGCTGCGGCGGGCTGATCACAATCGAGGAGAATGCGCTTCAGGGCGGGTTCGGCAGCGCCGTGCTCGAGCTGCTGCAAGCGCACGACGTCGTCGTGCCGATGCGTCGTCTCGGCCTGCCCGACCGCTTCATCGAGCATGGTCCGCGGGCGGCGCTCCTCGAAATCAACGATCTCACCCCGGCCGGCATCGCCGCGGCCGCCGCCGACCTCGCCCACCATCCGCAGCGCTACCACCCCGCCCCGAGCTAGGCCACGCGCGGCGCCGACCACAAACGGGCAGCCCCAGGAGGTGTCTTCCCGTTCACCTTGGTGTGTGAATAAGCGCTTGCGCCCGTTGACCTTCCCGCGTCCTTGCGCTAACATTTCTAATACACCCGACCCAAACCAGCACGGATCGCAGGAGTCCGAAGCAAAGTGACCACCCCTTCGTCTCGTTCAGACCAACTCGACTTGGGCATAGACCTTGGCTCGGTAAGTGTCAAAGCTGTTCTCATTGATGACAAGGACGGCATCGTCGAACATCATTATATCCGACACCGCGGCCAGCCCGTGCGAGCGACGCGCGGCGTGCTCGCGGACATGCTTGAGCGCTTCCCGGCGGAGCGCATCCGCCGCGTCGCTGTCACCGGGGCCGGCGGCAAGCTGCTCGCGGAGCTGCTCGACGCCTACTGCGTAAACGAAGTCGTCGCGCAGGCGGCGGCCGCGGCGGTGCTGCATCCCGACGCGCGCACCATCATTGAGATCGGGGGCGAGGATTCCAAGCTCGTCTTTCTCCAGCCCGGCGACGACGGCAAGCCCGCCATCGCCGACTTTGCCATGAACACCATCTGCGCCGCGGGCACCGGCTCGTTCCTCGACCAGCAGGCGCATCGCCTCGGCCTCAGCATCGAGGAGTTCGGCGAGCTCGCCCTGCGTTCCGAGCATCCCCCGCGCCTCGCCGGCCGCTGCAGCGTGTTCGCGAAATCCGACATGATTCACCTCCAGCAGAAGGCGACCCCGTCCCATGACATCGTCGCTGGCCTCTCCTTCGCCATGGCGCGCAACTTCAAGAGCACCGTCAGTTCCGCGCGGACGCTCGACCCCCCCGTGTACTTCCACGGCGGCGTCGCCGCCAACCCGGGCATCGTTCGCGCGTTCCACGACGTGCTCGAGCTAAGCGACGACGAGTTGCGCGTGCCCGAGCACTTCGCGGTCATGGGCGCCATCGGCGCGGTGCACGCCGCGCGCGGCGACGGCGCGCCGGCGAATGGCTTTGCCGGGTTCGCGCGGATGGATACGTTCCTGGCGGGGGAGGGCGAACGGCCGCAGACGGCGGCCCTCGACCCGCTGCGACCGGCACTCGACATGGTGCGCTACGAGCAGGCGGAGATGGCGCCCGCGCCCGGCCCCGGGGAGCGCATACCGGCCTATCTCGGCGTAGACGTCGGCTCGATCAGCACCAACCTCGTCGTCCTCGACACTAACAAGCGCGTGATCGCAAAGCGCTACCTCATGACCGCGGGCGCGCCCATCGAGGCGGTGCGCCGGGGCCTGCGCGAGATCGGCGCCGAGGTCGGCGACCGCGTCGAAATTCGTGGCGTCTGCACCACCGGCTCGGGGCGGTACCTCACCGGCGACTTCGTCGGCGCGGACATCGTGAAGAACGAGATCACCGCCCAGGCCAGGGGCGCCATCGAAATCGATCCCCGCGTTGACACGATCTTCGAGATCGGCGGACAGGACTCCAAGTTCATCTCCCTCGACAACACCGCCATCGTTGACTTCGAAATGAACAAGGTCTGCGCGGCGGGCACGGGATCCTTCCTCGAGGAACAGGCGGAGAAGCTCGGCATCAAGATCGAGGAGCAGTTCGGCGACATGGCCCTCTCCGCGACGGCGCCCCCCAACCTCGGCGAGCGCTGCACCGTGTTCATGGAATCGGAACTCGTGCGCCACCAGCAGACCGGCACGCCGACCGAGGATCTCGTCGCGGGACTGAGCTACTCCATCGTCTACAACTACCTCAACCGCGTCGTGGCGGGCAAGCGCGTCGGGAATCGCATCTTCTTCCAGGGCGGGGTCGCGGCCAACCGCGCGGTGGCCGCAGCGTTCGCCAAGGTCACGGGCAAGTCGATCACGGTTCCGGCGCATTACGAGGTCACCGGCGCCATCGGCTGCGCGTTGCTCGCGATGGAGAACGACACCGGCACGGGCAGCAGGTTCAGGGGTTTCGACCTCTCCGAACGCAAGTACGAGATCACGTCGTTCGAGTGCAAGGACTGCCCCAACCGCTGCGAAGTGAACCGCGTGACCGTCGAGCGCGAGCAGCCGCGCTTCTACGGCAGCCGGTGCGAGAAGTACGACGTCGAGCGCCGCGTGGGCAAGGGCGAGGGTCTGCCCGATCTGTTCGCTGAACGGACGGAGTTCCTGCTCAACGCCTACACTCCGAGCGAGGAACTGCCTGAGGACGCGCCGCGCGTGGGCATCCCGCGCAGCCTGTTGTTCCACGAGGTGTTCCCGCTGTGGCACGCTTTCTTCACCGAATTGGGATGCCGCGTCGTTCTGTCGGACCCCACGACCAAGCGCATCATCCACCGCGGCGTCGAGGGCTCGATCGTCGAGACCTGCTTCCCCATGAAGGTCGCGCTCGGCCACGTCCTCGACCTGCTCGACAAGGGCGTGGATTACCTCTTCCTACCCAGCGTCATCAACCTCCCGCGCGAAGAGGAGGAGATGACGGATTCGTTCGTCTGCCCGTACGTGCAGAGCTTCCCGTACACCGTGCGCTCCGCGGTTGATCTCGAAGCGGCGGGCGTGAAGGTCTTGCAGCCTGCGACGTACATGTACCTCGGCCCGGAGCACATCTACCGTGTCCTCGGCGGGATGGCTTCGACGTATCTCGGCAAGGACCGCCAGACCATCGCCGGCGCGCTCAACGCCGGCCTTATCGCCTGGGACAAATTCCAGCAGTCCTGCCGGGAGCGCGGGGAGGAAGTGCTCGCGTCGCTCGACGACCACCAGAAAGCGGTCGTCGTCATCAGCCGCTCCTACAACGGCTGCGACCCGGGCGCCAACCTCGAACTCCCGCGCAAGCTGCGCGATCTCGGCATCCTGCCCATTCCCATGGACTTCCTGCCGCTGGATTCGGTGAGGCTCGCCGAGGACTGGCCCAACATGTACTGGCGCTACGGGCAGAAGATCCTGGCCGCCGCGGAAATCGTCGCCGACGACCCGCGCCTGACGTCGCTCTACATCACGAACTTCGGCTGCGGCCCGGATTCGTTCATCACGAAGTACTTCCGCAAGCGCATGGGCGACAAGCCGTATCTCCAGATCGAGGTGGACGAGCACAGCGCAGACGCGGGCATGATCACCCGCTGCGAGGCATTCCTCGACAGCCTCGCCGCGTCCGACGGCCGCGAGATCGCCAACGGCCACCGGTTGCGCTGGTTCACGATCGCGCCCGGCTCCAAGCGCACCGTGCTCCTTCCGTACATGGCGGATCACGCATACGGCCTCGCCGCGGCCTTCGAGGCGAGCGGGATGCCCGCCGAGGTGCTGCCGGAGAGCGACCAGGAGACGCTCTCTTGGGGGCGGCAGTACACGTCAGGCAAGGAGTGTTACCCCTGCATCATCACCACCGGCGACATGGTCAAGCGCGCCATGCAGCCCGACTTCGACCGCGACAAGTACGCGTTCTTCATGGGGGGCTCGGGCGGCCCGTGCCGCTTCGGGCAGTACAGCGCCTTGCAGCGCATGGTGCTCGACGAGATCGGGTTCGAAGACGTGCCCATGTACGCGCCCAACCAGGCGTCGAGCTTCTGGAATGACCTCGGCATGATCGGGCGCAAGTTCCTGCGCGTCGGCTGGCAGGCCATCGTCGCGATTGACGTGCTGTCCAAGGCGCTGTGGGAGACCCGCCCGTACGAGGTCGAGCCGGGCGCCACGGAACGCGTTTATCGCCAGCATCTCGACGCCGTGTGCGACGCGATCCGGAACGACCAGCCGCTCGACCCGGTGATGCGCGAGGCGCGCCGCGCGTTCGACAAGATTAGAGTTGACCGCTCCGAGCCCCGCCCGGTGATCGGCGTCGTCGGCGAGATCTTCGTCCGCGCGCACCGCTTCAGCAACAACTACGTCGCTGATGAGATCCAGGCCCTCGGCGGCGAGGTGTGGATGGCGCCGGTGTACGAGTGGTTCTTGTACCGCAACTTCCGCCGCTCGATGCGCAGTTGGCTCGACAACGACCTCAAGCTGTGGACCAAGAACCTGCTCATGGACTGGGTCATGCGCCGCGACGAGCACCGGCTGGTGAGCCCGTTCCACGGCTACCTGCGCAATGCGGAAGAGCCGCCGACGCGCGAGGTGCTCGGCCTCAGCGGGCCGTATCTCCACCGCACCTTCGAGGGCGAGGCGATTCTCACCGTCGGCAAGGCGATAGACTTCGTGCGCAAGGGCGCCGCGGGGGTCGTCAGCACCATGCCGTTCACCTGCATGCCGGGGACGATCGCCCACGCCATCATCAAGCGCGTCAAGGAGGAGGAGGGCGGCTTCCCCTTCCTCAACATGGTGTACGACGGCACCGAGCAGGCAAGCGAGGACACGCGCATCGAGGCCTTCATGCACCAGGCGCGCGAATACGCGCGGAGGAAGGGAGCGCCGAAGGGCAGGCGCCACTGACGGCCGTAGCCAGTAGGGGCACAGCATGCCGCGCGCGGCGCCCCGCAGTTGGATGGCGTCCTTCTGATTGGGTGGCCGCACCAAGTAGCCGGTCGCTCGCACGGTGCGACCGGCGCGCCTGGCCCGGTATAACCGCCACGTGCCACTGCTCATTGACCCACAGGCCGAAAACCGTCGTGGGCGGGACCCATGGCCGGCGCTGCCTCGCCACGGGACCTCGCGCGCTCCGCGCCTTCTTCCTACTGATTGGCGCGGTTTTCCCATGCCGTGGGCGCCACGGCTGGTCGCCGGCAGGAGAGTCGGCCCGAAAGACGAAGACTGACCGCGGGTGACTCCGGTGTCCGTGCAGCGCAGCTTGCATCTCCGCGCCGTCGTCGACAACCCCATCATCCGGCGCGAGGCGGTGCCGCGGCGGTTGCGGCGCGCCGGGCCGCTCCCTTGGCTCGGACTCGCCTCAGGCGCGGTACTGGTTCCATTCATCATCGCAGGCGTTGCTGCCCAGCGAAACGACTGGGTCACCGACTGGGCCGATGCACTGGCCTATTTCATCGCTTTCTGCTGGGCCGCGGTGATCAGCTTCGTTGCCTCGGCGCACACCTGCCGCGCCATCGTCCAGGAGCGCGCCCTCGGCACCTGGGATGCGCTGGTCATCAGCCGCCTCGGAGCCAAAGGGATCGTGTTTGGGAAACTCCTGGGCACACTCCTGCCGCTGTGGATGCTCGGTCTCGTCATCCTCCCGGCATTGATGCTCCTGGTGGATCTCTCGGCGACCACCGACGGCGCCCTTCCCCTGTGGATCGCCTACGGGCTGGCGATCGCGGGCAGCGCGTCGTTCGCCTCGCTCGGGCTGTACTGCTCGATGCGCTCCTGGACCGCCGCGGGCTCACAAGCCGCCACCGCCGCGGTGATCGCCGGCCTCGTCATCCTCCCGCCGTTGCTGACGGCTGCGGTGCCCAGTCACCTCTGGCTCAATCCCACGACCGAGGGTGTCTGGGGAATCGCGTATGCCGCGGTGGTCCTGCTGCCCGGCTTCCTCGCGTTGCTTCACCTCCTGCTGCGCTTCGATAAGCTGGACAAAGCGCGGCGGAGGTGACAGCCCCGCCGCCGGGCAGGATTCGGTCCCCATCCGTCTAATCGAAATGCTCAGGGCTGTGCGTCACTCGCCCATTTGTTTGCCCGATTCAGGATTGTTGCCAAGGCTGGTAGCCGCCGCCCGCCGAAGGAGGCCGCCGTGACGTTGTCTTTGCCCGACTCGATCGCGACCGAAGAGCAGCTCGACGAGTTCCTCGCGACGCCATCAGAGGCGCTCGTCGAGATGATGCGCCGGCTCGACGGAGACATCATGGTCCTCGGCATCGGCGGCAAGATCGGGCACACCCTCGGCGGCGCAGCGGTGAGGGCCATCAACCAGGCGGGCGTGAAGAAGAGCGTGCACGGCGTGGACAGCTTCCCGGAGCCGGGCGCGCGCGAGCGCATCGAGGGGCTGGGCGTCGTCCCGATGACGTGCGACCTGCTCGATCCCGTTGCCGTGGCTAAGCTGCCTCGCGCGGACAACATCATATTCATGGCCGGGCGCAAGTTCGGAACCTCGGGTGATGAGGAACTGACGTGGGCGATCAACGCCCTCGTGCCCGCCCACGTCGCGGCGCATTTCACCGCCAGCCGCGTCGTCGCGTTCTCGACCGGCTGCGTCTATCCCTTCGTCGCGCCGGAGACCGGCGGCTCCGTCGAGAGCGATGCCCCCGCCCCCGTCGGCGAATACGCGCAGTCCTGCCTCGCGCGCGAGCGCGTCTTCGAGTACTACAGCAAGAAGAACGGAACGCCGGTGTGCCTGTTCCGCCTCAACTACGCGATCGACCTGCGCTACGGCGTGATCCATGACATCGCGCGGCGGGTGTGGCAGGGCGAGCCGGTTGACCTGACGGTCGGGTGCTTCAACTGCATCTGGCAGGGCGACGCGGCCAACCAGGCGCTGCTGTGCCTGGAATTGTGCGCGTCCCCTGCTGCCGCCATCAACATCACCGGGCCGGAGACGGTCTCGGTGCGCTCCGTCGCCGAGGAGTGCGCGCGCATCATGGGCAAGCCGGTGACCTTCACCGGCGAGGAGGGCGCGACCGCGTACCTTAGCAACGCCGCCAAGGCCGCGGCGCTGTTCGGCCCTCCGCGCGTGCCGCTGGCGCACATGATTCGGTGGACCGCCGAATGGATCGTGGCCGGCGGGCGATCCTACGACAAGCCGACGCACTTCGAGGTCACGACGGGAAAGTACTAGCGATGCGACTGAGCGAGATTGCATCCGCCATTCGTGAGAACGTCAAGCGCGGCATGGTCATCCCCGCGCACCCGCTGGCACTGACGGCGGAGCGCAGACTCGACGAACGGCGCCAGCACGCGCTGACGCGGTACTACCTCGACGCGGGCGCGGGCGGCGTCGCCGTCGGTGTGCACACGACGCAGTTCGAGATTCGCCAACCCGGCATTGACCTCTTCGAGCCGGTGCTGGAGTTGGCTTCGGAGACGGTTGACGCGCATCCCTCAGGACAGGCGCGGCGGGTGTTGAAAGTCGCGGGGGTCTGTGGCAAGACGCCGCAGGCCTTGAAAGAAGCGACGTTCGCCGCGAGCCACGGCTATCACGCCGGCCTGGTGAGCCTGAGCGCGCTGGCCGACGCGGATGTCCCCGCGCTCATCGAGCACTGCCGCGAGGTCGCGGAGATCCTGCCGGTGTTCGGGTTCTACTTGCAGCCCGCCGTCGGCGGGCGGATTCTGCCGTACGAGTTCTGGCGCCAGTTCGCCGAGATCGAAAACGTCCTCGCGATCAAGATCGCGCCGTTCAATCGCTACCAGACGCTTGACGTTGTGCGCGCGATCTGCGAAGCGGGACGGGCCGGCGACATCGCGCTCTACACCGGCAACGACGACAACATCATCGTGGACCTGCTTCAGGAGTACCGCTTCGGGGACCATCGCGCGCGGGTCGCCGGCGGGCTGCTCGGCCACTGGGCGGTGTGGACGCGCGGCGCAGTCGAGCAGTTGGAGCGGATACACGCGATTGCGGAGCGCGGGGACCCGATTCCTTCGGAGACGCTGACGCTAGCCGCCGAGGTGACGGACTGCAACGCGGCGTTCTTCGATGCCGCGAACGGTTTTGCCGGGTGCATCGCGGGGATTCACGAAGTGCTGCGGCGCCAGGGGCTGCTCGAAGGCATCTGGTGCCTCAACCCGAATGAGTGCTTGTCCGCCGGCCAGGCGCAGGAGATTGACCGCGTGTACCGCGCGTACCCGCACCTCAACGACGACGACTTCGTCGCCGCGCACGTGGACGAGTGGTTGAGGGGCTGAGCCACTCCAGCAACGGCCAGTGCGGCAGCGGCGCCCGCTACAGGATCTGCGCGATCACATACACCACGTTTCTCTCGCGGTGGACCGCAATCGAACCTATCCATCCTCCGCCGTACTGTGATGCGTCGAACCAGTAGTACTCCGCATCGGCAATGCGCAGGGGCTCATCCACGCGTGTCTTCCACGCGTCGCGCTCGTACCAGTCGCGGCTCTCGAATTCGCGCCTCGGCACTCGTGTGCGCAGAGCTTCGGGCACGGCGTGCATGTACATCTCTTTGTCGTCACGAGAAGCGCGCGCCAAGAAGTTGTCTAGGGCTTCGTCCGTCGCGCGGAAGCGCATGAAGACAACATGGCCTTGCCCCATACCATGACCGGCGACCACGAGGTCCGAGACTCCGTGCGGGAGTGGCTGGCGGAACACCTTCCGGAACACCTCTGCCGGCGGGTCCGCCCCATAGTCGTGCAGCATGGAGCGCCCGAAGATGACGAAGATGAGGAGCCCGACGATGATGATTGGTGCGCTGATGAGCACCATGACCAGGAAGGGGATGGCAACGAACTTGGCCGTAAGCGCGAAACGTCTCATCGTAGCCGAGAGCCCCCGTTGGCCTACACAAGAGGTACCCCGTACAACCAGGTGCAAACGTCCGACATCTCCCACGGGTTACGAAGATGCGGCAGGCTCCTCCGCCCCGGCCAGCCTCCGCCAATATGTGACGATGCCGGGCTGCGTCCAGTCGGGCTCGCCTGAGACGTGCGCGAACTTGAAGGCTTCGTGGGCAACGCCGGTCACGGGAATGTTCGCGCCGTTGTCGTGGGCCAACTCCAGGGTGTAGCCGAGATCCTTGTAATGCAGCGCGAGCTGGCCGCCGCCGGTGAAGTCATCGCCGTACAGCGCCTCGGAGATCGGGAAGTCGAGATAGTCGCGCAGCAACCGCGGGTCGAGGCCGCATTTCTCCGCGAACGTCACCGCCTCCGCGTGCACCGCCAACTGCCCGGCGAGGATCATCTGATTCGCGAGCTTGAGCATCTGCCCGGAGCCGATCGGCCCGACGTGCCTCAGCTTGAAACTCAGCCGCTCCAACACCTCGCGCCCGCGTTCGAAGTTCTCCGTCGTCCCGCCGACCATGATAATGAGCCCCTCGCTGCGCCATGTGATGGGCGCGTCAATGAACCCGGCCCGCTTCTCAGCGCAGAGCTTCTCGTATCGCACGGCCGTCGCGGGTCGGCTGGTGCCGGTGTCAATGACGAGCCGGCCCCCTTCCAGCCGCGTGAGGGCGCCATCCGGGCCTTCCATGACTTCCTCCACCGCATGGCTGCCGGGCAGGCAGAGGATGATGACGTCGCACGCCTCAGCGACCTCGGCGGGAGTCGCCGCAGCCTGTGCGCCCGCGGCAATCACCTGCGCCATCTTCCGACGGTCAATGTCCAGCACCGTGAGGGGATAATCCGCCTC
>CP070648.1:2880266-2892355 GCA_020354555.1 Armatimonadota bacterium | reverse complement strand
GAGAACCTGGGGCTCGGCGCTAAGCGCGGATGCGCTGACCTACCTGCCGCTCCTCCTGCTGTGGGCCGTCATCATCCTGCCTGTCGCCGAGCGCGCCGCCTTCCGACTGTTCTGGGCTGCGGTTGCGGCGGTGGGTGTGGGGAAAGCGGCGCTGCTGGCAACCATCGCTCGACGCCAGCTGTCGGCGGCGGGGTCGAGCGAGTTCGCGCGGCGGATCAGTGCCGTCGCGGGAGCGCTGTCGGTAGTCGGCCGCGTGTTCGCGCCGGTCATCCTGATTGCGCTGGCGGCGCGATGGCACATGCTGCATCTCTACGACGGCCTGGCGGCGCCGGAGGAAGGGCTGCTCGCCCATGCAGCTCAGGCCATCGTGGCCGGGGACATCCTGTACCGCGACCTGAGAAGTGTCTTCCCGCCGGGCGCGCCCTACCTGCACGCGGGCATGTTCGCCGCGGTCGGCAAGACCCTCGTGGTCGGCAAAATCGCTCTCGGCGTGGGCCCGGTGCTGCTGCCGCTCGCGGTGTATTACCTGTCCCAGCGCGTCATGCCGGCCGGGATCGCATTCGTGGCGGCGGCACTCGTCGGTCTCACGGGAGAAGGGAGCGTGGCTGCGTTTCTCGCCCTGTGCGCGATCGGCGTCGGGTTCGCGCGCAGCGGCGACCGCAGGGCGAACTGGGCCCTGGCGGGCGCGCTGACCGGGCTGGCCGCAGCGTTCGACGTGATGCTGGGGGTGTCCGCGGCCGGCGCCGTCGTGGTCATGCTCACCCTGCGGCAGCAGCCCTTTGTCATGCGGCGCGTCGGCTCTACGGATGTGGACCTCGCGTTGGGTGGATGGGCGCTGGCGCCCTTCGCGCTCGGAATCGCGGTGGTCTGGGCGCCGATTGTGCTCTACTTCGCCTCCCGCGGGGCGCTCGCTCCCATGGGAGGCGATCTGCTGGCGGGAGCGCGCGGGGAGGTGACGCGTCTGTTGCGACCTGCGTCGGAAGACGCCGGGGCGCGGATCCTCGGGAGCGTTTACGCGGTGGGCGCGGGGTTGCTGCTGTGGCGGCTGGCCGCGCGGCGCCTGTCGGAGGCGGACTTTGTCGCGTTGACCATGATCGTCTTCGGGGCGATCGCGTTGTGGTGGTCGCTGGGGACTGCGGATCCGTACCATCTGGCATGGTCGGCGCCGGCCGCGTACATGCTGGCCGTGTGGCTGTTTGGGTGGGCGACAAAAGCTGCGGCGCAGTCGGTCGTCGGCTGGCCACCGTGGGATCATCTGCGGGTGCTCAGGTCGGCCGCGGCCGCGTTGGTGTTGATCGGCGCCGCCGTGGTGTTGCTCGGCTGGAGTCGGCCGGCGGCAGGCAGACTCGAGGAGATTGCGCAGACGCGGGCGATGGTGGCGCCGCCCGCGGGTTGGAGGCCGGTGGAGGTCGCTGCGGCCGGGGGAGCCTATCTGCCCGAGCGCGCGGCCCACAGTGTGGAGAAACTTGTGGAGTACGTGCAGCGCCACACGCTGCCCGGTGAAGCGCTGCTCTGCGGCCCCGCATCTCCGGCGATCTATTTCCTTGCCGAGCGGCCGCATGCGACGCGCCTTGACTATTGGTATGCTGGGAACGTGGCCCCGGGGGACGCCGCGGAAGCGGTGGTGGGGATGGAGTCGGACAAGCTGCGGATGGCCGTGGTCGCTGTGGCTGATGCGCCGTGGCAGCGCGATGTAGTTGCGGAGTCGGTGATCATCGGGTATGTCGCCAGGCAGTATCAGCGAGTGGCGCGATTCGGCGACTATCTCGTATTCCTGCGCAAAGGGGCGAGCCTCACGCCGAGAGTGGAGCGCGAAGAGGAGGACGAGACCTCGCCTGGAGGCCCGGCACCGCGGGCATCCATGTTCGGGCCGTGAGCCAAGTAAGGCGCGCGGGCGAGCCGGAACGCTCGCCGTCGATCGGGGACGGCCACCGGGTCCTGCGTCGGGCGTGATTAGGTTGCGTTGGCATGGCGCGCCGGCGCAGGAGCCGCCCCTGGCGCTTCAGGCGAATACTCGGCAGCCCCGCACCTCCGCAGCGCCGTTCCTTTACAACGATACAGGCTTGTAGTATACTCGCCGTTACGTGCCGAAAGGCGACAGGCGGAGGCGAAGCGGCCGGGCGCGCGGGCCCGTGACTCGCACGCCGCCGCGCGTGATTGACGGGGGCGAGTTTGGAGAGCAAGTCGGCGCTGCGCAAGCGAATCGCCGCGGTCCGCGACGCCATCCCGCAACCGGAACGCATCGCGAAGAGCGCGGACATCGCTCGGCGCCTGACCGAATGGGAACGATTCGAGCAGGCGCGGACCATCCTCGCATTCCTCTCCACTCGCAGCGAGGTGCTCACCGAGCCCTTCATCGCTCGCGCCCTCACGTCTGGGAAGACCGTGGGCGCTCCGCGCACGCTGCTCGGGGAGAAGCGGCTCGACTTCCGGCGCCTGCGGGGGAGCGGGGACGACCTGGTGGCGGGTCCGTTCGAGATCCTGGAGCCGAATGCGGATGCGCCGCCGCTCGATCCCGCGCGCGCGGACATCATCCTGGTGCCCGGACTGGCGTTCGACGAGCAGGGATACCGGCTCGGATACGGGGGAGGGTTCTACGACCGCCTGCTGGCCGGCCTGGCGGTGCGGGCGGCGGCGGTGGGCGTGGCCTTTGAGGCGCAGATGATCGAGCGCGTGCCGCGCGAGGATCGCGACCTCCCGGTGGGCTGGGTCGTCACGGAAAAGCGGATCATCACCTGCGGTCCGGCGCGGTGAAGCGCGCGCTCCGAGAGAGAACGCGGGGTGGCCAAGCAGGTGCCGAACCACATGAACGCGGATAAGATACGACTGGTCAACATGAGCTTCTACGGCTACCACGGCGTGCACAGCGAAGAGCGCCGCATGGGCAAGAAGTTCTACATTGATGTCGAGCTGACGCTCGACCTGAGCCCGGCGGGCACGACCGATGACCTGACCAAGACGGTGGACTACGCCGAGGTCTATGCGCTGATTCGCGAGATCGAGGGCGGCAAGCAGTACTCCTTGCTGGAGGCGCTGGCGGAGGACATCGCGCAGCGGCTGCTCGACAAGTTTGGGGCGCAACAGGTCGTGGTGCGCACGCGCAAGTCCGAAGTGCCGGTCGGCGGCCTGATGGACTACGCCGAAGTGGAAATCACGCGGAGCCCCCAGAAGGACTGACTCGGCGCCGGCCGCGCCGCGCCGGGGCGAAGAAGCGGGCGACGCGTACGACCGGAGGAGAGCTGACATGGCAGATGCGATACGAGAGCCGATGGGCGAGTACCTGGATCGCCTGGCGGCGAAGCTGCCGGCGCCTGGCGGCGGCAGCGCGGCGGCGCTGGTCGGCGCGCTTGGCGCGGCGCTCGAGAGCATGGTTGCGAACTTCACCGTGGGTAAAGAGGCCTATCGCGAGGTCGAGGATGACGTGAAGACGCTGCTCGAGCAGTCCGAGGCGCTGCGCGGGGAGCTGTCCAAGCTGGTGCAGGCGGATATGGACGTGTACTCGAAGGTGTCGAGCGCGTACGGCTTGCCGCGGGAGACTGCGGAGCAGAAAGCCGCGCGCACCGAGGCGATTCAGGCGGCGCTGGAGGTCGCGGCGCAAGTGCCGCACAAGGTGGTGAAGGCGTGTGACAAGGTGCTCTCGATGTGCCCCGAGCTCGCGGCGAAGGGAAGCGCGAACCTGATCAGCGACGTCGGCGTCGCGGTGGTGTTCGCCGAGGCGGCGCTGCAGGCGGCGTATCTCAACGTCGAGATCAACCTCGCCGGCATCAGGAACGAGGCGTACAACGAGCAGGTGCGGCGGGAGCTGACGCCGCTCGTGGAGCGCGCGGCGAAAGTGCGGGCGGAAGTGTGGCAGCACGTAATGGCGGCCGTGCGCAAGTAGCGGCCTACAGAATAGGAGGGTATCAAATGGCAGCGGAATTGCTGAAGGGCGCGCCCATCGCGGAGCGCATCAGGGCAGAGGTGGGCGCGGACGTCGCGGCGCTCAAGGAGCAGGGCATCACGCCTTCGCTGGTGGCGCTGCAGGTCGGCGAGAACCCGGCCAGTGCCGTGTACGTCGGCCAGCAGCAGAAGACCGCCGACAAGCTGGGCATCAGCTATCGGCTGGAGGAACTGCCCGCCGAGTCGTCGCAGAAGTTCGTCGCCGATTTCATCGGGAAGCTCAATACCGATCCTAGCGTGACGGGGATCATCCTGCAGATGCCGGTGCCGGAGGGGCTTAACGCGCGCGCGCTGCAGGCGCTGATTGACCCCGCCAAGGACGTCGAGGGCGTCTCGCCCGCCAACATGGGCTGGGTCGTCTTCGGGCGCCCGGTGCTCGCCCCGTGCACCGCCCTGGGCGTCGTCGAGTTGATCAACTCGACCGGCGTGGACCTCTACGGCAAGGAGGTCGTGGTGGTCGGTCACAGCGACATCGTGGGCAAGCCGGTTGCGCTGCTGCTGGTGGACAAGTTCGCGACGACCACGATCTGCCACATCGGCACCGGCGAGCGCGGCGTGCTGCCCGACCACGTCAAGCGCGCGGAGATCTTGGTGGTCGCAGTAGGCAAGGCCGGCCTGATTAAGGGCGAATGGGTTAAGGAAGGCGCGATCGTCGTGGACGTGGGCATCAACCGCGTGGGCGACAAGCTCGTTGGTGACGTCGAGTTCGAGCCGGCGGCCGAGCGCGCGGCGTACATCACGCCCGTGCCCGGCGGGGTCGGGCCGCTGACGGTCACAATACTCATGAAGAACACAGTAGCGGCGGCCAAGCAGCAGAAGGGGATCGAGTAGGCCCGACTGCGCCCGATATCAAAGCGCCCGCGGGCGCTGGTGGCAACGCGAGTCATGGGGGCGCACGACCGACCTCGGCCGTGCGCCCCCATTGTGCCACCGGCGGAGAATGAAACCGGGGCCTGCGCGGCGAATACCGGTCCTCGGTCGATGCATGTGGGGATTCACCACGCCCGAGGCGAGCGGGACGCACGGATGACGCGATCGGAACAAGTGGAAGTCGCCGCCTACGAGCCGGTCATCGGGCTCGAGGTGCACGCCGAGCTGAAGACGGAGTCGAAGGTGTTCTGCGGCTGCTCGACGCGATTCGGCGCGCGGCCGAACAGCCAGACGTGCCCGGTGTGCCTCGGCCTGCCCGGCGTGCTGCCGGTGCTCAACGAGACAGCGGTGGACTACGCGCTGCGCGTCGCCCTCGCGCTGGAATCCGAGATCGTTAGCCCGTGCATCTTCGAGCGCAAGAACTACTACTACCCGGATTTGCCCAAGAACTACCAGATCAGCCAGAAGCGCCGGCCGCTCGCCCGCGGCGGCAGGCTCGAGATCGAGGCGGACGGCGCGTCGAAGTGGGTGGGCGTTGACGACGTGCACCTCGAGGAGGACACCGGCAAGCTCGTCCACCCCGAGGGCACGGGCGACGACTACTCCCTGGTGGATTACAACCGCTGCGGGGTGCCGTTGCTCGAGATCGTCAGCGCGCCGGACTTGCGCAGCGTCGAGGAGGTCTCGGCGTACATGACCGGCGTCCGCGACCTGCTGATGTACCTCGGCGTGTCGGACTGCCGCATGGAGGAAGGAAGCCTGCGCTTCGAGGCCAACATCTCGCTGCGACCGGCGGGGTCGGCGGAGTACGGCGCGCGGGTGGAGATCAAGAACCTCAACTCCTTCCGCACCGTGCTGCGCTGCCTGGAGCACGAGGTGGTGCGCCAGGAGGAGCTGCTGCGCGAGGGCCAACCGGTGGCGCGCGAGACGCGCCTGTGGGATGAGGCGGCGGGCGTCAGCGCGGCGATGCGCTCGAAGGAGGAAGCGCAGGACTACCGGTACTTCCCGGAGCCGGATCTCGTGCCGCTGGTGATTGACGAGGCATGGCTGGGACGGGTGCGCGGGGAACTGCCCGAATTGCCGCGCGCGCGGCGGGGGCGATTCGTCGAGCAGCTCGGGTTGTCCCGTTACGATGCGGGCATCCTGACGGCGGATCGGGAACTGGCGGATTATTTCGAGGCGGTGTTGAGCCACGGCGTCGAGCCGAAGGCGGTGGCCAACTGGGTCTCCGGCGAGTTGCTGCGGCACTTGAAGGAGCGCGGGATCTCACCGGCTGCCGCGCCGGTGGCGCCGGAGCGGCTGGCGGGCTTGGTACGGCTGGTGGCGCAGGGCGCCGTGACCGGCAACGCAGCCAAGGGGGTGCTCGCGGAGATGTTCGAGTCCGGCCGCGCCGCCCACGAGATCGTCGAGGAGCGCGGTTTGGCGCAGATCAAAGACGAGGGGGAGTTGGACCAGGCGGTCGAGCGCGTGCTTGCCGACAACCCGGACGGCGTGGCGGATTACCGGGCGGGGCGCAAGCAGGCGCTCGGCTTCCTAGTCGGCCAGGTGATGAAAGCCACCCGGGGCCGCGCCAACGCGAAGGCGGTCAACGAGTTGCTGCGCCAGCGCCTGGAGGGCGATGCGCCGGACAACTGAGACGATAGAGCCCTAGCCGTGCCGCCCTGGACGGAGCGAAGGGTCTCGCGCGACGGAGGTCCTTCCCTTCGGTCAGGATGACGGCCGGCGAGGTGACGCCCGGCCGAGAGGAGGATGACAATGGAGCGGTTCTATTCGGCGGCGGCAGATGCGATCAAGATCGTGGACACGACGCTGCGCGACGGCGAGCAGACGGCGGGAGTCGTCTTCTCTAACCAGGAGAAGCTCGACATCGCGAAGATGCTCGACGAGATCGGGGTGCACCAGATCGAAGCGGGCATTCCGGAGATGGGGGGCGGGGAGCAGTCGAGCATCGAGAAGATGGCGCACATGGGCCTGCAGGCGAGCGTGCTCGGGTGGTGCCGGGCGGTGCGCGGGAGCGTGGACGCCGCGGTCGCCTGCGGCGTGGACGCGGTGGCGATATCCATCTCCACGTCGGACATCCACATCGAGCACAAGCTGGGCAAGACGCGCGAGTGGGTGATCGAGGCGATGACGGGCAATGCGGTGCACGCCAAGGAGCAGGGCATCCGGCACGTCTCGGTCAACGCGGAGGACGCGTCGCGCTCGGACATGGACTATCTCGTGCAGTTCGGCCTGGCGGCAAAGGCAGCCGGGGCGGATCGGTTGCGCTACTGCGACACCGTGGGCATCATGGAGCCCTTCACCATCTACGAGAACGTGAAGCAGTTGATCGAGCGCACCGGGCTGCCGGTCGAGATGCACACCCACAACGACTTCGGCCTCGCCACCGCCAACGCGCTGTGCGGCATCCGCGCCGGGGCGACGTTCGTCAACACCACGGTCAACGGCCTCGGCGAGCGCGCGGGCAACGCCGCGCTCGAAGAGGTGGCGATGGCGCTGAGGCACCTGCACAAGCTCGAGATGCCGGTCAACACGGTCAAGCTGCGCCGGTTGAGCGAGCTGGTGGCCAAGGCGTCCGCGCGCGACATCCCGATCTGGAAGGCCATCGTCGGCGCCAACGTGTTCGCCGCCGAGAGCGGCATCCACGCCGACGGGATCCTCAAGAACCCGATGACCTACGAGGCGTTCTCGCCCGAAGAGGTCGGCTTGCAGCGGCAGATTCTGATCGGCAAGCACTCGGGCTCCGCCGCGATCAAGAACAAGTTCTCGGAGTACGGCATCGCGCTCAGCGACGACGTCGCCGCGCTGGTGCTGGAGCGCATCCGCCAGTGGGCGGTCGAGCGCAAGCGCACGCTGTTCGATAAGGAACTGATGCAGATCTACGAAGATGTCATCGGTGCGCGCCGCGACCAGGAGAGGGCGTCGGACTAGGAGTCTCAGCGGCCGTCGCGGCGCGGACGGCGTGACGTGCCGGAGGAGAGGATGATGGCAGATGCTGCGGTGTTGCACCTGTCCCAGTTCAGCCGGCGGGACTTCTTGAAGCGGGCGTCGCTCGGCGCGCTGGGGATGGCGGCGGCGCCGGCGGTGATGGGCCGGCGCGCCGAGGCGGCTGGCGCCGCGCCCGAGATCTGGGACGTGCTCGTCGCCGGCGGCGGCCCGGCCGGGTTGGCTGCCGCGGTGTCCGCCGCTCGGATGAGGGCGCGCACGCTGCTCGTCGAGCGCTACGGCTTCCTCGGCGGCATGGCCACGGCGGGGCTGGTCAACCCCTTCATGAGCTTCCACATCGCGGGCAAGCCGATCATCGAGGGAGTGCTCGAGGAGGTCATCGAGCGCCTCAAGGCGGCGGGCGGGTGGAGCAGCCCGCGCACGTCGCTCGCCTTCGACGCCGAGGCCTTCAAGTTCGTCGCCGACGACATGTGCCGCGAGGCGGGGGTGAACCTGCTCCTGCATACTTGGCTCGGCAAGCCGACGGTCAAGCGCGGCGCTATCGAGTGGGTCGCGGCGGAGAACAAGTCGGGCACCCAACGCCTCAGCGCGCGGGTGTACGTTGACGCGACGGGCGACGCCGACCTCGCCGCGCGAGCGCGCGTGCCGTGCAAAGTCGGCCGCGACGAGGACGGCCTGACGCAGCCGATGACGCTGTGCTTCCGCATCGCGGAGGTGGACATCGAGCGCATGCCGCCGCGGGAGGAACTCAACCGCCTCTATGACGCGGCGCGGGAGGCGGGGGAAGTCACTAACCCGCGCGAGAACGTGTTGTTCTTCTTCGTCCCCGCGCCGCGGGTGGTGCACTTCAACACCACGCGGGTGGTGCAGCGGAGCGGGGTCGACGCGGCCGATCTGACGGCGGCGGAAGTCGAGGCGCGGCGGCAAGTGCGGGACATGGTGGCGTTCCTCAGGTCGCGCGTGGCGGGCTTCGAGAAGTCGTATCTGCAGACGATGGCGCCGCAGATCGGCGTGCGCGAGAGCCGCCGCATCGTCGGTGAATACGTCGTCACCGGCGAGGATATTCTCGAGGCGCGGAAGTTCGACGACGCGGTCGCGCGCGGGAATTATCCCATCGACATCCACAATCCGGCGGGCGGCGGCACGGTCATCCAGCACCCGCCACGGGGTGACAGCTACGACCTGCCGTACCGGTGCATGGTGCCGAAGCGGGTCAACAACCTGCTCGTCGCGGGGCGCTCGGTGTCGGCGACGCACGAGGCGCAGGCGGCGCTGCGCATCATGCCGATCTGCATGGCTCTCGGCCAGGCGGCGGGGATCGCGGCGGCGATGTCCGCGCGGAAGGGCATCGCTCCACGCGACCTGCCCTACCGCGACCTGCGCCAGTGGCTGCTGCGCCGCGACGCGAACCTGCTGCGCAAGCGATAGCGGCGCGGCGTTGCGGCGCGGCGGGTCCCATGTGATGGCGGACCGCCGGCCCGCTTCGGGACACGGAAGCAGGGCCCACGAAGAGGTGAGTCATGGACCGAATCGGCGTCATGACCGGCGGGGGCGACTCCCCGGCGATCAACGACTGCCTGAACGCCGTCGCGCGCGAGGCGGCGGTGCGCGGGATGGCGGTGCTCGGCTTTCGCCGCGGCTGGGCGGGCGTGGCGGAGGGCGATTATGTCGAACTGACCCCCGCCGCCGTCGAGCCGCACGCCTACACCGGCGGGACACTCATCCACACCTCGCGCACCAATCTGGTGAAGATCGAGGGCGGCCCGCAGAAAGCCCTCGACAACATGGACCGCCTCGGCGTTGACGGGTTGATCGCGATCGGCGGCGACGACACCCTCGGCGTCGCGCACACGCTGTGCGGCATGGGCCTGCGCGCCGTCGGCATCCCGCAGACCATTGACAACGACATCGGCGAGACCGACTACTCCATCGGCTTCGACAGCGCGGTGGACATCGCGGCGACGGCGATGCGCCGGCTGCACTCCACCAATTACAGCCACCGCACCGACATGCTCGTCGAGTTGATGGGGCGCGACGCGGGGTGGATCACCCTCTACGCCGGCCTCGCCGGCGGCGCCCACTACCTGTGCGTGCCGGAGTCACCGCTCGACCTCGAGGATCTGGCCGCGCACCTGCGCAAGCGCCGCGAGGCGGGACACCCCTATTCGATGGTCGCCGTGTCCGAAGGCGTAGAGCTGAAGACCGGTAAGATCGCCGGCGAGGTTGACGTCTTCGGCCACGCTAAGGCCGGCGGAGTGACGTTCCCGATGATGGACGAGTTGCGAGAGCTGACCGGCGCGAAGCCGCGCAACATGGTGGTCGGCTACCTCCAGCGCGGCGGCCCGCCGAGCGCCTTCGACGCGCTGCTCGCGATGCGCATGGGCATGGCGGCGGTGGACCTGCTCGCCGACGGCAAGTTTGACTACATGGTCGCCAGCCGCGGCGGCGACATCGTGCCGGTCGAGTTGGAGCGGGCGCTGGCGCGCAACCGCACCGTGCCGCTCGAGTTGTACGAGCGCGCCCAGCGCCTGGTGACGGTGATCTGAGGCGTTCGCGGCTCCTGCGCGGCAGTGCTGACGCGGACGAGCCGCGCCATACATAGATCTGCGAGGAGGCGACATGCTCGACCTCAAGTTCATCCGCGACAATCCCGACGAAGTGCGCGAGGCGCTGAAGAAACTGCACGAGGATGCGCCGATTGACGACCTCCTCGCGGCCGACGAGAAGCGCCGCGCGCTGCTGACCGAAGTCGAGAAGCTGCGCCAGCAGGTCAACGAGCGGTCGCAGCAGGTCGCGCGCGCGGAAGCGGGCGAGCGCGCGAGGCTCATCGCCTACAGCCGCGACCTCGGCGACCGCATCTCGGAGCTCGAAGACGATCTGCGCGAGGTCGAGGCGCAGCTCGACGAGCAGCTGCTGCTGGTGCCGAATATGCCGCATCCCAACGTCCCCGTCGGCGACAGCGAAGCGGACAACGTGATCGTCCGCACGTGGGGCGAGCCGCGCGCGCTCGATTTCGCGCCCAAGCCGCACTGGGAACTCGGCGAGGAACTCGGCATCATAGACTTCGAGCGCGGGGTCAAGGTGTCGGGCACGCGGTTCTACGTCCTGCGCGGGCTCGGCGCGAGGCTGCAGCGCGCGCTGATCACGTTCATGCTGGACGTCCACGTCAACGATCACGGCTACACCGAGATCTACCCGCCGTACATGGTGCGCCGCGAGTGCATGGAAGGCACCGGCAATCTGCCGAAATTCGCGGACAACCTGTACCACGACGACGAAGACGACATGTGGTTCATCCCGACCGCCGAGGTGCCGGTGACCAACCTGTTCCGCGACGAGATCCTGGAGGCGGCGCAGCTGCCGCTCCGCCACGTCGCGTACAGCGCGAACTTCCGGCGCGAGAAGATGGCGGCGGGGCGCGACACGCGCGGCCTCAAGCGCGGGCATCAGTTCGACAAGGTGGAGCTGGTCAAGCACGTCGCGCCGGAGACGTCGGACGAGGAGCTGCAGAAGCTCATCGCCGACGCGGAGGATATCCTGCAGCGGCTGGAGCTGCCGTACCGCGTGAACCAGATGTGCACCGCGGACCTCAGCTTCGTCGCCGCGATCAAATACGACCTCGACGTGTGGGCGCCGGGCGTCGAGGAGTGGCTCGAGTGCTCGTCATGCAGCAGCTTCGGGGATTTCCAGGCGCGGCGGATGAACATCCGCTACCGGCCGCGGGCGCGCGCGCGGCCGCAGTTCGTGCACACCCTCAACGGCTCCGGCATCGCGCTGCCGCGGACGATGATCGCGGTGATGGAGAACTACCAGCAGCCCGACGGCAGCATCCGCGTGCCGCAGGCGCTCGTCCCCTACATGGGCGGCGTCGAAGTCATCGGGCCGTAGGTTCCGGACGGCGGCAGGCGCCGAATGGCGGCGCAGGCGGCGGCTCCCGCGGTAGTCGTCCTCGCATGCAGCACCGGGAACGTCGTGACGGAGGGAGCGCAGATGAGGCACGCATTTGTGTACAGGGCGTCCGAGCGGTTCGCTGGCTGGCCGGCCAACAATGGTGTGTGGTGCTGGGGGAACGAGATACTCGTCGGCTTTAACGTTGGGCATTTCAAGGACAACCAGGTGGGGCACTCGATTGACAGGGACAAGCCGTCCCGGGCCGTGCTTGCGAGGAGCACCGATGGCGGCGAGACATGGACGATCGAGGAGCCCGACACCTACGCCTGGGAGGACGTGGACGCAAAGCCGTGTCCAGGGGAGATCAACTTCGCGGCGGCCGGGTTTGCCATGAAGTGCCGCAACGCGAAGTTCCTGGCTTCCTGCGACCGGGGCAAGACGTG
>CP070648.1:2874391-2880166 GCA_020354555.1 Armatimonadota bacterium | reverse complement strand
CTATTCGACCCGAAGCCGGAGCGCCGCGGGCGCGATTTCTCCGACCAGGCGCCCGCGCCGGCGCGGGCCGTATAGGCGCAGGACTGGGCGGCGTGCAACCTGCACGGCTTGGCCCGCGACCTGCCGGTCACCGAGCAAGCAATGCACGCGGCGCATTACAACGCGTGGCTGGGTCGCGACCAGAAGCGACCGGCTGAATGCGCGTCCCCGGCGCCCCCCTATGCGGATGCTTTGGCCGACCGCGAGCTACTTGCCGCGCTTGAGAGTCGCGACCGCCCTTACAGTCCCGCGGAACTCGAGCGCTACTTGATCTGCCCGTACCTCTACTACTGCGAAAAGCTGTTGGAACTACAGCCGCTGGAGCGCGAAATCGCACCGGTGGATTACGGCCTTCTGCTGCACGATGTGCTGGCGCGGCTGTACCGGGATCTCCACGAGCAGGGGCGCGGCGCGGTGGACGTGGCAGCGCTCGACCCCGAGCAGGTCGTCGCGCGCGCCTGGGAACTGCTCGACGAGTGCCTCATGCGCCAGCCGCGCTTCGCCAATCTTCCCGGCGCGCAGCGCGACATCGAACGGCAGTCGCTGCACGGCATTCTCACGCGGTTCCTCTGCGCGGATCTCGAGCAAACGGCGAAGCGCGACCTACGCCCCGCGTACTTCGAGCTCCAGTTCGGTTCGCCGCGCCGGTCGTCCGCAGATGAGCGGTCGCAGCCCGGCCCGCTCGACCTGGGAACGACGGGCGAGCGAAGCGTGCTCATCGCCGGGCGTATGGATCGCGTCGATCTGACCCCCGAGGGCGCGGCGCTGATTGTTGATTACAAGCTGGGCAAGGACACGCCGGACATGCGCGGGGTCAAGGATGGCCTGCTATTCCAGGCGCCGTTGTACGCGATGGCGGCGCGCGAGATCTTCGGCCTCGATCTGGCGGGCGCCGAGTACGTCTCTCTGCGATCCGGCGAGCGCAAGGGGATGTACCGCGATCCGTCGCTGCCGCTGAGGAAGTCCGGACACAATCTGATACTCTCCGACGACGACTTCGATGCGACGCTGACGGGTGCGGCGAACGCGGCGCGGGCATGCATCGAGCGCATTCGCCGCGGCGAAATGCCGCGCGGGCCGCGGGACGAATGCCCGACCTACTGCGCGTACCGAAGCATCTGCCGCATGGATGCGTGGACGCTGCGGCGCATTCAGGCCGAACGGGGAACCCGCGATGCCGGATGAGACACTGACCGAGCAACAAAGGATCGCGGTCGAAACCCTCGACGCCGACCTGCTCGTCAGCGCCGGCGCGGGGACGGGCAAAACGCGCGTCCTGACTCACCGCTTCAGCCACATCGTCGAGACCGGCCGCGCCGCTGTTGACGAGATCCTCACCCTCACCTTCACCGAAAAGGCGGCGCGCGAGATGAAGCAGCGCATCGTCCGCCGCTTCGTGGAACTGGGGCGCGAGCAAGAGCGCCGCCAGGTCGAGACCGCCTACATCAGCACGATCCACTCCTTCTGCGCCCGCGTCCTGCGCGAGAACGCCCTGGAAGCCGGGATAGACCCGTATTTCACCCAGCTCGACGAACCCGAGGCGGCGATCATCCAGCATCAGGTCTATGATGATCTCATCCGCCGGGCGCACGACCAGGGCGACGCGGCGACACTCGCCGTTCTGCGCGACTTCGACTACCGGTCACTGCGCGGCGTGCTTCACTCGCTGTATCGGCACATGCGCAGCCTGGGCAAGGCGCCGGCGGAATTAGCGGTAGCGCCGCCGGAGGATCTCGCGCCCGTGGTAGCGCAGGCGCGGGATGCAGTGCACGACGCACTCGCCCTAGAGAGCGAGGGCGCCAGCGAGGCGCTCGCGCGCGTTCTGGGAGACGTGCGCGGCTCGCTCGAGCGCATCAATGCTCTGCTCGATACGCGGCGGTTCGACTGGGCTGCATGGGGCGCGCTTGATGATGTCGCCAGGCTCTTCAAGGGCAACGTGGGCACGAAGGCGCAGAAGCCGGTGCTGGCGCGCGCCAAGGAAGCGATCCTGTCGTTCGCTGCCGCGTTGCTGTCCCACGCTGCGGCCGGGCAAGGCGAGGCCGTGCGCCGCCTCCTGGCCGCGTTCGACACCGCGTACGCCGCCGCCAAGGACGAGGAGGGGCAGCTCGACTTCGACGACCTGCTCGTCAAGGCGCGCGATCTGTTCGGCGCGGCGGAGCACCCGACGGCGACGGGGCTCCTCTATCGAGAGCGCTTCAAGTTCTTCCTCATGGATGAGTTCCAGGACACGAACCGCTTGCAGATGTCCGTCGTCGCGCCCATCGTGCGGCCGCAGACGCGGTTCACGGTCGGGGATGCCAAGCAGTCAATCTATCGCTTCCTGTATGCCGACGTTGATGTGTTCCTGGGCCGCGAGCGCGAGATCACGGGTTCCGGTGGCGCGCCCCAGCCGCTCAGCGAGAACTTCCGGAGCCATCCGCATTTGCTCAGCTTCACCAACGCGTTCTTCCGCGAGCTGTGGGCGGAAGACGACTTCCCCTTCGGCCCCTTGGAGCCGGGCACGGAATTCGGGGCGCGCGACGAGCCGCGGGTCGAGGTGCTGCTTGCCGCAGACGCGGAGAACATGCCCGCAGCTCGCGCGCAGGAAGCCGAATTGATCGCGCGCCGCGTCGCCGAGATAACCGGCCACGGCGGGGGCGACGCGACGATGCTCACGGAGCAGGGCAGAGAGTGCCGCGCACGGTTCGGCGACATCTTGATCCTCTTTCGCTCCACCGCCGACATCCAGCTCTGCGAGGACGCGCTGCACGAGCGCGGCATACCATACTACACCCTGCGCGGCCGCGGCTTCTTCCGCACCCAGGAGGTGCACGATCTGCGCAACCTGCTCGCGGTGCTGGAGAACCCGCTCGACGATGTCGCGATGGCCGGGGTGCTGCGCTCGCCGCTGGTCGGCGTGAGCGACGAAGCGCTCTATTGGCTCGGCGCCCCGGCGGCATACGCCGAGCGCGACGAGGACGAGCTGCCGCGCCAAAGCGCGGGACGAATCGCCGCCGGCCTTGCGCGGGTTGAAGGCATGCGCAACCTGTCCGATCAGGACGCCGAGCGGTTGCACGGCTTCAGCGCGCTGCTCGCCGAGTTGAGGCAGGCAGCGGCCGAGAGCCGTGTGGCCGATCTGCTCGACGAAGCCATCCGGTGCACCGCCTACGACCTCAAGGCGCTGTGCCAGCGCAACGGGCGGCGTCGCTACGCCAACATCGAAAAGCTGCGGCAGATCGCTCTGTCGTTCCAGAGCAAAGCGCGCTTCACGCTGCGCGACTTCCTGGACTACCTGGAGACGCTCGAGGTCGTCGCCGAGCGCGAGACCGAAGCCCCCACCGAAGCCGAGGAGGCGGATGTCGTTCGCCTCATGACCATCCATGCCGCAAAAGGGCTGGAGGCGCCGATCGTCATCATCGCCGACCTCTCGCGCCAGCAGCGGTCGGACAGCGATCCCGCGATTCTGTCCGGCGCTGGCGATATCGCGGTGAAGGTGCGCAATCCTCTGACCGACGCGCTCGTCGAACCACCGGATTACACGCGCCTGCGGGACGCCGCGCGCGCGGCCGACATCGGGGAAACGAAGCGCCTGTTCTACGTCGCCTGTACGCGAGCCAAGGAGCACCTCCTGCTGTCGGCCGGCGTGGTTGGAGCAAGAGCTGCGTCGGGGACGCAGAAGCCCTACAATGACCTCGGCACCTGGGCGCAGTGGGTCGGAAAGTTTTTCGGGCTCACGGAAGCCCCCGCTGCGGAGGGAGAGCTGTTCTCGGGCGACGGCTTTACCGCGACCTTGCGTTCCGACGTTGCTGATCCCGCGGGCATGAAGGAACGCCCGTCGGGCTCACTCCTCAAGCGATTCAGAGCGCGCATCGAGGCGGGACAGCCGCTTGATCTCACAGCCATCTCCGCGGACCGCGACGCCGCCGCGCTGTCCGCTGAAGCTCAGGCGGTCGCCGAACGCGTCGCAGTCGGCGTCGCGCCGCAGCCGGCGTGCCCAAGCGCGACGGTGACCGGCGCTATCCGCTATCACCTTTGCCCGCGGCTCTACGAGCTGACCATAGTTGACCGCGTGCCCGAGCCGGACGGCCCGCGTGGAGATGGGGACGATCCTCGCGTTGCCGCCGAGGATTACCAGGATCCGCGCAACCGCGGCACGCGTCTCCACGACCTGCTGCGCGGGATTGACTTCCACGGGAGCTTCGACGATGAACTGGAGCGTCTCACGCGCGACTGGCCGGAGGACGAGCGGGCCGACGGGGTCGAGGTGCTGACGCGGTTTCGGGGCATCGAACTGTGGCAGCAACTCGCGCAGGCGGACGCCAGACGCGAGCTTCTGCGCGAGATTCCCTTTTCGGTTCGCTTCGACGACGGTATCCTGCGCGGTCAGGCCGACGTCCTTATGAGACACCGGGATGAATGGACGATCGTGGATTACAAGAGCGGCGCGCGGCACGACGAAGAGCATGGCCGACAAGTTCAGCTCTATGCGCTTGCATGTCGCACGCTCCTCGGCGCGACGCCCGCCCGGGGCATCATCTACTACCTCGACCTCGGCGAAACCGAGACGGTGAGTATTGACGACGCCGCGCTGCAGCAGGCCGCCGCCGCCCTGGTGCAAGCCATGCGCGGCATCGCCGCCGCGGACTTCGAGCGACGCCAGGGCGCGGCTTGCGCCGCGTGCGCGTTCGCGCCCGCGTGTCAGGACGCATAGGCAAGACGTTCCCCGGGCAGCCGACGCCGCTTACTCGAGCGCCACCTCAGCTTCGCACTCGACCTCGAACAGGCGCGGCCATGGAAGCTTGATCTTCAGCTCGCGCAGTCCGGCAACGCGGTGATCATCCACCTCCGCGCCCTCGAACTGCTCGGCGAACAATCGTCCCGCAAGCGCATCGAGTTGCCCGTCCACGTATGCGGAAACGCGCCGGCGGCCGCGCCGCAGGTTGAGCGGCCATTGGTCAAGGGACTCGCGGGCGAAACGGTAGGCGTGAGGCCGCACGACGGTCTGATACCCGTAATCGTCAACCAGTCGCTCGAACAGGAACTCGACGTGCGCGCGAGTCGCCGCATCACGCACGCGGCCTCCACTGCGGCCACTCGCTGCCTGGCGCGCCATCCATCGCAGTGCGGCGTGTGCGAGGGCCGAGCCGAGCGTGTTGCCCGCCGTGTTCCATGCCGCGAAACCCGCGAGATGCGGCATCGCCCCGTGAGCGCCGAGCGCGGACACGAGCGCGGGGTCTGCGCCGTTGCAGTAGGCTGCGTCTGCGAGAGCCACCTCCCTCCCGCTGCGCGCCAGTCGCATCAGATGCTCGACAAATGGCGCGCGCGGCGCGGAGGTGGGGGAGACTTGACCGATGTTCGCCTGTCGAGCCACAGGCGGCGCATGCAGCCCGAGCACGATGTCGGCGCTTCGCTCTTCGGGGGCGATGCGAAGCCCTGCCGCCGCGATCTGCCCTCCGACTGTCATCCGCAGCGGCCGATCCTCGAACAGCGCGACCGATTCCGCCCCGCACGGCGTGCTGTAGAGTGGATACACCCCGGCCGCCAGCCCGAGCTTCTCGGCAGCGGCGCGGGCCAGCAAAGTCATCCCGACCTCATCCGCGCCCGGGTAGATGTGCACCGCGTCCGCGACGCCCAGCCGCCGCGCTTCCTCGCCCAGCTCTGCCTGCTCGGCGATGTGTGGCCCGGTCGTGGCGGCATCCTCCTGGGCGAGAACCAGGGAATCCACAACCCCCGCCTCAACCAGTGACACGAGCCCCT
>CP070648.1:2850626-2874291 GCA_020354555.1 Armatimonadota bacterium | reverse complement strand
CTCCGACGCGCTCAGGCCCGAGCGGCCGAACACGCTCAAGCTCACCAATACCGCTCTCCGCAGCTACTGGCCCGATGGCCCGCCACGGGCCTGCCGCATGGTGATCGAGCATCTCGAGGTCGGCTACCTGCCCCCCGCGCAGGTCACGGCATTCCGCCGCCGCGAATGGAAAGAGCGAGCGGCGGTGCCGGGCGCCGCGATCACGAGGAACGGCATCCGCCTGACCGTGCCCCCGGGCGGCGGAATCCAGTTATCGGTGGGCCGGGACCTCTATTCCCTGGAGTCTTCCTTCGCCTGCTTGACCAAGCCCCACGAGCTCTTGTGCGCATCGCGGCCCAGGGGCTGGCGGAAGCCGGGGATCGGCCAGCCCGACGATGGCTCGCTTGAGGTCGCCGCCGCCTGCCACGAGTTCAGCCTCACGCGCACCGTCCGTCATGCAGGCCACAGCGTCGAGGTGGCCGACTCGCTGACCAACCTGACCGATGATGTCATCGGCGTACTCATGCGCCACGAGATCATCCTGCCGAGCGCGCCCAAGTCCCATCGCCTCGCGGGCCGGCGCGAATTCGCGCTCGCGCCGTGGACCTGCCCGGAGAACCCGACCGTCTTCGCCGCGCTCGACGATTCCGGCCTGGGGCTCGTCGCCAAAGAAGATGTCCTGAGGCTCCAGATGGGCAGCGAGGTCGTCGGCAACCGCGTCTGCCTGTCGGTCGAGCACTTCGGCCTCCCGCCCGGCAAGTCGCACACCTTCAAGTACGCGCTGTACCCGACTTCGAGTGACTACTTCGACTTCGTCAACGCCGTCCGCCGCGACTGGCGGGTCAACTTCACCGTCCCGGGGCCGTTCGAATTCGTGTCGGCGACGGAGTACCAGGAGCCAGCCGACGCCGACACGCTGCGGGCGTTACTGTCGCGCAAGCAGATCCGCATCTTCGCGCTCGGCCCGTGGTTCGAGTACTACAGCGCGCCCGCGATGACGCGGGACACCTACAAGGCGCTGGCGCAGCGCGCGATCGGAATCATTAAGTCGGTCAGGCCTGACGCTATCTGCCTCGCCCTGCTCGAGACGAATCTGTGCGCGAAGCCATTCACCTGGTTCAAGGGCACGCTGCCCGCTGACATTCCGTTCGGCCGGCCGGGCCACACCTACCCGGTCGGTCAATCGCCCGGCACCTACACCTGGCCCGCGCCGCCCGAGGTCTCGGCGATCGTCAACGAATCGGAGTGGCAGGACTCCGTGTTCCGCGACGAGCAGGGACACGTCATCCTCGACACCTGGTACGTCCATAACTACATTGACCCGCCCGCGTTGAACCTCAAGGTATATCCGGCGCCCGGCAATTACCGTCTGAGCAACGGCCTCGACCAGATCGCCTTTGTGCTCGACGAGGTCGGATTCGACGGCGTGTACATAGACCAGTTCAGCCTCGCGTTCAACAGAGCCGATCACTTCACGTACGACTACTGGGACGGCGTTACCGTGGACATAGATCCTGCGACCGGCAAGGTCGCGCGCAGGTACGCCGACGTCTCGTTGCTCGGCGCGCCGGCGCGTCGGGCGTGGGTCGAGGCCGTGCTCGGACGTGGGAAGGTCGTCGTCGCCAACACCATGCCCGCCGTCATGGAAATGCAGCCGCTGCCGACTTTGCGCTTCATGGAGACCCAGGGCTACGACCCGCTGGCCCCAGGCATCCCGGATCAGCCAGTCTGCGCCAAAGGCCAACTGGCAAGTCCGATCGGCCTCGGACACCAGTGGTGGTATCAGGGTGCGAAACCCGGCGCCGAGTTCTTCATGCGCACACTGTGCGCGCATCTTCGCTACGGCCTTCTCTACTACCATTACAGCACTGACTTCCCGCCGGAAGACGGCGAGTTCGGTCCGGCCAATCACATGTTCCCGCTGACACCGGTGGCTCTGCACGAGGGATGGATTGAAGGCGAGGAGCGGATCATCACGTGCGTCTCCGGCACTTTCCCATGGCGGCAGGAACGCCCACCGCAGGTTCATCTGTTCGACCGCCGCGGCCGAGCGAAGGAAGCGTCGGTCGAGATCACACGAGGGCAGGGGCGGTATGACGTCCGCCTTCGCCTCGACGACTGGCACGAGGCAGCGGTCATAGAATGATGCCACCACCGCCCGCCAACCCCGAGCACAACGCCGCGGCAGGCAGCGGCCCGCTGCTGGTCATGAAGGGGATATCCAAGCGATTCCCCGGCGTGCTCGCGCTGGACGCCGTGGATCTCGAGCTGATGCAAGGGGAAATCCTCGGCCTTATCGGCGAGAACGGCGCCGGCAAGTCCACGTTGATGCGCATCCTCGGCGGTATCTATCCCGCCGATGCTGGCGACATCCGGATTGACGGCAAGGACCCGCGAATCCGCAGCGTCGAGGACGCGCTCGACCGCGGCATCTCCGTTATCCATCAGGAGTTGAACCTCGCGGACAACCTCGACATCGCGTCCAACATCTTCCTCGGACGCGAGCCCTCGTCACTCCTCGGCGTCGTCCGCCGAGGCCGCCTCTACGAGCAGGCGGCGCAGCTCACGGACGCCGTCGGGCTCGCGAAACCGGTGACCACGCCGGTCGAGGATCTGGCGCCGGGCGAACGGCAGCTGGTTGAGATCGCGAAGGCCCTCTCACTGTCCGCGCGGGTCCTCGTCCTCGATGAGCCGACCAGCTCGCTTTCACCGGCGGAAACCGAGCGGTTGTTCGACGTCATGAGGGGTCTGCGCGCTGCGGGCGTGTCCATGATCTACATCTCGCACCGCATCGGCGAGGTCGAGCGAATCGCCGACCGCGTGATCGTACTCCGCGATGGGCGACGGGTTGGCGAGCTTGCCCGCGATGAGATCACCCACGACGCCATGGTGCGGCTCATGGTCGGGCGCGACATCACCAGATTCTTCCCCGCGGTCGGGTCACAACACCTGGTTTCGCCGACACTCGTCGTCGAGGGCGTGCGGCACCCCGAATGCCCCTGGAGCTTCAGCTTCACGGCGTGCGCGGGCGAGATCCTCGGCATTGCCGGCCTAGTCGGAGCAGGCCGAACCGAACTCGTGCGCTGCCTCTTCGGCATCATGCCCGCGGTCGCGGGCCGGATTCGCATCCACGGGCGCGAGGTCCGTATCGCAAGCCCCGCCGATGCAATCCACTGCGGCATCGGCCTCGTGCCGGAAGACCGGCAGCAGCTCGGTTTGATTCTCGAGATGGCGGTGAGAGAGAACATCACGCTCCCCGGCATCGCAACCTACCGGCGCGCCCTGCTCGACCGTCGGCGAGAGCAAGCGGTATCCATCGAGCAAGTGGAGGCGCTCGCCATCACGACCCCGGGCATCGAGCAGGAGGTGCAGTACCTCTCGGGCGGCAACCAGCAGAAGGTCGCGCTCGCGAAATGGCTCGCCCTGCGCCCGAAAGTCCTCATCCTGGACGAGCCGACGCGCGGCATTGACGTCGGGTCGAAGAGCGAGATCTACCGGCTCGTCCGCGCGCTCGCCGATTCCGGCGTCGCCGTGATCATGATCTCATCTGACATGGAGGAAATCATCGGTCTCGCCGACCGGGTACTGGTGATGCACGACGGCGGCATCACCGGCGAACTGGCACGAGCCGAGATGACGGAAGAGAGCATCATGCACTTCGCCACGGGAGGCCGCGCCCAATGAGAAAGCTCGTCGGCATGGCGGTGCTGCTCGCCGTGCTGTGCGTCTTCATCTACGCCGGCAACCAACGCTTTGTCAGCAGCGACAACCTACAGAACCTGACGCGTCACGTCGCGTTTCTCGCGATCTATGCTATCGGCGAGGGAATCGTCATCCTGTCCGGCGGCATCGAGTTGTCCGTCGGTTCCGTCATCGCGTTCTCCGGCGTCTTTCTGGTATGGTCGGTGGTGGAACGCGGGATGTCGCCGGCCGCCGCCGGGACCTTGGTGATCCTGTTCGGGATCCTCATCGGCCTGTGGCACGGGTTTCTCGTCACCCGCGTCCGCCTCCAGCCGTTCATCGCCACGCTGTGTACCATGCTCATCCTTCGCGGCCACGCGCGCGTTCTGGTGGACGAGCAGACGATGGGCTTCGGCAACCAGTTCCTCGGGCTGCGCGCTCTGGGCGACGGCTTCGTCCTTGGCGTTCCGACGCCGGTCGTCATCCTCGTCGGCGTTGCCATCGTGGCGTCCTTCTTCATGCATTTCACGGTGTACGGCCGCTATCTCTACGCGATCGGCCGCAATCCGCTCGCCGCGGAGTATTCCGGCGTCAAGGTCGGGCGCATGCAGACCGCCGCCTACGTCGCTTGCGGGGGACTCGCGGCACTTGCGGGGATCCTCTACGCGACGTACACCAATTCGGTCCAGCCCGCGACGACCGGCCTCGCCTACGAGCTGTACGCCATCGCGGCGGCCGTGCTCGGAGGGTGCTCCCTGCGCGGCGGCGAGGGCACCGTCGTCGGTATCATCGTCGGCGCCGCCATCATGCGCGTCATGACCAACGGCATCAACCTCCTCGGTATCGCCCCGGCCTGGGAGTTTGCCGTCGTCGGTTACGTCATCCTCATCGGCGTTGTCGCTGACGCGCTCTACCGCCAGCGCGCCGCCCGGCGCGTCACGCCGCGGACCGAATCGCGCCCCGAGGCGCCTGCAACGGCACCGTCGGGTGCGGATGCGGAGGACCTGTAGTGCCGCGACACCGAGGACGAGGCTGTGCACTGCTCACCGTCATCATTGCCGCGTGCTCGACGGCCGTCGCGGCGGGCGCTCTGCCCTATCGGTTCGAGACGTTCCGCTTCCCGGACTGCCCGCGCACCGTCGTTGGCGTCGCGTATCGCGCCGGCGACGCCAACTCCACCGTGCCGCTCGGCGGGCTCGGCACGGGAACGGTGTACTTCGACAGCCTGGGGCGCTTCACGGGACAGGCGATCGCGAACAGCTACCGTCCGGTTGGCGGGGTGATGGAGGGCTGCGAGTTCGTCGTGCGCACTGAGAGCGCGGGCCGCGTCGTGGACAAGCCGCTCGCGGAATTGGTGCGCGCTTATCTCGGGCATTTCCCGATCGCTGACCTGGAGTGCGCCGGCGACGAGCTGCCCGTGGCTGTGCGCGTGCGCGCGATGAGCCCGTTCATCCTCCGCGACGCACGCGCCTCCGCGACCCCTGCGGCCATGTTCCGGTTCGCGATCGATAACACGAGCGAGAAGCCGGTCAAGACCTCGGTTACGTTTCGCTGGCGCACGCCGCTCCAAGCGGATGGCGGCGGGGCACGGGCGGAGGGAAACGTCGGCGGATTCCTGGTCTGGAATCTCGGCGACCTCGCCCCCGGCGCGCAGACAGCGGTACCGGTCGCGTTTGCGGCGGTCGACTCGATAGGGGGGCTCTCGGAACGCCTGAAAGCTCCAGCGGGCGACCTGGTCGTAGACGACGATGGCGCTTTCAACTGGGAGGATGAGGGCAAGCAGTGCCTGACGACCGCGGCGGGCGGCTGCCTCAGCCAGCACGGCTTCTATCTGCATTATATTCTGAGCGGGCGGCGCCGCGCCGGGACGCTGATCCGGGGTGCGCAGCGGCTGGAGAATCTGACGCGCGCTGGGCGCGAAGACGGGCTCGTTCGGCTCGCGAGCACGGACGGTGCCCTTGCCGTCGAAGTCCGCAGCCGCAGCGGCGCCATCGAGTACGAAATCACGAACGTCGGCAGCGCGCCGATCCGCGACCTGCGGCTTTCCGTGTACGCCAACCTGGAGGCGGGCAATACCGAATCTGACGACGCGGGCCGGCTCGACGCGCGGCGGCGGGCCCTGGTGGTCGGCGATGCGACCGGCGCCGCGTGCGGGCTGGCGAGCGAGCGTTCGCCGAACGCAGGCTGGTGCGGCACGTGGGACGCCGCCATAACCCGTATGCGTGAAGGGGATGCCGTGCCGTTCCGGGAGTGGCAACCCGTGGCGGCCGCCTCGCACCATCGGCGAACGTCAACCACGCGCGGCCCCACCGCGCTGTTCGTCACCCGGGAGAATACTCCGGACCGCGGGGGCTGCACCGTTGCCGTCTTGCCGGGCGCGGCTTCGCCTGACGGCGCAGGCCGGTTCACGCGATCCGCGGGTCGTACGCCGGGCTCGCCCGAGACCGTTGCCGTCACCGGCACGCTGCACCTGAAGCCCGGCCGGAGCGGCGAGCTGCGCTTTGTCCTCGCCTGGTTCTACCCCGACGCGCGCGACAGCGCAGGCCGCTTCGTCGGCCATCAGTACGCGAACTGGTTCGATGGCTCCCTCGCCGTCGCGAAACACGTCGCCGGCAACTGGGACTGGCTCGCCCGCCGTGTCGGCGAGTGGCAGGATCGCATCTATGACGACCCGCGGCTGCCTGACTGGCTGAAGGATCAGCTCGTCAACTCGCTCTACTCCCTCGCGCGCAACACGTCATGGCTCAAGGACGGGCGCTTCACGCACAGCGAGTCGTTCGTCGGCTGCCCGATCACCGAGACCATCGTCTGCCGCTTCTACGGCAGCATCCCCATCGCCGCGTTCTTCCCCGAGCTGGAGAAGAACACCATGCGCCAATTCATCCGCCACCAGCGCGGCGACGGCGCAATACCGTTTGCCTTCGGCGGTGGCGAGAACTGGGACGCGCCGTACTATGAGACACAGCAGATCATTAACAGCAGCGAGTTCGTGCTCATGGCGCGGCGCGACTACTTCTGGTGGCACGACCGCGAATGGGCCGGCGAGGTCTATCCGGCGGTGAAGAAGGCCGTCGCTTTCGCTCGAACGTTGGATACCGACGGCGACGGCCTGATCAATGACGAGTTGTCGCGCCAGTACTACGACTGCTGGCAGTTCCACGGCGCGGCCAGCTACACCGGCGGCATCTGGCTCGCCGCCCTCAAAGCCGCCGCGGCTCTCGCGCAGGTAGAGGGCGACAACGCGTTTCGCGAGGAGTGCGAGGCGCTCTTCGAGCAAGCCCGCGCATCTTTCGAGCGCAAGCTCTGGACGGGCAGCTACTACCGCCTGTGGCATGATACCGCCGCCAACACGCGCAGCGACACGTGCCTCGCGGCACAGCTCACCGGTCAGTGGTACGCGTACCTGTGCGGGCTGGGCGAGATCCTGTCGCGGGAGCACGTCATCGCCGCGCTCGAGCACATCAACCGCGCCAACGGAGCGGGCGACGTGTGGGCGCTCGTGAATGGAGTTACCCCGGACGGCAGCCGCGACACAACCGGCACCAACGGACACTCCCATACCGCGACCCTCGGGGAAACGTGGTGCTATGCCGCGACGTGCATCTACGCCGGCCGGCCCGACCTCGGCCTCCCGCGCGCGCAGCGCCTCGCCGAGAACATCGCCCTCCGCCAGCGCCGCACGTGGGACACGACCTGGAATCTCGACCCCGATAGCGGAGACATGCTCTGGGGGCGCGAATACTACAGCAACATGTGCGTGTGGGACCTGTGGGGCGCTCTCGTCGGCCGTCGCGTCACGCCGGTTGAGCGGCCCCCGGGGCCGCCCACTGCGAACACGTCCGCGGGAGGAGAAGAGTGACACCAGGGCTGCTCGAGGTTCTCTCTACGCACGAAGTTGACACCATCCACGACACCGCGCTGTCGGTGCTCGAGGACGTCGGCATGCGCATCCACAGCGAGGCCGCGCGCCGCCTCGTCCAACTCGAAGCCGGCGGCATATGGGACGAATCCACCGACCTCGTCAGATTCCCCCGCGAACTCGTGGAGGATTGCCTCTCCCTGTGTCCGACGACGTTCCGGCTCGTCAACGCCCGAGGCGAGCGGGCGACCGAAGTGGGGGAGGGACGGCGTCCGCTGTTCGCCAGCGGCCATAACGCGGTGTTCGTCACCGACGACGGCGGGCGTACGCGGCGTCCCGCGAGTAAGCTCGACATCGAGCATTTCGCCCGCCTGACTCAGCGGTTGGACAACCTCGACCTGGTCGGCGTGCACGCGATGCCGCAGGATGTTGATGCGGAGATGTCCCTCGCCCATGCCGTCCACGCCATCTGGCGCCACTGCGATAAGCCGCTCTACTTCTCGCCGGATCACGACCGCGTCATGAGCGTCATCGTCGCGATGACGCAAAAGCTCGCTGGCGAGGAAGACCTGCGCGAGTATCCCTGTGCAGTCTGCCAGGTCTCGCCGACCAGCCCGCTCCAATGGGAGCAGGGCGCCGCCGACGCGCTCATGCTCGCCGTGCGCGCCGGCTTACCGCTCGTCGTGCTTCCCGAGCCGTTCTGCGGCGTGTCGGCGCCGATTTCCCTCGCGGGCACGATGGTCATCCACCACGCGGAGACCCTCTCCGGCGTCGTGCTCGCGAACCTCGCGCGGCCGAACCCGCCCGTCATCTACGGCAGTGCGTGGACCACTTTCGACATGCGCGCGGGCAACGTCACCATCGGCTCCCCTGAGTCGATGCTGCTCCGCATCGCCGGCGCCCAACTGGCGCGCCACTGTCACCTGCCGTACCATGCCATCGGCCCCGACACTGATTCGCAACTCGTTGACTACCAGTCGGCGACAGAGAAGACCAGCACCGCGTGGGCCGCGGTCTGCGGCGGCGTCCACGTCCACGTCAACTCCGGCATGATCGGCACCGGCATGACCGTCGCCCTCGACCAACTCGTGCTCGACGACGAACTGGCGGGCTACATGAAGCGCATTGCCGACGGGATTCGCGTTGACCGCGAGACCCTCGCCTACAACGCCATACGCGATGTCGGCCCGGCCGGGAGCTTCCTGACTCACGACCTAACCCTGGCGCTGATGCGCTCCCCCGAGCACTGGATCCCGCCGCTCACGCGCCATCCGGTGTTCGAGAGCTGGCGCCGGGCGGGTTCGCTCTCCCTCCTCGATGTCGCGCGGGCGCGGTGCGACGAACTGCTTGACCGCGATTCACCGGCCGTGATTGACTCAGCCCTCGACCAAGCGCTAGGCGGCCTGCTGCCGAGATAGAGGAGGGTTGCGGATGGGCTGCGAGCCCAAGGACGCGGAGCAGGGGGGATGGAAGGTCTCAGCGCTCCCGTTACTCAAGGTACACGACTCCCGGGAGTGGCGGATCATCGAGATCGAGCGTCCCGATGGTCAGGCCCCCGCACGCCTCAATCTCGCGGTCGAAGTGCCGTCTCGGGGATGGAGCACGCGTCTCGCGTGGCCCAAAGACGAAATCCGTGCGCGTGTGGAGATCCCTTGCACAGACTCGCCGGCCGCCGTGTCAATCCGCTGGGGCCGTCGGCGCGACCAACGCCTGCAATGCCAACTCCCGGAGCGGCGGCGCTGGCGCATTCATCTGCTCCACCATACCCACGTTGACATCGGGTACACCGACTTGCCCTCCCGCGTCTGCGAGCAGCACGCGGAAATCCTCGATCAGGTCGTTGAGCTGTGCGAACGAACGCGGGAGCACCCGGAGCCCGCGCGCTTCCGTTGGACGAATGAATGCTTCTGGCCGGTCGTCAACTATGCGCGGCGGCGCGCGCCGCGGCAGCTACGGACGCTGATCCGCTGGATGCGCCGCGGCGCGATCGAGAACACAGCGCTCTACATGAACATGACGGAGTTGTGGACCGAGGAGATGATCGCGCGCTCCCTGTGCCGCGTGGTCGAGTTCTCCTCGCAACACCGCCTGCCCCTCGAAGTGGGCGCGCAAACCGATTGCCCCGGCGTCAGCTGGGCGGTGCCCCAACTGCTCAACCAGATCGGCATTCGCTATCTGGCGATGTCGAGCAACAGCATCCGCGCCCGAGTCCCTCGACTGCCCCGCCCGTTCTGGTGGCGCACGCCATCGGGCCGCGTGCTGGTGTGGAACACCGACCCCGACCAGAACCACTACGGCGAAGGCTACCGCCACGGGTTCCGCTACGGGTACGCGGAGGTGCTCGAGCGACTGCCGCAGGTGCTCGCCCGCTACGAGGATCAGGGCTATCCGTACTCGGTCTACGGTTTTCGGCTGGCGATGGACAACTGCTATCCGCTCGCGCACCTGAGCGATCTCGTCCGCGAATGGAATGACACCTGGGCCGCGCCGCAATTGCGCATCTCGACATTCCGGGAGTTCTTCCGCGAACTTGAGCCGCGACTCTCGGACTGCGACGAGGTCGAGGGCGCCTGGCCGGACTGGTGGGCCGACGGCCACGCCTCCGCTGCCCGGCATACCTCCCGCGCGCGCAGGCTGTGGCGCCGCCTCGACCGCTTCGAGCGCGCGCAAGCCGTGCTCGCGCCGGAGGCGGACGGGGGCGATGTCGCCGAGCAGGCGCTTGAAGACCTCGTGCTCTTCGATGAACACACGTGGGGCGCGCGCGGCGGGACGAAGCATCCCTACTCCCCGGCGACGACGGCGCACTGGGCCGAGAAGGAACTGTCGCTGTTCCACGCTGAGGGCCGCGCCGAGGACATGCGACAGCGCCTCGGCGAGCGTCTCGCGGGCGGATGCGACGCCGCGCGGCGCTTCGTCGTGATGAATACGTCTCTCCATCCTCGTGCGCCCCTCATCGCCGTCGCGGACCTGGGCGCGCCGAATGAGCTGCAGTTCACCGGCGGCGCGCGGCCGTTGTCGTCGCCGAAAGCCGCGCAGACCTGGGCCGTGGCCGATGTCGAGACTGGCGCGGAGCTCCCGTGTCAGATGCTTCACACCGACCACGCCGACCCGCAGCGCCGGGGCGAGGCGGTCGTCGTCATCCCGGAGATGGACGGACTGCGCACGCGAACGCTCTGCGCCCAGGCGGCGAAGCGTTCCCGGCGTCGGCGGCCGATGGCCGCGTCCCAAGTCGCGGTCAAAAGCCCGTACTACGTGGTCGCGTGGACGCAGCAGGCGGGCATCACTGCATGGCGCGATATCGCGCGCAAGCGCGAGTGGCTTACGCCTGGATTGGAGCTGGGGCGACTGGTGCTGGAGCGGGCGCTTGGGCGCGACAACGCGACCGGGGGGTTTCGTCACTTCCGGGCGTCCGACCGGAGCCCCGCCGTGGTCGATAGGGGCCCCGTCTTCGACAGCCTGACGTGGACCGAGGCGCTCGAAGGAACCGCAGAGGTGATCCTATGCGCGCGCCTGTATCATGTATGCCCCAGGCTGGAATTCGTCGTCCGCGTCAACAAGCCAGAGGTGTTGGCGCCGGAGGCGCTCTTCATCAGCTTCCCCTTCGAGGCTGCTCGACCGGAGTTCCTACTTCACTACCCCGGAGGGGCTTTCAGGCCGGATGCCGAGCAGCTGCCCGGTAGCGCGCGCGACTACTATCATGTCGAAGCCGGACTCGTGTTGACTGACGGCGAGGATTGGCTCGCGCTTGCCTCGCCCGATGCGCCTCTGTTCCACCTCCAGGAGCCGAACACCGCGCGCTGGCTGGAAACGCTCGACGTGCGCACCGGTCACGTCTTCTCCAACCCGATGTCCAACTACTGGCACACCAACTTCCGCCCGTCGCAGTCGGGCTGGGTCGAGTTGAACTACGTGCTGACGAGTGGCTGCGGCGACGCCCGCTCCGCCCCCCTGCGCGCGCTCAACGAGAGCCTGGCCGATCCCGTCGTTTTCCCTGGTCGCGCGGCGCCGGAACCGCCGCCGATCGAACTGCTCGACGGCACCGCGGATCTCCTGAGTCTCCGCCGCGACGGCGAAGGTTTCTGCATCCGGATCAAGGAAACCCTCGGGCAGGGGACGCGCTGCGCTCTACGATTCCCGAGGGCTCGCCCGTCGCTCGTCGAACGTACCGACCCGTGCGGCGGGCGCTCCGCCGCTCTTGGTCTGCGCGGCAACGATGTCGATCTTGCTCTGGGGCCGTACGAGACCGTGACCCTACGCGCACGATTCGATTCAGGGCAACAACCCGCGCGACGAGCCCGACCGACGCGAGCAAGAGCGCGGCGACCCATGCGGTCGGCACAATGATGCGCCCCGTCATCGCCGCGCTTATACTATGTCCGCTTGCCCTCACTCCCGTTGTGGAGAAGCAACCTATGGTGACCTTCGAGACCACCCACCTGCGCATTGGCTTCGATGATACGGGACACGCCGGCACCGTTCGCGATGTCGCGCGAGGCGAGGAGTATGGTGCCGCCGGCAAACGCGCGCCGTTGCTCACGCTGGTGCTGCAGGATAGGGAGGTGCCGCCAACCGCGCTGAGTTACGCCGAAACCGACAACCGATTGCGCCTGAGCTATGGCGACACAGGCATCACTGCGACCATCGTTGTGACGACGAGGCCGACTCACGCAACTCTCGAACTCGAGGCCGTGGACGGCGCCGCGCCGAACCGCATCATCTGGGGGCCGTTCTTCACGACTATTGGCAAGACTATCGGCGAGACGGTCGGTGTCGTGCGCGATGACGAGTTCGCGCTCGGCATTCAGTCCCTCAGTATCCAGACCACCGCGGGCGCTGCCCGCACGCCGGAGGGCAGCCTGCTGCGGGCGTCCGCCATCGAGCACGATGGCGGCGTGCTCGGTTCGAAAATTGCGCTGTTCGGATGTCCCGCCCAGGACGCGCTGAGTACCCTCGGCGAAATCGAACTCGCCGAGGGCCTGCCGCACCCGATGCTCGACGGCGTGTGGGGCAAAGTGTCGCCTACCGCGCGCCGCTCGTATCTCATAACGTCCTTCCACGAAGGCAACCTGGATGGAGTACTCGAGTTGGCGCGGAAGGCCGGGTTGACGTACGTCTACGACGGCGGCCCTTTCGAGACGTGGGGGCATTTTCAGCTCGAGCGCGGACAGTTCCCTGACGGCGACGAGAGCCTGCGCCGCTGCGCCGAGAAGGCCGCGAAGACCGGCATCCGCCTCGGCGCGCATACCCTCAGCGGCTTCATCACGACCAACGATCCGTACATCACCCCCGTGCCGGATCCGCGCCTGGCGCGCATGGGTTCGACAGTGCTCGCGGGGGCGGTTGACGGCAAGGCCGCGGAGGTGCCTATCGCCGATCCGACGGCCTTCCGGAACCGGCAGACGCTCGCCACCGCTATCATCGGCGATGAACTGGTGCAGTACGATGCCGTCTCCGAGGCCGAGCCGTGGATGCTTCTGGGCTGCACGCGCGGCGCGTTCGGCACCGCCGCCTCGCCTCACCCCGCGGGTGCGGATATCGGCAAGCTCGCCGACCACGACTACCGCACCTTCTACCCCGGCATCGAGAACGGCATGATGGATGAGATGACCGACCGCCTGGTCGAGTTGTTCAACAGCACCGGGCTGCGCCAGATCTCGTTCGACGGCCTGGAGGGCCTGTCCACATACGGCTACGGCGAATACGCGCGCAACCGCTTCGTCAAGCAGTGCTTCGACGGCTGGAAGCAGGAGGTCATCAACGACGCCAGCAATCTCCTGCACTACCTCTGGCACATTCACACGCGCATGAACTGGGGCGAACTGACGCAGTCGGCCAAGGTTGACGTGGATTCCTATCGCGCCAACAACTGCAAATACTTCGAGGACAACCTGTTTCCGCCGGCGATGGGCTGGTGGCGCTTCGGCGGAGCGGGCCTGGACTGGGAAGCGACGCGCCTGGAGGATGTCGAGTACCTGCTTGCCAAGGCCGCGGGCTACAACGCCTGCCACGGCATGCAGGCGGGCCCGGATGCCATCGCGGCTCACGGCTACGGCGAAGAGTGCCTGCGCATGGTCAAGGCCTGGGATGAGGCGCGGTACGCGGGTGCATTCACCGACCCACAACGCGAGAGGCTGCGCGGGAAAGGCCGCGATTTTCACCTTGAGGCGGCGGGCGAAAAGCAATGGACCCTGACCGAGATCAAGTACTCGCCCTTCTACTGGATGTGCCCGGGCACCGGGCGCTCCGCGCCGTACGCACCGGAACGGCACCTGCTCAGCTTCACGACCGCCAGCGAGGGACACCTCGGCCCGGTCTGCCGGGCGGAGAATCCATTCGAGCGCCAGCCGCTGCGCTTCGAGCTGCGCGTTGTCGGAAGCTTCGACTACGCGAGCAACCAGAACATCGAGCTGACTCCGACAGCCGCCCAATTCAAGCGCGATCCGGGCCTGCATCCCGAAGCTCCGGAGCTGAAGATCAACAGGGCACAGGTCAACGGGCTCGCGGGCTTCAAGTTGAGCGCGGCGCATGGCGGCGACAAGCCTTCAGGCGTGATCCGCGCGATCGCGACGCTGCCGCAGCCGCTCGATCTGAGCAAACACCGCGGTTTCGGCGTCTGGGTGCGCGGCGACGGCAAGGGGGAACTCCTCTTTGCCGAACTGACCAGCGGCGACATGAAGCGTCAGTACTACGCGCCGATTGACTTCACGGGCGAGCGCTACTTCGAGTTTCCCCTCGGCGAGATGTGCCTCGGCCGCTATTATGCCTACGACTGGAACTCCTGGAGCGGCTTCGCCAATTGGTGGCAGACCCTCAAGGGCTTCGACTATCGCCGCGTGGATCGCATCACCATAGGGTTCAACGCCATCCTGCCGGGTGACAGCGTATGCTGCGCCGTCGCCGGCATCAAGGCGCTCAAGGAGTTGGGCGGCGGCCTGTGCAATCCCTCATTCGAACTAAACGGCAAGCGAATGTCATTCGACGACACGCTCGCACCCGGGTGCTACCTCGTCTACGACGGCAGCGGCTCGGCGCAAGTCCGCGACGCCCACTACCGGCTGCTGCGCGAGGTGGCCGTCACGGGCGACCACTTGGGGCTGCGCGGCGGCGAGAATGCGATTCGGGTTTCGTACGACGGCGCGGGTGGCCCGGCCCCATGGGCGCGGCTGGAGTTCAAGTGCGTCGGCCCGCCGGAACGAGTTGCCGCCCGGTAGCGGCGCGGCTCGTCGGCAACCTATCGAGGTTCGTCTATCAGGAAAGGGCGGCGGAGGCGGCCGGGCCGCCCCAAACGAACCTCGTCCGGAAGAGTCTTCGTGTACTACCGGCGCTGCGGTGATACACGAGGCTCTATGGTCAAGCGCGCGGACGTCATGGACACGCCACATGAAGACTCTACTCGTTAGCTTGGGAGTGATGGCGATGGCAGCAGGAATCGCATTCGGGGCATCGGCAACACCCGACGAGCTGTTCGCGGCGCGTCGTTGGGCTGCGGCCAAGCTCGAAGGCAGGAACGCGATTGCGCCTGCCGCGAGCGGGTTGGTCGTCGTGACCAACTACGACTTGGTGTGGCAGAACTGCCGCGTTGACCGGCCGCTGGTGCTCGGCCATGCAGCCCATCGCCGCGGCCTCTTCACACACGCGCCGAGCAAGATCACCGTCCGCTTGCCGGCGCCCGGCGCAATGTTCAGCGCGACAGTCGGTGTGGACACGAATCAGCAGACCGTCGGCGGGCGCGGGAGCGTCGTTTTCTCGGTCGCCGTCCGCGAGAGGGAGGTCTACCGCTCACCCGTCATGCGGGAGGGGATGCCGGGCGCGGCGGTCTCGGTGAGCCTTCGCGGGGCGCGTGAGTTCGCTATCGAGGTCAGGGACGCGGGTGACGGTATCGCCTGCGACCAGGCCGATTGGGTTGACGCCAGGGTCGTCCTCGAAGATGGCCGGGCGATGTGGCTGGGAGATCTGCCCATCATTGAAGGCCAGGCGTCGGCGCGCTTCGATACCAGTCCTCCGTTTGCCTTCACCTACGATGGGCTTGCCTCTTCCGAGTTCCTCAGCGCGTGGCGCCTCGATCGCGTCTCCACGCACCTGGATGAGCGGCGGACCCAGCACGTCCTCACTTACACCGATCCCGAGACGGGGCTGTCGGTGCGCTGCGTCGCCCTGGAATACCACGATTTCCCGACCATCGAGTGGACGCTGTACTTCAAGAACAACGGCGCGGCAGACACGCCCATCATCTCCGACATCCAGGCGCTGGACGCGACCTGGCGGCGCCACCCCGACGACCTCTATGCGCGCTACGCCCGCCAGGGCGAGTTCGTTCTCCACCACCACACCGGCAGCGTCTGCGCGCAGACCGATTACCAGCCGCTCCAGACCCCGCTCGGCCCCGGCGCCGACCAGCGCATTACCACCTCCGGCGGCCGCTCCTCCAACAGCGACCTCCCGTACTTCAACCTCGAATGGCCGGGCGAGGGGGTGATCGTTGTCATCGGTTGGCCCGGCCAGTGGGCGTCGCGGTTCACACGCGAGGGAGATCGCTTACGCGTTCGCGCCGGGCAAGAGCTGACGCACTTCACGCTCCGTCCCGGCGAGGAGGTGCGCACCCCGCTCATCGTCATCCAGTTCTGGAAAGGCGATCGCGTGCGCTCTCAGAACGTCTGGCGGCAGTGGATGCTCGCCCACAACGTCCCGCGGCCGGGAGGGCAGCTCCACGGGTGGCACCTGTCCGGGTGCAGCTCCCACTTCTTCGGCGAGATGGTCACCGCCGATACTGCAAGCCAGCTCGAGTTCATCAACCGCTATCTCGCAGAACGCATCAGCATTGACTTCTGGTGGATGGATGCGGGCTGGTACATCATCAAAACCAACTGGCCCGATACCGGCACCTGGGAGGTGGACCAGCAGCGCTTCCCCGGGGGCTTGCGCCCGATCTGCGACCACGCCCACGCCAACGGGCTGAAGACCATCGTCTGGTTCGAGCCGGAGCGCGTTGCCCCGGGCACGTCGCTGGCCGATGACCACCCGGAGTGGATCTTCGGGGGGACGAACGGAGGCCTGCTCAACCTCGGCGATCCGGCGGCTCGCCAGTGGCTCACTGACCACGTCGATCGGCTCGTCACTGAGCAGGGCATTGACCTCTATCGCAATGACTTCAACATTGACCCGCTCCCGTTCTGGCGCGGGAACGACCCGGACGACCGGCAGGGCATCAGCGAGATCAGGTATGTGGAGGGATTCCTCGCGTACTGGGACGAACTGCGGCGGCGCCATCCGGATATGCTGATCGACACCTGCGCCTCCGGCGGTCGGCGCAACGATCTCGAGACCCTGCGGCGCTCCGTGCCCCTGTGGCGCAGCGATTACATCCTGGAGCCGATTGGGACGCAGTGCCACACCTATGGCATCTCCTCATGGATCCCGCTCAACGGCACCGGCGCCAAGGAGGCCGACCGCTATCTCTTCCGCAGCAACATGTGCCCTTATGTCAACTGCCTGTGGGACGCGCGCCGCACAGACCTCGACTATGACCTCCTGCGCACGCTCACCGAACAGTGGCGCGCGATTGCCCCGTACTACCTCGGCGACTACTACCCGCTGACGCCGTACAGCACCGGCAGCGACGTGTGGATGGCCTGGCAATTCCACCGGCCCGACCTCGGCGCAGGCTTCGTCCAGCTGTTCCGCCGCGCCGACAGCATCTACCAGGCCGCCCAACTGCCGCTCGACGGGCTCGATCCCGACGCCAGTTACCGCATCACCGACCTCGACCATCCGCGCGAGGTCACCATCACCGGCCGCGAACTTCTGGACTCGGGCCTGCCGGTCACCATCAACGACCGGCCGGGGTCGGCCCTCATCACGTACCAGCGCATGAAGGGAGAGCAGCGTTGACGAATCCAGCGGCCGCCTCCCATCCCTCGCGCACCGCGTCTGGCGCTGCCCGCCGACGGTAGCTCGCCCAGCGTCCTGGTCACCGATCAGCCGCCCGCGCACGGCAGGGACTTTCGCGGCCACACCGAATCAACATCTCCCACCCCCGGCGCCCAAGTAGGTAGTACCCGTGGCAATCAAAGAGATCAAGACCGCGAAACTCGACGCCGCTCAGTTCGCCGAGGAAAAAGTCGGGGAGATTCGTGCAACGGTCGGCGACGGAACGGCAATCAACGCGCTCTCGGGCGGCGTTGACTCATCCGCCGTCACCATGCTCGGGCATCGCGCGCTCGGCGACCGGCTCAAGACCTACTTCATCGAGAACGGCCTGATGCGCGAGGGCGAGCCGCAGCGCATCGCCGCGCTGTTCGCCGATCTGGGAGTGCGCGTCGAAATCGTGGACGCGCGTGACAAGTTCTTCGCCGCGCTTCGGGGCGTCACCGATCCCGAGGAGAAGCGCGAGGCGATCACCCAGACATTCTACAGGGATGTCTTCGGCGACCTGGTGCGTCAGAGCGGCGCGAACCACCTGCTGCAAGGGACGATTCTGACCGATGTGGACGAAACGGTCGCCGGCATCAAGCGCCAACACAATGTCTTCGAGCAGCTCGGCATTGACCCGCAGGATGCTTTCGGTTACCACATCATCGAGCCGCTCGTGCAGCTTCGCAAGGACGGCGTGCGCAAAGTCGCGGCTGCGTTGGGGCTGCCGGAGTCGGTCTGGAACCGACCTCCATTCCCTGGCCCCGCGCTGGCCGCGCGTGTGATCGGCGAGGTGACCCCCGAGCGGATCGGGCTCGTGCGCAAGGCGACGGTGATCGTCGAAGAGGAACTGGCGGCCACGAAGGCGTTTCAGTACATGGCGATCCTGCACGAGGACCGCGTGACCGGCATGCGCGACGGCAAGCGCGACTTCGGCCTGCAGATCGAGATCCGCTGCTGGGACAGCGTTGACGCGCGCAAAGCGAAGCCGACGCGCCTGCCGTGGAAGACGTTGCGCGCGCTGAGCGAGCGCATCCTCGCGGAGGTGCCGGGCGTCGTCAGCGTGACCTACAACATCGCCCCCAAGCCGCCGTCAACGATGGAAGTCGTGTAGGCGAGCGACAAACCGCGGAGCCCGCGACGGCCATGGAGACGAGCTGTCAGCGCACCGGTCCTACAGCAGCGCCGTGCTGAAGTACCGCTCCGCGCGGTCGGGAAGAACGGTCGCGATGTTGCCCTCGACCTTCTTCGCGAGTTGCCGCGCCGCCCACACGTTGGCCCCGGACGAGATGCCGACGAGCAGGCCGTGGTCGCGCGCGAGCTGCCGCGTCGTCTCGACCGCGTCCTCGTCCGACACCTCGATCACCTCGTCCACCAGCTTGACGTCGAGCACTGCGGGAACGAAGCCGTCGCCGATGCCCTGGATCTGATGCAGACCGGGCTCGTGCCCGAGCAGGGCTGACACGTTCCTCGGCTCGACGGCGACGACCTTCACGTCGGGGTTGTGCTCTCTCAGAAACGTGCCGACTCCTTGCAGCGTGCCGCCGCTGCCGACGCCGGCGATGAACGCCGCGACGTCGCCGCGAATCTGCCGCCACAACTCCGGCGCGGTCTGTTCGTAATGGCAGCGCGGGTTGTCCGGATTCTCGAATTGCTGGGGCACGTAGATGCGCGCGTCCGCCGCCGCCAGTTCGCACACGCGGCTCACCGCGCCCGCGATGCCGTCCTTGTCGGGCGTCAGTATCAACTCGGCGCCCAGCCCGCGGATGATCTTCTTGCGCTCCTCGCTCATGCCCTCGGGCATGACGATCTGCACGCGGTAACCCTTGAGCCGCCCGACCAGCGCGACGCCGATGCCCGTGTTCCCCGACGTCGGCTCCATTATGATGGAGTCCGGTCCGAGCTTCCCGTCGCGCTCCGCGCCTTCGATCATCGCCAGCGCCACGCGATCCTTGATACTCCCGCCGGGGTTGAGAAACTCCGCCTTGGCGAAGACGTTGCTGCCCTTGAACTGTATCAGCGGAGTGTTGCCGATGAGGTCGAGAACATTATCCGTCAGCATAGTCGCACCCGTTGCTCGCGCTCCTACCGGGAGCAGGCACGCGCCGTCGCCATCGCGGCTGTGGCGCGTCGGTGACTCCCGCGGCCCGCTCCGGTGCAATAGAGTAGCATCAACCGTGCCGCTTGGGCAAGGCACCCGGCCGAGGGCGGATGCCACCCACAGCCGCCCTCGCCCTCATCCGATGACGGCGTCCAACCCCGCTCGCCGCGCCATCTCGACAAGCTCCGCCACGCGCTCCACGCTCTGCGGCTCGCCTTCGATCTCGTATGCCAGGTCGAGCCACTCGTACTTCGCCGCCGCGGAGGGGTTGTACGGCAGAATCGCTACCGACGCCAGCCCCACCTCGCGCACGAAAGTGAAGATATCGCGCAGATTGCCGTCGGTATCGGTGATACCCGGGATCAGCGGTACGCGCACCTGAACGTTGCGCGCGGCCTGGGCTAATTGCGCCGCGTTGGCTAGGATCTGCTCGTTCGAGACGCCCGTCCACCGCTGATGCGCGTCATCATCAGCCAGCTTCAAGTCATACAGCACCAGATCGGCATGAGCCGCGATCCGCTGCAACGCATCCCACACGCATGCGCCGCTCGTCTCGACCGCGGTGTGAATGCCCCGCTTGCGGCACCCGGCGAGCACCGCCGCCGCGAACTCAGGCTGACTCGTGACCTCTCCGCCGGTCAGCGTGACGCCGCCCCCGGAATGGTCGAAGAACGCCTTCAGACGCGCGGCCTTGGCGATGACTGCATTCGCGGAAACGCGATAGCCCTTTATGGCAAGCGCGCCGTGCGCGCATTGCTCGACGCAATCGCCACACGCGACGCACTGCTCGCGTCCGATGACGTGCGCCGAGTCGCTGACATAATGCACGCCGCGGGCGCACGCGCTGACGCACGCGCCGCACCTCGCACAGCGGTCGCGGACAAGAATCAGCTCCGGCTCGGGACGCCGCGACTCCGGACTGTGGCACCACTTGCACGACAGCGGGCAGCCCTTGAGGTACACCGCCATGCGGATCCCCGGCCCGTCGTGCACCGCGAACGTGTCGAGGTCGAAGATCAGGCCGTCCACCGTGTCCGGATCATCGGCGGCCGTCACGAGCGCCCCTCCTGGCGGCGGATGTGATGCTCCTGCTGCTCGCGGCTGAGCATCGTGAAGTACGCGCACCACCCGCCCATGCGCACCCGCAGCGATTTGTACTGCTCCGGATCGCGCTGAGCGGCCCGCAGTTCCTCGGTATCCGCCACCGTGAGCGTCATGATGGAGCCGCCGAGGTCCACGAAGCTGCGGATCAGCGCCGCCATCCGCCCGGTGCCCTCGTCGCCCTCCACCAGCCGCCGCGCGACGCGCAGATCCAGCGGCGCGCCGACCGCGAGATCGCGGCGATGCATCTTCGCGTGCGACAGAATCGCAGCCGGGATTCCCTCCACGTCGCGGCCCAGCGCAGGCGAGAAGTTGGACGACACCGGCTCGCCGGCCAGCCGCCCGTCGGGTGACGCGCCGAGGCCCTCGCCGATGCCGATGTACCACGAGAACGTCGCGACGCCGCACGGGAACTTGACCTGCATCTGGTGATCCGCCGCGTGCCGCGCCACCGCCGCCGTGAACGCCTCGACCACTTCGCGCCCGACGCCATCCGCATACTCATCGTCATTGCCGTACTTCGGCGCCGCGAGGAGCCTCGCGCGCAGCGCCGCGTGCCCCTCGAAGCCCGCGGCGAGCGCATCGCACAGCTCCGACATGCTCGCCTGCCGATCGTCGAAGATGACCTTCTTCATCGCGACCAGCGAGTCAATCGCATGCGCCGCGCTCTCCGCCAGCATGCCGAACGTGCGGTACTTCGCGCCGCCCGCCGTCAGGTCGCGCCGCGACTGTATCGCGCCGTCAATCAGCGCGCTCAACAACGGCACCGGCGCAATGACGCTGCGTTCGTCAATCGTAGCCACTACCCGGCGCACCACGCGTTCGACCATCGCGTCCATCTGCACCAGGAACGCCCGCCACACGTCGCCGTACGTCGCGAATTCCCGCGGGTCGCCCGTGTCCGGCCCCTGCTGTGACCCGTCAATCCGCGAGCGCCCCCGATTGAGCGCCCACTCCACGCACAGCATCAGGCTCAGCCGCTGGAACTTGAAATCCGTCCGCCCGGGGATGATGACCTCCCAGCAGCCGTCGTTGGTGTAGTCCCGGGCATCGCGAATCGGAATGCCGACGGCCTGCAGCGCGGGCATGATCTCCTCGTCGTTGAAAATCGCCGGCATGCCTCCGCCATCCTTGAGCACGTCGCAGACATGGCGCATCAGCGCGTCGGGGGATTCGCGATGCACCCGCACGCTCATCACCGGGTTCGTCATCTGGTTGCGGCGGCAACTCTCCAGCAGCAGGAACGTCAGGGGGTTGGTGCCGTCCCCGCCGTCGGGCGTCACTCCGCCGACGATGATGTTCTGCAGCCAGTGGTTGGTCGCGTCGAGACTGTCGCGGTTGGTGCCGATCTGCGACGACGTGTAATGCCGCGTGCGCCGGCTCACGTCGAACGGTTCATCCGCGCGCGATTCCGCGCGCAGCTCCTCCGTCGTCGTCGCGCGCTCGTTGAACTTGAGGCAGAAGCAGTCCACGAGTTCCGCTGCTCGCTCGAGATCCAAGCGTCCCGCCTCCAGGTCCGCGCGCAGGTACGGCCAGGCGTACTGGTCGAGCCGGCCGACCGCGTTGCCGTTCATCGTGGAGTGGAAGACCATGTGCAGCAGCCATACCGACTGGAGCGCCTGCCAGAACGTCTCGCTCGGCCCGGCGGGCACTTGGCGCAGATTGGCTGACATCCGGCTGAGTTCCGCGGCGCGCCCGGCATCGGTGTGCCGCTCCGCCGCTTCCGCGCAGCGCTCAGCTAGCCGAAGCGCAAACGCCATCACCCCGTCAACCGCCACGCACACCGCATCGAGGAACGCGTTCTCCTCGGCGTTCCGGGCGTTGGCGCGCTGCGCCTCGGCTTCGGCGCGTATGCCGCGCAGACCGTTTGCGAGCAGAGAAGGATAATCGGGGACGATGTGGCCGAATACCGAGTGTATGCTCAGGCCGCGCTCGGCGGCCGCCGCACGCTCCTCCTCGGTCGTGTAGTCCGGGAATCCCCATTCCGCGTGCAGGCGCGGCTTCTCCAGGGTCATCGAGCCGGCGAACAGTTGGCCGTCCCAGAGGTCGGTCGGCATGCGCGAGAGCTTCAGCGCGACCGCCCGCGCCTTGCGCACGATGAGGGCCTCGCCCATGTTACGCTCATCAATGCGAGCCGGACACGGCCATCTCTGCGGCGGGCGCTCCATCGCCTCGCGCACGCGCCGCCGTAGGTCTGCGACGCGCGTGGTGTCGGCGCGTTCCAGGATTTCCAGCATCTCCGCCACCGCCACGTCCTCACCCCTGCCCGTCGGCGCGGGCGGCAGATCCGCTCATCGCCGAAATGACAAGCGATTGGGACAGCGGACGACGGCTTTGTCCGGCCTGGCCATGCTGTCCCGCGCCGTAGTGGCTCACTGCCTCTCCTCCGGCGGCACGCGCACGACCGCCCCATCTCTCTCCAGTCGCTGCTGCAATGCGCTCACGTCGAGATCGGCCGGTCGGCAGGACGCCGCGACGCTCATCGCTCCCGCGGTGCCCGCAGCTTGCGAAATCGCCATGTTCGGCGCCATGCTCCGCGCGGATTGAAACGCCGGCTGGCACGCCGAGATGCACCGCCCGGCGAGCAGCACATTGTCCAAGTCCGCCGGCACCAGGCTGCGATAGGGAATCTCGAACCCCCGGTGATCGAGAAACCGCCGCTCGCCGTAGTAGTTCGGCACCGGGTTCGAGCTGACTGCGATCGAGTCCGGCTGCGGCCGCCCGGTGAGGACATCCTCCTCGGTGATCGTGTACAGCCCGACGATCCGCCGCGTCTCGCGCACGCCGATAATCGTGGCGGTGTCCACGAGCCTGGCATCGGGGAACTTCCCGCGCAGCTGCTTCAGGTGCTCGGCCAGTGCGCGGCGCGCCTTCATCTCCGCCGCGGTCAAGTCTCGCGTCTCGGCGCCGTCGAGCTCGCCGACGCCCGGCCCCCAGATCGTGGTCAGGCCGTTGCACCACAAGCGCCGCTCGTCCGCCGCCGGCTCGGGAAGACCTGCAACGCGATACATCAGCGTCATGCCCATCATCCGCTG
>CP070648.1:2847119-2850526 GCA_020354555.1 Armatimonadota bacterium | reverse complement strand
GCCCCCGCTCGAAGAGCGCGCCCAGCAGCTCCGCGCGATCGTGGATGCGTACGGCCTGTCGGCGAGTCAACGCCGGGGTTTCGTAGACCGGATCATTGAGTTCGTCGTCCACGACACCGCAGAGCAAGCCGACGAAGCCAGGATCACTCCGGACACGACTGCCCTCAAGCTCGATGTGCTCGGCTTCAACCCGCTATGGGCGCTAGCCTGGCGGGCACGCGCAGCCGCATGGCTGGTCCGTCACCGCCGCATTCTCCAGAACGCACTTTCGTGACGTAGAGCGGCAACGGCACTTGGACGTGAAGATTCGGGGCTAGCTAGGTTCTGGCCGGACGACTCCGACCACGTGGCACACACCGCCCCTGGCGACCTAGACCATGCCGCCGAAACCGGCTCATTCCGACGACCTCCTCCCGATCGCGTCTTGGCTATCGAGGTATGACGGCGACGCAGAAGCGGGTCGAGCAAGGATGCTCGACCGGCAGTGACGAGAGGCGATTGCGTGCAGCGCGAGGCACGTCCGACCGTGCTCCGCCCGCACCGCATTGAGGGAAGCCGGTGCCCCGACGGCGCTGATACTACGCCGAACGGTGGCCGCGGATGAACGGACGGCGGCGCCCGCGGCTGGCTTCGACGCGATGCAGCCGCTCCCCGACCGACTCCAGCCTTCGGGCGACCGGGTATCGCTGCCCGCATCGCTCCGGCATGTGACGCAGATAGACCGCCGCCCTTACGAGCAACGTGAGCAAGGGCCTGGTGACAATCCGGACGATGATGGCCAATCCGACGCAGGCAATCAGGAGCACTGATCCGCGAGTGATGGCCGTCAGTCCGTCCTCAATCGTGTTGGCCGTCGATGCCGAGATGTATCCTAGGTGCAGGTAGGGCACGTGAGCACTCACGACGCTGTGGGCGACAACTTTCACCGCGGTCTCCTTTGCTAGCCGCAGACGCGGGTCGCCGGCCCTACGATATGCGGGTGCCGGGCAAGGATCCAGAACATCTCCATCGTGGCCTCGCGCAGCTCCAGGCAATTCGGCGCCGGGGCGGTGAGATCGCCGGTCGTCGCGAGGGTCTCTCCGCGACATCCGCCGAGACACCAGTGACGCACGACGCACACCGAGCACGTCTCGTTCATGCGGGAGATGTCGGTGAGCTGGCGGTGTCTCTGAAGGACGGGTGACTCCTGCCAAACCTCCGCGAATTCGAAATCCGGATCCCGGATGCTCGCAATGGCGAACTCGGGCACGTTGGTGTTGGGACAGGGGTAGAGACGGCCGTCCGCATCCAGCAGCACAGTCTGCAGCCCCGTGCCGCAGGACGGCCTGCGCGACGAGTATTGGCACGTGTTGGCGAGGATCGAAAAGGCGTCACGGCCGGTCAACGGCAGGTATCGCGGCTCGCGCTCGAAGGTCGCGAATGCCGCCCGCATCAGGTCGTTAATCCTGACTGGATCCAACCTGCCGCTGAGGGCTCCTCCGATGCGTTTCAAGGGAATGAAACGCGCCTCGGCCACACCGAGGGCTGCGGCGAATCCGTAAAACGGTTCCAGGTACGCAAGGTTGTCGCGGTGACATACCATGCTCACGATGGTGTGCACGCGGTGACGCACGAGCGTGGTGATCCCGCGCACGATCCGGTCGAACGTACCCGCGCCCCGCAGGGCATCGTTCAGCTCAGCGCGGTGACCGTCAAGCGATACCTGCACCTGCAGCCCAATGCGGCGGGCGGCCCGCGCGAAGTCCTCGCTGACGAGAATGCCGTTCGTCGAGACCAGCGTCTCGAATCCATGACGTGCGGCATGCCGGCACACCGCGAGCAGCTTATCCGGACATAGCAGCGGCTCACCGCCGAGCACTGTGAGCGAAGGCCTGCGACTGACAAACGGCCGCGCTGCGTCGAGGAACTTGACGATCTCCTCTGCGGCAAGCTCCGTGTCGTCGTCAAACGTCAGCGCATGGAGGTTGTAACAGAAGTGGCATCGCAGGTTGCACTGGCGCGTGATGTTGACGGCGATGTTCTCGATCCTCGCGTCAGGCGCATCTTGTTGGCCGCTGCGCGCCTCGTGGCCTGCGGCGTCGGCCGCCACTCCCGCCGCCAGCAGGTTGCCGATCTGCCGCGCAATGTCACGACGGGTGCCTTGCCACGCGGGGCGTGTTTCAACCACCTGGCGAAGCGTACGCTCGCCGCCCAACTCCTGGAGCAGGTCGAGGAACTCTGGATCGACAACCATCCAGTAAGGCGGGTCAGCCCACACGACCAGGGAGTCGCCGGAGCGCTCCTCCGCATAGTCGGGAGGCCGGACTGCAACGTAGGCGTTCAGAGCCTGGGGCGCCAGAAACATCCGTCATCCCCCTCGCGCGCATGCATAGCGCACACGAAAGGCTGGGTCTCCGCGTTCACTTGAGCAAGCGGAGAGCGCATCGCCTCGCGGCCCATCGCAACTATCCCCCGGTCAACGCCGCCGTCAGTTTCCCGGTTAATTAGACGCCGCGAGCAAGCCGATTGTTACGCGGCGCCTTGTTGGACCGACGAACGGCACACCTGCTGTGCTGCGATTCCGCGCTCGGCGGGGGTATCCTTGTCTGCAGTCGCGACGCCGCAACAAGCGGGGAGATGCCCTGTTCGCTGGGGAAGCCGACATGGCACAGGCGCCGTACCGCAGACACCGAGGGGGGTGAGCGCACGACGGCCGCGCCGTACAATAAGGAGGCAATCACGGGCGCGTCGTGCGACGACGTCAAGGCGTCCACGTGCAGGGAACTAAGCTGTCCTCATCCGATTCGGTGCCGTGCGTGCCGCGATGCTCGCCCTCCGCGGCATCGGGGACATCGTGCTGTCCGTGGTCCGCCAGGACGATGACGCCGTAGTCGTGGGCCGTAAGCGCCGCCACGAGTTGGCGGAGTCGTTGGTCGGTGGCGCGCACGACCGTCTCGGCTTCCGGCGACGAGGGGCCGACGCGGTGGAAGACCGTGTCCGTCTCGAGGAGCTGCGCGATGACGAAGCACGGCCGGTGCGCCTCGACCAGTGATAGGACCCGCTCGGTCACGGCGTTATCGCTGCGCTCATCGACGCGTCCGGAGAGCTCCGCGTGGCGAGCCAGGAACTCTCCGCCGGTGGCTCCGGGTTGGCCTGCGCCAAGGCTGGTTCGCCCTGCCGCGCGCACGATGTCGAACAAGCTCTCGCAGGCAATGGTGTCGTGCTTGGTGGCCACTTGGTGCACGCCGGGCGTCGCACCGGTGACGAGCGTCGCGAAATTCACCGGCGTGATGGTTGGGTGAACCGAGCGCAGGACTACATGGCGGCGGCGGTGCAGGGAAGTGAGGAACGGCATCTCTCGGCGCCAGGTTCGCCAGACCTGTAGGCCGAGAGCATCAGGCGCGAGCACGGCAAGGTGTTCCAATGCG
>CP070648.1:2841695-2847019 GCA_020354555.1 Armatimonadota bacterium | reverse complement strand
GTCGCGCAGATCCTCGCCGTCCATCCGGATCACGCCCCGGTTGGGGTCGTAGAACCGGCAGATCAGGTTGACGAGCGTCGTCTTCCCGACGCCGCTGCGTCCAACCAGGCCGATCATTTCGCCCGCTTGCACGTCGAGGCAGATATCGCGCAGCACCGGCTCGTCCTGCTCGTAACCGAAGAAGACATGGTCGAACTCGATCCGCCCGTGCACCTCGGTGACCGGATGCGGATGGTGCTCGGGCGGTGTCAGCTCGGTCTCGCCCGGCGTATCGAGGATCTCGAACACGCGCTCCGCAGCCGTCGCCGCGCGCTGGAAGCGCTCGTTGAGATTGGCCAAGGTGGTCACCGGCCCGTAGAGCTGCCACAGCAGCCCGGAGAACATGACCAACGTGCCGAGGTCGAGTTCGCCGGCGATGACTTGAGAGCCTCCGTAGGACCAAACGATCAGCGCACCGGAGCCCATGGTCATCGCCATCAGCCCGGAGAACTTGCTGCGAGTCCGCGCGGCGGCCAATACGGCACTGACGTAACTGCGGTCGCGCTGCTCGAAGCGCTCGGCTTCGCGCGGCTCCTGAGCGAACGCCTTGACCACCCGGACGCCGGGGATCGTGTCGGCGAGCATCGCGTTGATCGAGCCCATGCGGCGCCACGCGCTCCGGTAGAATCGGCGCACCTTGCGCCCGAGCATGATCGACAACAAGACGAGGAACGGAATCGGCACCATGACCAGGAGCGTCAGAGTGGTGCTGCTGCCGAGCATGATCCCGGTGACGACGATGACCATGAACAACTGCACCAGGATCTCCTGCATGCTGGTACCGACGAATTCCTGCAGGTGCTGCGTGTCGTGCGTGATGCGGCTCATCAGCTGTCCGGTCTGCCGTTTCTCATAGAAGCTGACCGCCAGCTTCTGAAGATGGAGGTACGCGCTGCGCCGGATATCCGCGATGATGAACTGGCCGAGAGTGGCGATGATGTACGAGTTGCCCCAGGTCAGCAGCCCGCGCATCAACAGCACAGCCAGCAGCACCAGCACCCACTTGGTGAGCACCGCCAGGTCGCGCGGGAGGATGGCGTCGTTGACGATCTTCTTGCTGATCCATGCGGGCGTCGCCTGCGCCAGGGTCGCGCCAAATGTCACGGCGATCCCGAAGACCAGCATCGGCCAGTACGGCCGCAGGTAGCTTGCCATGCGCCGCAGGATGCGCTGCTTGTCGATGCAGGCGCGGCAGACATCCCCGTGCGCGAGCGGACGGCCGCAGGTCGGACACCGCGAGCGCCCGCCCTCCGTGCGCCCGTGCTCCCCCTCTGCGCCGCGCTCCTCGACGCCTCTTGGTGCCTCCGCGCGACCGTGCTCGCGCAGCTGCGCCGTGATCTGATCCCGCGCATCCTCGAACAAGTCGCTCAGGGTACGCGAGAACCGAATTAACTCCGTGCGCTCGCCATCTCGGAGCGCGTTGAGCAAGCCACCGCCGACGTAATGCTCGAACTCGACCGCGTCGAGCTGATCCAATCCCAGCTCGCGGCGCACCAGGACATCGTCATCCTCCTCGTCAAACTCCAGCACCGCAAGCCGTCGGTTCGTCACCACCAGCCAGCTGACGTCGAATCGCCCATCGGGCATAACATCACCGGCCGCGGCGACTTCGATCCGTTCGTCCGCGGCCAGCCATTCCTCCGCCCACGCCCGAATCTCCTGGGGCAAGTCCAAGCTTTTAGCTGAATCGTCCTCCCAGTTGTCGTGCCTGGCTGTCACTCGTGCCGCCTCTCGTTCGCTGCGCGATTCCTTACTTACACTTATGCTTACCCCCGGGCGAGTCCTTCCCGCGCGCCGCGAAGCACGTGCGTCTGGAACAACACTGGCGCGGGAAGTCAACTGCGACGGCGTACTGAGAGCTGCATAGCGGATCGACCGCGCCCTGCTGCGAGGCGGCCCCCGGACTCCCGCCAGCCCCGGATCTGTCGTCCGTGCCGCGCTTTCACCGCGCAGTGATTGAATGACAGCAGGCGAGATCCCGCTGCTGTCGCGCGCAGGCGCGCTGCGTTAGCCGCCAGTCGCGCCGCGTTTCGCCGCCTCGGCCAAAGCGGCATCACGTGAGGCGTACTGGACCAATTCCCCGTACAGGTCCGGCCTGCGGCTCGCCTTGATCGCCAGCGTACGCTCGCACAGCCGGGCAAAGTGGAAATCGCTGATGCGTCGGCGATCCAGATCAATCTGCGTTGTCAACACGCCGGCCCAGCGCCCGGCATCGGCCATGATTGTTCCGTCGGGGCCGATGACGCTCGAGCGGCCGATCATCATCCCCGGCCGCCACGGCTCGTCCTTCTCCACGCCGTAGCACGCGGAGACGATGTAGAGCCCCGTGTCCACCGCACGCGCGCGGTAGCGAATCTCCCAGTCTATCTCCCCCCAACTGCCCTGAACGTGTGGGAAGAATATCATCTCCGCGCCGCGCAACATGAGCACCAGGGCATGCTCGGGATACTCGATATCCATGCACGTCATCACCCCGACGCGGCCGAAATCCATGTCGAACACGGGAATGTCGTCGCCGGCTTCGAACCCCCACTCCGCCTCCGGCAGCGGCAGGTGCGCCTTGTAGTACTGCCCGACGATGATCCCATCGCGGCCGATGAGGACGGTGACATTGCGGAGCTTTCCGTCGCAGAGGCCCACCAGGGGAGCGAGGATATTCATGTTATGGCGGCGCGCGCTTTCGGCGATGCGCTCCGTCACCGCGCCGGGCACCTCGTCGGCGAACTCGCGCGCCCTGCCGTTGTCGAGCGGGAGGTGGCGCGCATTCGCATACTCGCCGAAGATGGCAACGTCGGAGCCGCGCTCACCAGCAATCGCGAGGCCTTCGTCAATGCGTCGCAGGTTGTGCTCCTTGATTTCGTGCGGCGTCTCCCCGGCTTTGGCGGCCGGCAACTGGATTGCGGTGACGGTGATAACGCGACTCACGGTTGGCTTCTCCTTGACCGAGGTCTGCGGATGGGTTCTGTCGCTCGCTGTCACGAAACCGCTATGCCGCAGCCAGCTCGCGCTCCCGCCGCGGATGACGGCGGCCGAACGGGAGCGCCGGTTCTCACACGCCAGGCCGCATGCTCTCCGCTGCGCGTCGCAGCAGAACCGCAGCCCACCCGGCGGTCACAGGCACGATGAGCAGTACGACGCCGCCTTCGACCTGCGGCCATTGCACGGTCACGAGCAAAACACACAGTATCGCGAACGATAGCGCATTCGCCCACAATATCACCGACGCCGTAAGCAAGGATGGCAATTGCCGGATCAAAACCAGCGCGACCAGCACCTCGGTGATGAGGACGACGAAGCCCGTCGGCGCCAGGGCCGTGCTCGGCGCCGTGGGCGGCGCAAGCAGAGTGCTGACCACCGCGCTGACGACGTTGGCGCCGGTCGCCACGCCGAGGGTGCGCAGTATGCCAAGGCCGAGCAACAGTAGCACTCCCGTCTCAACAATGATGGCCCCGAGTTCCCAAGCGAGCCAGACCGGCACCTTCACCGGGAGAAACCGTAACACGCCTTCCTCGATGAACGGCGTTGGCACAAGGTTGGCGGATGCGGGGGCCGCGATCACGGTCACAAGAGCAGCGACTGCAGTTGCCATCGCCGGCATTCTGGACGGCACGGCCTTCATCGACATCGGTCGCCCATCGCGGGCTCGGCGACCTCGGCTCCGCATAGCTCCACCGCGGGATGCTTCTGCGGACATCAGGATTCCTCCTGTAGACATGCTCCGACCCGGCCTGCAATGGATGAGCCCGGCTAGCGAAGGAGGGACACGATATCCTTGAGGCTGCTGACTGTGAAGTCCGGCTCTTCGTCAGGCCCTCTCGGGCTCTGCGCTTTCGCGAACCCTTGCAGTACGCGAATCGTCCGCCAGCCCAGCGCCTTGGCGGGGCGAATGTCGTTGTCTATCCGATCGCCGACCATCACTGCCTGGTGCGGTTCGCACCCGGCGCGCTTGAGAGCCAGTCGGAATATGGCCGGATCGGGCTTCGCGAGCCCGACATCGGCTGACCCCAGGCAAATGGAGATGAACGACGCGAGGCCGTGCTGGGCGAGTCTCGCCTCGGTTCCGGCCGATTGGTTTGCGATGACCCCGATTCGGTAGGTCCCCGCGAGTGTGGCCAACACCTTGTAGGCTTCCGGCTGCGGCTCCTCCAACTCCCCACGATAGGGCGCTCTCTTGAGTACGAACGCGCGGTCATCCGCGCGCGCCGCGAACCTCTCCACCACACGTGCTATCAGCCGCGGGGCGAATTCGGCCGACGCTTCCTCAAATGCTTGCTCGATGGTGGATGCCGACACCGCCAGGCCGCGCTCGGCGAACGCCCTCACCATCTGCCGGATCCGTTCCTGCCACGCCTTTGTCTCGCTGACCAAGGTTTCGCCCACGTCGAAGAAGAGCCATCGAGCATGAGACAGTGGCATGACGAATGATCCCCGTTGCGGCGCGAAGCAATGCGCGACGCTCGGCTTGCCCACGCCGGATTTGCAGGGCAAGAGGAGCTTGGTGGCGCGGCGATGCGCATACCCGCATGGCCTGCGAAGGCCGTCACGACCTGAAGTCGGTCGCGTCACGGGAAAACCGTCACTGTCCGGGGACTTCCTTCTCTTCCCGGTCGCGTTCGACGCACTCGACCAGAAGGGTGACGCCCTCCAGCTTCACCACGCGGACTTTCTCGCCGCGCTTGATGGGGCCGTTGCGCACTTCGGCCCGCCACACCTCGGAATCGAGCCGGACGGTGCCGAACGGATCGAGCCTGGACAGCGCTACGCCCTCGCGACCCGCGAGAGCCTCCGCGCCGAACGCAGGCGGCTTGCGCCACATCGCCATGCGCACGCGGAAGAGCAGCACGATGGCCGCGATCAGCACGGCCGACATCCCACCCACCAACCACGGGCTCACCTGCACCACTGGCGCCGCCGGCGACACCGGCGACACCGGCACGAACAGGAGCAGCGACCCCAGGATGAACGAGACCGCCGCCCCCGCTCCGAGAATCCCGAAGCCCTCGACGAACACCTCGGCGACGAACAGCCCCATCGCAAGTAACAGCAGGGCCACGCCCGCCCAACCCGTCGGCAGCATCCCCAGCGACGTCAGGCCAAGCAGCATGGAAATCGCGCCAATAATGCCTGGATACAACGCGCCTGGGTTGTAGATCTCAGCGATGATGCCGATCATGCCCACGGTCAGGAAGATGTAGGCGAGGTTCGGGTCCGCGATCATATGCAGCAGCCGCTCCAGGAGCGTCATCGGCATGTCGCGGGGAACCGCGCTCGCGGTGGCGAGGGTG
>CP070648.1:2817603-2841595 GCA_020354555.1 Armatimonadota bacterium | reverse complement strand
GCCGCGCGGATCATGCGCCGCCATCCTTGCGTGAAATCATGGCGTCAGACTCTCCGCGAGGCGTCATGGATTGATGATGATCTTGTTGTGTTCCGGCGACGCCATGACCTCGAGCGCTTCGTGGATGCCCGACAATGGGAACCGATGCGAAATGACCTCTTCGGTATCGATGAGCTGCGTCTCCATGAGGCGAATCGCCTGCGCCATGGCCACCGGCGTGGTGCCGAAGCTCGCGTCCATGCGCCCTTCGAGAAAGTGGGTCAGGCCGCCATCCAGGCAAAACTCTTCGTGCGTCGTAATGCCAAAGACATTCCACCGGGTGCCGCGCCGGCGCAGTTCCACCATCAGTCGCACCGCCTCAATCGGCCCCGCCGCCTCGACGATCACATCCGGCCCGGCGGGGATGATCTCATAGACGCGCTCTCGGGCGTCCTCGCGGGCCGGGTTGACGACATGGGTCGCGCCCAGTGCCGACGCCCTGCGGAGCGCGTAATCGCTGGTATCGACTGCGATCACGCGCGCCGCTCCTGCCGCCTTCGCTACCATCATGCACAGCAATCCAATGCTGCCCACCCCGATGACGACGATGTCCTCGCCCAGCTTCAACTCGCTGTACTGAACCACGCCCTTCCAGGCGCCGGCGAGAGGTTCCGTGACCGCCGCCGCGTCGAACGAAACGGCGGGCGGCTTGTGAAACAAACAGCTCTCCTTGGTCAACATGTACTCCGCGAAAGCCCCGGGCCACACATCCTGCGGGCCGTCGCCGCCGGTGACAAACGCGTTCTCACAGTAGTGCTCGTTGCCCGCCCGACAGTGCCGGCAGAAACCGCAGTGCCCCAATGGCTGGACGATGACCTCGTCGCCGACCTTGAAGTGCTGCGCCCCGGGGCCGACCTCGGCGACGACTCCACTCGGCTCATGCCCGACGATACAGGGGAACTTGATATTGCGGCGAATGCCCTTGATCGCCTTGTAGTCGGTCGCGCATACCCCGCACGACTTGATGCCGACGACAACTTCACCGAATCGCTCGGCGCGGGGTATCGGTACTTCCTCCAGCACCAGATCGTCGAAATCGTGAAGCACCGCGGCCTGCATCGTGTTCATAAGTCGCCGTCTCGCATACGAATCCAGCCTCTCGCCGCCCGTCAATAGCTCATCAGATCTTCGCTCGACAGGGACGGACACCAGAACGCTTCGATGTACTCCACCACCAGTCGTGTGCCTTCGTCATGGCTGACGTATGGGCGCATCGCCGGGTTATACATCGTGTCCGTGAGGTCGCGCGCCAGAGCCACGTTGACGCCCCATCTAACCATCTGCCTGATACCGAACGAGCGCCCAAGTACGCACATGTTGGTATGGACGCCCATGATGACGAGCTGCGCAATGGCATTTCGCTGGAGGAAGCTGTAGACCTCGTGACCGTCATCCGAGATGACATCGCTGTTGTGGTCTATTCCAATCGCCGGATGCTGCCTGCTCCAGGCCTTACGGGGCTCGGTCTCCCCTGTATCCGAGCCCTCGTCAGAATCGTCAATCGGCAGCGGCGGATCCGCGTGCTCGATCGGCTCCGGCGGGGCGACATGGGGCGTCTCGATCATCCTTTGTCGAGCCGGCGTGCCGGCGTAGAAGTCCATCGTCCCGGATGGCGCGTGGATGATTCGCACGCCGCTGGCGCGCGCAGCCTCAACGACGCCGTTCATGCGCGGGGCCATCTCCACCACGCGCTCCGTCGCCCCGCGGCTCCAGTGCTCGTCCCACATGTCGCAGATCAGGACCGCGACCTCGCGTGCCCGCATGACGCGCTGCTCCGTGATAGCCTGCCAACACGCGTGGCCACTTGCATCCTGTGCCAGCACTCGACGCCGCAGGTCCAATCGCACGTTCGACTCCTTGCTCACCTCAAGCCCCTTTCAGCAGTCCCTGCGCGAGGATCGTCTCCGCCACCTCCATTGTCTTCACGGCGTCCGCGAAGTTCGATCCGGGTTGACCGCCGGATCTCACGCAGTCCACGAACTCGCGATTCTTTGCCTCGAAGCCGCCGAATACGCGGAGTTCATCGCTGCCGGCAACCGCGCCGGTGTCAAACTCGACGCCCGTCGTGTCCCCATCCGCGTAGAGGTATCCCTTGCCTTCGTGTTCCGCTTCTGCGCAAATGCCCGGGGCGTGCATTTCCACTCGGAATACGCGGCGGCCGCTGGCCCAACTACTGATAATGATGCCGATCGCGCCGTTGTCGAACCGCACCAGCGCCGTGATGAAGTTGATGTCCGGCACGAGGACGTGCCTGACCGCGCTCTCTACGCCGATCACTTCGCCCCCACACATCCATCGCAGCGTGTCGATTGCATGCACGCCGTCGTCCATCATGTGATCCCGCGCGCCCAGGAACGGCTCGATGCTGCACTTGTAGAACGCGCACACGGCGTGCGTGATCGGGCCGCGCTTCAAGCATTCCTCGCGCAGCATCACGACCATGGGACACGTCCGGCGTTGAAAGCTGACCTGGGTAATGCACTGATGCTTCTCCGCGAGGTGCGCGAGCGAACGCGCCTGATGAATTGTCAGCCCCATCGGCTTCTCAATGTACAGGTTTAGTCCCTGACCGAGGCACCACGTCCATATGTCGTACATCAAGTGCGGCTGACCGATGGCGTACACCGCATCGGGCGCGACGTCTTCGACCATCTCGCGGTAATCAGCGTATCGCTTCGCGACACCGTACTTTTCCGCGGTGGTGTTGAGGCGTGTCTCATCCAGGTCGCAGATCGCGGCGATTTCAACGTCGTCGAACGCGGCCAATGACGGGTAGTGCACGGCGTTCGCCATGCCCCCCGCGCCGATCATGGCGACACGCAACTTCGTCGGCGGACTGCTACGGCGCCTGCGCGATGCCGCGCTGCGCGGTTTACTCATTGGTGACCACCTGCGCGAAGAGCGATTTCGCGAATGCGATGTCGTCGGCGATAAGGCGGTTGACCGCATCGTGGTCATTGTATTCGGCCGTGAGGCACACCACCCCGGAGTAGCCGCGCCCGCTCAGCTCACTCGCGGCCCGCGGCCACGACGCCAGACCATGCCTCCCCGAGGTCCAATACGGCCGCCATTCCGCCCACTCCGCCTCCGGGCCGTTGGTGCGTTGCCATAGCGCGTTCTTGAAGTTGACCATGCAGAGATGCGCCCACAGGATGTCAACGGCGGCATTGGGCTCCTCGCCGCACAGGCCGTTGTGCCCGACATCCCACACCGCTCCGACGTGCTTCGGATCGTATTGCTCGATGAGGTGGCGCACGCCCATTGCATTGCACACGTCATTGCGGCCCTGATGATTCTGAATCCCGATCCGGACACCGTGCTCGTCGAGCACAGGTATGAGCGCGTCAAACTCGCGCTGCAGCCTCGCCTCACCCGCCATGTACCCCTCGTCGCCGACGCCGACGCAGATGCGGATTGTCGCGACTCCGGCCTCGCCGCACGCCGCGATCGTCGGCTCGTCGATCGGCCCGGCGACACTCGCGATGGTCACCCCGCAGTCCGCGAGTTCCGTCGCGGCGGCCGGCAGATCCCTCCCCACGTTTTCGGGAAGCACCTGGTAGCCCGGCCGCACCGGCAGCTCAATCGCATCAAACCCCAGGCTTTTCACGAACCGCCCCAGTTCCGCCAGCGGCATCTTCCACGGCTTGGTGAATACGGAGAAGGTGACTTTGCCCTCGCTCATACAGACCTCTCCTCACGCCCGCCTCACACGCAGCGCGCGTCTCATTCAGTTCGCATGCAAGATCCTCGTCGCCATTTGCAGGCTCCTGCTCGCGTCTGCACATACCGCGAGCTGCCCATCGGTTCCTGCTGTTCCTCCGAGGCGCACGTTCGTCCGCACCATCGCTAGCCGCCCGCTCATCTCCCATTCGAATTGTGCAGGCCTGGCCTAGCCGCTCCGAGAATATCCACCTCGCACGCTTGAGTCTAGAGGTGTCTGCGATGAAAGCCAGACCTAATGCGCGTTCCCGCTACGAGCCGATCTGGGAATCACTTGACAGCCGGCCGTGCCCTGACTGGTACGACGAGGCGAAGTTCGGCATCTTCATCCATTGGGGCGTGTACTCGGTGCCGGCGTGGGCGCCGAAGGGAGCGTATTCGGAATGGTATTGGTGGGCGATGCAGGACGAGCAGGGCGAGACATGGCGCTTCCACGCCGACAAGTACGGCGCATTTCTCAAGTACCAGGATTTCGCCCCGATGTTTCGGGCCGAGCTATTCGACCCTGACCAGTGGGCCGATGTCTTCGCCCGCTCCGGCGCCCGCTACATTGCCCTGACCAGCAAGCATCATGACGGCTTCTGCCTTTGGTTCAGCGCTCATGCCTGGAACTGGAACAGCGTGGACATCGGGCCGCATAGGGATCTACTCGGCGATTTGGCGCAGGCGGTGCGAGCGCGCGGCATCCGCATGGGCCTGTACTACTCGCTCTATGAGTGGTTCAACCCGGTTTACCGCTCGGATCTGTCGCGCTATGTGAGCGAGCACATGGTGCCGCAGCTCAAAGACGTGATCGAGCGCTACCAGCCTTCCCTGTTGTTCACCGACGGGGAGTGGGACCATCCCAGTGAGGCCTGGAGAAGCACCGAGTTCCTCGCGTGGCTGTTCAACGAATCATCGGTACGTGACGAGATCGTCGTCAATGACCGCTGGGGGAAAGAGACCCGCAGCGAGCACGGCGGCTACTACACCAGCGATTACGGTGAGGTGGGTGGGGGCAAACAGTTGGCCGCACACCACAAATGGGAGGAGAACCGCGGCATCGGGGCCAGCTTCGGCTACAACCGGCACGAGGCGGCGGAGGACTATCTCACCGAGCGCGACGCGATACATCTGCTGGTCAATACGGTCAGTCGGGGCGGGAACCTGCTGCTCGACATCGGGCCGACCGCTGATGGCCGCATCCCCGTGATCCAGCAGGAACGGTTGCTCCAGGTCGGCGAATGGCTTGCGGTCAACGGCGAAGCGATCTATGCGACGCGGCCGTGGCGCGTGGATGCCGAGGGCGATCTCGTGCGGTATACGGCCAACGACGACGCCCTGTACGCCATCTGCCTGAGGTGGCCCGGTGCGGAACTCGCTCTGGCAGCGCCCAAGGCGACCGGCGGGACTTGCGCCGCCCTGCTCGGTCACGACAAGCCGCTGCGCTGTCGGATCGACGATGGCCGGCTCTGCATCGAGGTGCCCCAACTGTCCCCGGACGACGCGCCGTGCCGTCACGCGTACGTCTTCAAGCTGACGGATGTGAAGTGATGAGCAGAAGCCTTACTCGGTGACGTATCATGGGCAATAATGAAGGACAAGACGAACAGCCACACAACCAATCGGCTGGCTCCAGCTGCGATGCCACCGCACCACGCGCACGAACCTGGTCGTGCATCCCGTATCTGACGGGCATGGAGAAGGTCTCCAACTCCGCCATAACCGAGCCTATGCTCGCACTGGCGCAGGCCGTAGCGCGCGCGGAGGCGGATCCGGCGCGCCCGATATATCACCTCGCGCCACCGGCGAACTGGAACAACGACCCCAACGGCTGCCTCTACTGCGGCGGATACTACCACGTCTTCTATCAGCACAATCCGTACGGCGATGAATGGGATCATATGCACTGGGGCCACGCGCGCAGCAGGGACCTGGTTCATTGGGATCACCTGCCGATTGCACTATGGCCGTCGAAGGAGCGGGGAGAGCAGCACTGCTTCTCCGGCAGCGCTATTGTCAGCCCGAAACGGCAACCGATGCTGTTCTACACCAGCATTGGTGAGAGGCCGCCGGAGCAGTGGGCGGCGGTGCCGGGCGATAACGACCTCATCACGTGGCAAAAACACCCCGCAAACCCGATCCTGACGGAGAAAGCTCACGGCGACGTCACGATCTACGACTGGCGCGACCCCTTCGTGGTCACAGACGAGGGCATCTACTATATGATCGCGGGGGGCAACCTGAACCAGGGCAAGGGCGGCCAGGCCGTCGTCAACCTCTACGTCGCGACAGACGACGAGCTGACGCAGTGGGAGTACGTCGGCGTCATTTTCCACCACCCGGACGAGGACGTGACGAACATCGAATGCCCCAATCTCTTCCGTGTCGGCGACAAGTGGGTGCTTGTCGTGTCGCCCCATCGCGCTCCGGAGTACTTTGTCGGGGACTTCGAACCGGCACGGGGCGAGTTCACCTGGCAGTCCCGCGGCGTCATCAGTCACGGCAACTTCTACGCGCCACAGGTTATGCTCGATCGTCGCGGCCGGCGGCTCCTCTGGGGCTGGGTGACGGGTTTCCCGACCGGCCGTGGGTGGAACGGTTGCCTGAGTCTGCCGCGCGTCCTCGACGTGAACGAAGACGGCCGGCTCGTCCAGCGGCCGGCACCCGAGTTGGCGGAGCTGCGCGGAAGGCATACCGCGATCCCAGGCTTCGAGTTACACGGCAGCCGCGTCCTCGGCGAGATTCACGGCGACACTCTCGAAATGGTCGCGCGCCTCGAACTGCGAGACGCCACAGCTGTGGGGCTCCGAGTGCGCCGCTCGGACGACGGCGAGCGCGGCGTCGCCATTCGGTGGGACGGAGCAACCCTCGATGTAGCCGGCACACAGGCGCCGCTCCGACTCACATCCGGCCAGCCGCTCGAACTGCACGTGTTCCTCGACCGGTCGGTCCTGGAGGCCTTTGCCGGTGACGGCGAGCCGTGCATGACGCGCGTCATCAGCGCCGCTGACGGTGACTGCGGCGTCGAAGTCTTCGCCGAAGGTGGCGCCGCAGTGGTGGCTGCGCTCACCACTTACGACATGCAGTCCATCTGGTAGGAAAGCCGCGGACCTCCGACGCCCCGGGCAGCGATGATTCGCCGGCGAGGGCGCTCACTTGGTCACTGGGCGGACTTCGAGTGTCGCCGTGAAGGTCGTGCTCTCGCCAGCCCCCAGGGTGACCGGCTTGGCCCACAATTCCGCCTCGAGTTCATTCAGATAGTCCGGGTATGCGTAGAGCCAGGCGAAGTCGAGCTGTCCATCATCGAAGGTCTGCGTGACCTCGATGCCTTTGCCTCCCGTGAATGTCCAGGAGTTCTTCGGCGCCTTCTGGTCGAGGTAATGCTCGCCCTGGCGCAATCCCTCGATGATCGGCTGCATGTCCTTCTGGATGTCCTGGCCGGTGCGGTCAGTGAACCGCACCCTCGTCCCTGTTAGCTCACCCAGGTCCAGTTCGACGTGGTTGCGCACGGTGACCTCAGATGGTTTTTCACCGGCATTGGTCACTTGAGCCGCGATGGTGAGGATTGGCGCGTCTGGCGCCAAGGTCAGGGTCCGTCGTAAGGGCAAGCCGGCCCCGCCCGTGACAAGCGATATCGTCGTGTCCGTCTTCTCCTCCACCGCGTACTGGTCAAACGACCCGCGCCAGCGGAAGGTGCCGCCGGTCCGGGTTTCCTCGCCGCCGCAGAACGGGAAGAGGATATTGCGGGTCGTGTTATGGGCTGTGACGCACTCCCCGGAACGCTTGTCGGTAATCCGCAGCGCGCGCCCACCAAGGAATGGAAGGACATCCACTGCCAGATACTGATTCTCGATACGAGGGCACGCCATCGGGGAACTCAACGCCATCGCAAGCATCGGGAATTGATCCGGGTCGCCGTGGAACTCGCCGATCTCGCGCAGCGTGTTGAATCCATGCGCCCGCATCCGGCTCGCCATCTCGGCGATCTCGGCAGGCGCCGCAAAGGGACCGGTGAATCGAAGCGTCCCATCCTCGATGGTGTATCCATTGCGTGGGAAGAACCGAGCATAGGTCAGAGGCATCCGCGCCACGCGCACCCGCTCGAGGAGTCCCTCATCATCTCGAACTGCGGCTTCCGCTTGATCAAACAGGACGCCCGCCTGCGCCAGGATCTCGTCGGTCAGGTAGCCTTGGGCCGGATTCGTGTAGAGGTGCATGTGGATGTCGTCGGTGTCGACCTTGGCCTGAAGCAGCTTGATATATGACATAATCGGCTCTGCGGCCGGGCCATAGTAGCCCCCGAGGAAATCCCGGAGGATCGCGTCGGCGTCCTGGCCGGGGTCCCAAAGCAGTCTCATCCCGTAGTACGGCCGCAGCAGGCTGAACTCGCCGCCGCCGCCGCCGTGCCCCATGCCCTGGAGGTAGATGCCCTCGACACCGATGTCGCGGTAGAAGCGCATGTCCTCACCCATCGCCCCGAAGTTCGGAAACGGGTTGTAGTAGTGCGCGAAGTCAACGATGTAGTGCCAGATGTAGAGATGGGAACAGATCTTCGACCAAGCGATGGCGCGGCGCTTGTAGTCGGCATTCAACCGGCACGTCGCGATCGCGTGGCTATCGCACGATGGATACATGTGGCACAGCCACACCGCGACGTTGGGGTGCATCACGAGATCCTTCGGCGGCTCCTCGGTATACGTATACGCCAGAGTCCCGATGACCTTGTCCGGATAGACCTTGGATGTGCGTTCCGCGAGTTGGTTGACAAACCAGAATTGCGTCCCGCCGAGGGTCCCATACTTCTGGTTCACCTTCGTGCACGACGCGCACTGGCAGTGGTTGTAGTAGTCCATCTGAGAGAAGTTATACTGCCGCGCGTTCGGGTTCGCTCCCATGCGTTTGAGCATACCGGCGGTCACGATCTCCAGCACGTCGGGATTGGTAAGGCACAACTGCGTCTCGTCGCGACGTCGGACGCCGCCGATCTCCGAGAAATACTCCGGATGTGTGTCGAAGAACTCGCCTGGGCTGACGTACCGGAAGTAGCTGTGAGCCCGGCCGTCGTGCGCGTGCTGGATGCCATGGGGGTTGTCGGGGCCGCCGCCGCCTGCGTTCTCGCGCTGGCGTGCGATGAAATCCGCATCACTGCCAGGCCGGGCATAGCTCGTGTCGCGGCACAGAAAAGCCGGCTGCACCAGTCGGTCCACCTCGGGCAAGGGGAGCTCGGCAATCCTAGGCGTCTTCGTCACGCCGGGCGCGTACCATCGGACGCCGAGGCATTTCTCGAGAAAATCATAGACGCCATAAAGCGTGCCCGCTACTGCCGTGCCCGCGATGACGACATGAGGATGTACGGTACGGATGACGTATCCCTGTTCCCCAAGTTCCGCGGGCGCGGGTGCGACCCCGAGCCGTTGCGCCGTCGGGCCGCACCCAAGTACAATCATAGGCGCGCTGTCTGCGGGTCGTCCCGTCACGATGGGTAGCTCGACACCGGTGCAGGCGTTGAAATGGGACTGGAGTTCCCCAGCCGCGTGCCTCTCGGATGGGCTCGCGGAACTCTCCAGGACAATGCGGTAGTTGCTCGCCCCAGCTTTGAGGAGGTACGCGGTATCCTGGGCAAGCGCTTGAGGAGAGACGAGAGCGAAAACAAGGACAAACGCAGGAAGAAGAACAGACCATCCGAATGAATTACGCATGGGTTGACTCCTCTTCATCTCCGTCACCAACGGCCGGTGCATGCCCCGCTGAGACGCCAGGGGCGATACCGGAGCGCGTCGGGACTTCGCATCGTGTTGCTATGCTTTCGCCCTCGCTCGACCGGTACCTGCGCCCCCAGCGGCGTGTCGAAGGTCTCGACGTCCAGCAACTCGTCGCGGAGCCCACCACTGAGGGATGCCAGACAGCCGTTCTCCCATTCGCTGCCGGCCCCCATATGCAGCGTCTTGACGCCCACGCGCGCGCGCCAGTGGCGCGTGGTTTGGGTCATGAACGGTGGCTGGCCAGCGCCCATCGCGTAATCAACTGCGGGACTTCCGTGACCAGAGGGGCATTCCCGCCGCCCGCAAGCCGCCTAGGGCGATCTACTGGATGCTCAAGGAAAACCGAACCTTCGCTAAGGTCTGCCACAGAATGACCGCGCAGGGGTGAGCTCCTTATGAGACATGGCCACAAAAAGGCACGCGAAGTGATTGAACGGCCCCGCCCGGATAAGACTTATTGTCCTGAAAGCAGGGACGGATAGATGTTTGGCGTATCGCGCCCAGGCAGCGACCGGCATGCAACGCGTGCAGGTCTCGTCAGAACGCAAACGCTCTTGACAAAGCCAGCCTTCTCATAGATGTCTCATTGCGATTTGACACGGACAGAATGTACCGGTTTCACGGGCGCCTAACCGGCACACCTGGTGCCGCTGACAGGATTCAGCGGCGCATTCGGCCTTTACCTCGACGACAATTCCTACTTGGGCAGACAAACGCACTCGTCCGACGGGATGAAAGCCCAACCGGATTGGGCCCTCGATGTTCTGGATCATAACGGGATGCCGTTACGTACCATCAAGGGATTTGCCGATCAGCAGTTGAAACAAGAAGCAAGGTAAGGGCGAAGTCAGCGACACGTCGCGCGGTGCCGCAAGGAAGCGTCACCTCTCTGGCGGCCCAGCGCTCTGGTGCCCGGTTGCCGATTCGCTGATGCGGGCAGTGACCGTTGAAGAAGCGGCGATAGGCGGAGAGCGCCCGGCGCCGCGGGGGCGCCGAAGGCTGGTGTCTGGGCCATTACCGTGCCCCGACCGGCGGACCGGAATATGACGCTCTTTGGCCAGGTGGAGTGCCAGGTGCAGAGGCTGTCGTGCTGCCTGTGCATGCAGCCGATGATGGTGGAGAAGTAGGCACGCAACCGCGGCCAACAGCCACAGGTTGCAGGCTCGGTGCGAGAGACCACGAGGAACGGTAGAGACCTTGCAGAGCAGGAGGCTCGTATGAGGTGCACTCGGATGTTGACTTTCGGGTTGGTAGTGGCAATGGCGGTGCTGGCGCTGGGGGTCTCCACCGCGGTGGCGGCGCAGTTGCTGGCCGGCGCGGCGAAGGTGGATATTACCCCTAAGGAACCGGCCTACCTGGCCGGATATGGCATCAACCGGCTGAGCGAAGCGGTCAAGGAACCGCTGTCGGCACGGGCGCTCGTCATCAGGAGTGGGGAGAAGACCATCACTGTGGTCGGCGTGGACTCCCTAGGCGTTCCCGGCCGAATCCAGAAGGACATCCGGGGCATGGTCAAGTCGGTGCCGAGGGACAGCGTGATGATCGCCGCCACGCACGACCACTCGGCGCCGGATATCTTCGGCATGTGGGGGCCGAACCCGACCACCTCGGGCGTGGACCCGGCCTACTTGGCCCTTCTCAAGCAGGGCATCGTCACCGCCATTGACCAGGCGGCGGCCGCTGCGAAGCCTGCCAAGCTGAAGCTCGGCAGTATCCAGACCAAGGGCATCAACGTCAACCACCGGATCGCCGAAATCGTGGACCACGAGCTGGCAGCCATGCAGTTCGTCGGCGACGACGGTAGGGTCATCGCCACCCTGGCCAACTTCCCCTGCCACGCCGAGATCATGCAGAGCAAGCTGCTTTCTGGCGACTTTCCCTATTACTACTATGCCAAGATCGAGAAAGACCAGGGCGGAGTCGCGATCTTCATCAACGGCGCATTGGGCGGCATGATCACCGCCGACATCCCGGGCGGCATCTACAGCTTGGAGCACAAGGACAACTCCGTTTGGGCCCAGCGTATCGGCGAGGCGGTGGCCGACGCCACCGAGCAGGCCCTGGCCGGCGCAAGCCCGATCGAGGACCCAGAGCTAGACTACAAATTCGTCGACCTGGCCTTGCCGTTCAAGAATGAGAGAGCCCTGGCAGCGGTGCGGGCCGGCGCGATGCCAAACGCGCTGGCGGACGACAAGCTGGTGACCAAGGTGGCGGCGGTGGCGCTGGGGCCGGCTCAGATCGTCACCATCCCCGGCGAAGCTCTGCCCAACCTGGGCTTCCACCTCAAGCGCGTCATGACGGGCAGCCCAAAGTTCCTCTTCGGGTTGACCATGGACGAGTTGGGCTACATCCTGTCCGGTGATGACTGGGGCATGGAAATATACAGTTACGAGAGCAAGACGGGCGCGGGGCCGAACACAGGGCCGCTGCTGATGGCAACGCTGTTGCCGCTGATCGCAGAGGTGAAGCCCGCCGCTGCGGAGGCGCCCGCGGCTGCGGCGAGCACTCCCGTCGCTACGGTCTCCGCCGCACAGTGGTTCGCCGGCCTGCCGGCCAGGTTCAACGCCGACACGGCAGCCGGGCTCAGCGCGATCTACTGGTTCAAGCTTTCGGGCGATGGCGGCGGCGACTGGACGGTGATGATCGCGGATCAGAAGTGCTCCGTCAAGCAGGGCGCGCCGGATAAGGCCGATGTCACCATCAGCAGTGCCGCTTCGGATTGGATCGACATCGTCACCGGCAAGGCCGAGGCCGAGGGATTGTACATGAGCGGCAAGCTCAGCGTAGACGGCGACCTGACCATTGCCCAGCGCTTCACCGGGCTCTTCAGCGCCCAGTAGCATGAGGTCGGCGCCGGGGTCGAGGTCGCTGCGAGTGCCCGCTGTCGCCGGGATCATTCGAGCCTGCGCGCAGTCCCACAAACAAGGCATCTCAAGCACGACGCTGGGACCGCCGCGAATCGCGGACCGGGCCGCACCTTCAGCGCTACGTCATCCGGTCATGTGGCGTATCCAGTTCAGGTTGCGACTGAGCAGAGCTGAGGCACTGCCCTCCCTCGCGAGGCGCTCACGGTCGCTTTGCGGCGACTGTCATTCCACGCAGCGGCACGCCGTTCAAGTCGGTGATCCGCAGGTACATGCCCCAGTTGCCGGTGGTCTGAGGCACCTTGACGAGGATTGTTGACCAGCCGGCGGGCAGCGTGACGGGAGTGATGTCGTCATCAATAATGGCCCAGCGACCGGTCGGCGTCTGGTGGTCCAGCAGCAGGCGTCCGTTGAACCACAATTTGATGGCATCGTTGGTCCCGGTCCGAATCTGAGCTCGCCGCCTTGCCTGCGAGTGTACATAGCAGAGGGCGTAGGCTACGGTCCAGTCCTTGGGCTTCATGATCTGCGGGAAGTCGAGGTAGCCCTGCCCACCGGGGACGGTGACCTGCTGCCAGCGCACTGGGCCGGCCATGCCGTCGTAGGTCGCGCTCAGGTCTATCTTCTGTTCGGGCGGGTAGACGCGGGCGTGGCCGAGCCAGCGCTCGTTGCTGAAGGGGCCGATGGCGCTGAAAACGTGCACGAGGCCGAAGAGGCTGGTTACGTTCGGGCGCCGACCCCTATCCTGCTCGGCGGCCATACGGTCGGCTTGGCGCGCACTCCAGTCGAGAGCACGGTAGTCGGCCGGAATCAGGCCGCGCCAGATCTGGTTGTTAGGGTGCCCGATCATCCGCACCGCGCGCAGGCCGAGGGATGCCATCAGCGCGTCCGGGTCGCTGATCGTCATCGTGCGGAGGGCGCGGCTGGCGCGCTTCACGACTGGATCGGCCACCTGCTCGGCCGTCCGCGCGATGCTGTAGTATGACTCGAGCTGCGGCACCGGCGGCAGAACTGCCCAAGCGGAGATCTGATAGCGACCCACGTCATCCTCTGTGGCCTGCCACCACGAGGGTCCGTTGGGATAGACCCAGGTGTATCTCGCGCTCGCCATGTTGAGGCCGGCCATCATGGCGCGAAACTGTTCGGGGCTCAGCCGTGCGCGCTTGAACGCTTTGTGGTCAAAGTCCTGGTCAACTTGAAGCGGCCACCCGCCCGGCGACAGCCCGCAGCGCTTGCGCCAGTAGGTTCTTGCCCTAGCGCTCAGCCCCTGCTCGACCACGCGAAAGTGGTGAATGGCTTCGGCCAGTATGAAGGCGACGTTGCACGCGTCGTAGGTGCCCTCGGTGGCGAGGTGGACGCCGCCGGGAGCGTCGCGGCGTGCGGCCTCCTCAACCCACCCGGCAAGCATCGCATCGGGGATGGGCGCGTCAATACCGTGTACCAGGAAGAACACCATGTCCGGGAACTCATCATACATCGCGACGGCCATCTGGCTCGTGCGCAGTTTTGCCATGCGCCGCAGATCGCCCACGGTGTAATGGTCGTACGTGTACCCGGGCCACTGGTACTGATACTGCTGGCCCACGTATTCGCTGTCAATGGCGATGCCTGCGAACCCCGCCGCGCGGGCGAAGCGGGCTGCCTGGCGGAAGTTGCCGTGGATCTTCTGCCACGCGAGGTCATCCCACCAGCCGGGCAGTTCCCCGGTGAACGCGATGAGGAGGAAGTTCTGCGTGACGCCGGAGCGGCGACAGGCGATGTTGGCGCGCTGCGCGATCTGGAATGTGGCGTCAGCCTCGCCCGTGGTCGAGGGATCCCCGTCCGCAGCCCACACGTTGGCGGTCTGGTTTGGCATGATGCCGCCGATGAGAATCCCGTCGAACCCCATGTTCGCGACACGGTCGGCATGGTCAATGAGCCACGCGGGAGTGATGCCGTCGGGGTACGAAAGGAGGAAGGGTTTCGGGCCGTCGAGCGCCTCGTAGCGATATCCGGCGCAGCGCTTCAGGAGATCGGTGCCTTTGGGCAACGCATACGCGGCGGAGAGGAATGCCGTCGCGATCGCTGCGGCCAGGATGGGACGCCAGGTTTGCATGGAGGTCGATCTGCCGCGACCTTCGGACATATCCGCGGGTGAAATGCGGCACAGTCCGGCTGGCCCTGCTCTTGCATCTTGTTCCGTCCGCGCGAGCTTGCGGGAGCGCTCCCGCCTGGCCACCAGGGTCCGAATCTGGGGCCCTCTTCTGCACGCGAGCCGGGTGACGTGATGCGCCAGATGCAGGAACCCCATTAGTTGGCGGCTTCCGCAAGCTGCGCGTCGGCCTCGGCTAGCCACTCGTCGAGCTTTGCCTTGAGCCCTTGCTCCACGCTCTGGTTGATGGCGAGGGTCGCCCCCGCGCAGTTCCGACAGAACTCGTCTGGGTGGACGCGCAGCTCTGCCAAGTGCATCGCAATGTTCTCCTGCACCGTCGCGTCACGCACGTTGCCCAGCGGCTGGGCGCGGGACACCGTATGCGCGCCGCACCAGTACTGCGAGCCATCTGGCAGCACGAAGGCCTGGCATGGCCCCACATAGCACTGTCCGCACAGCGCGAGTTGGGAATACACCCCCGTGGCCGCGAGTTCGCAGTAGTCTTCCAGAGATCCCCGGTACTTCACCCGCAGGTAGGGGTTCGTGAACACCCCGTGCCCGTCTAAGGTCACCCGCTCCTCGGGCGGGATACCTAGCGCCTCCTGATAGCGCCTCCATACGTCGCACGCCTGTTCCCACACCTCGGTGAAGAAACGCTGGAACTCCTCCTTGCTGGGCCGGAGATAGACGTTTTCTTCCCCGCCCACCGGGATCGCGTGGATCAAGAAGTCGGAGAAGTGCGGATCCTGTTTGATGGGCACATCGGGGCGCTCGGAGGGCACCTTCTTAATCCGCAACAGGAACTCCACCAGGTGCGCGAAGTGAAACAGGTTCCGGCGGGTAAGCACGCAGTTCACATGCACTTTGGGATGGTCGACCTGAAGCACCTCGCGCGCGATCTGGAGGTTGGCGATGCCCTGCAGAATCTGGTCGTGCCGCCCTGACCCGGCGGCCAGTTCGTCCTGGGTCTGGGCGCAAGCAGTATCCAGAGAAACATGCACTTTCGACAGCCCTGCCTGCACCAGGCTCAAAGCCACCTGCGGGTCGATCAGGGCGCCGTTCGTGTTCAGGTTCACCGCGCAGTCGTGCTCGACCGCGAACCGAATCAGCCCGTCTGGGCCCCACACTTGCTCCTGCAAGAGCAGCGGCTCCCCGCCCGTGAGGTAGATGTACGGCCTTTCACCGGCTGCTTCCGGCAACGCCCCCTCGATGGCCCGCTTCCAGTCCGTGAGGGCGAGCGCTGGCTCGACCCATCGCTGGTTGCAGTAGAGGCAACGCGGTGTGAAGTTGCAGTCCATGGAGAGGTTCAGTCCGAGGAAGGACAGGCTGGCCCTCTTCGCTTGCCCGGCATCATCGGGCCACGTCAGCAGTGCTGCCTCCAGCACCTCCCGCCGTCTCTCGCCGGCCGCGATCAGGGCCTTCACCTTTCGCTCGTTGATAGCGGTCAGGCGCGCGATTGGGGCGCGAAATGGAGAGGGCGTCGCCGGCGGCAAGCGGATCTGTCGACGCGCCTGCCCCACGTCGCCCAGTTCGGCCATCGTTTCCCTCCACTGTGGGCTCTGGGCAAAGGCCGCCAGCTCCGTCTGCCGCTGGGGCTGATAATTGATGAACTCGACCATGGTGCGATCAGCAACCACCCGTAAGACCGGCTTGTTAGGCCGCAGGCTCACTTGCTCTCAGCGATCCACCGTTATGCTTGACTCTTGCGGCGCCTGGTGCGCGATTCCTTCTCCTGCGCGAGCGGACGCTGCCAAATGGACGCCGACGAGTAGTGGCCCGCCAGCAATCACCCGGCTCTGCGGACCTCGCTGGTCTTGCGCAGCGGCCCGATTCGCTGCGGAAAAGAAGACCATGCCCGCGCCGTGGGTGCGCGAAATCCCCTTTGGGCTGCGTTCTGAGCGTGATTTGCGGCCTGGAGAGCGCCCCAGACCCCGGCACCTATGGATCGTGTCGGGTGCCAAGAGGGCCAAGGTCGCTGGTTCGAATCGGGGTAGGCTCGCCAGGGCAGCCCGCCAGCCGTCATCCACTTTGAACCCGCAACCAAGCCGAACGACATCGGCATAGGGATCGCAGACCCCTCTCCCGAGCCCTGCGACGCATCTCTGGACGGCGTTTGTTCGTCCCGGGGAGCACGAACGCACCTCTCATTCGGCCAAGAGTCAAGCCTAGCATTTCTGCATTCGTGCGGCGGACGTACAAGATTGCACGCCGGCTCTACTGCGCGGACGATCTCACCTCTTCGGCGAAGCAGGGAACCTGCACTTGCCTCCCGCCGCTCATTGCCGATTCGTGTGCGCAGAGGCCAGGCGCAGTCCAGTTCCCCGCGGTAATCGCGTCGATCCGTGGTTGCCGCTGCTCCACGATGCTCGTCACGAACTCATGCACGAGGTGGGGATGTGAGCCGTGGTGTCCACCTCCCTGCAGGAAGGACAGGTGGGGATCGGACTCATCGTATACCGTTCGCCTCGTGAAGCGCGCAATCGAGGGCGGCAGCAGGTCCCCGCGGTCAGGCGGCTCAACGTGCGCCACCGTCACCGGCCGGCCCCGACCTGTCCGTGGCTCCCCCATGCGGTGCAGCACCGGCTGACTGTCGTCGGTGACGGCCCATTCGAAGCTCACCTTCTCACAGAGCACGGCGAAGGACTCGAGATACGCTTTGGCGGTGTGAAAAAGGGATCTGGTGACCTCGGCCACGATATCGGTCCCCTCCAGCCGCAAGATCGCCGTCTCGATGGGGAACGGATTGTTGTATTGCTGCGTCAGTTCCGAGCGCAGTCGCCCAGAGCCAAAGCAGCAGACGCTGGCGGCTCGTCTCCCAGCGAGGGCGAGCAGCGGCGCGACTGCATGAGTGGAGTAGTGCATCGGCGGAAGCCCGGCCCAATATGGAGGCCAGTCCTCCATGTCCTGGTAGTGGGCTCCTCGGAGGAACTGAATAGCCCCCATCTCCCCGCGCTCCAGCATCGCCTTCACGTAAAGATAGTGCCGCGTGTAGACCGCGGTCTCCATCATCATGTAATTCCGGCCGGACTTTCGCTGTGCCGCGATGACAGCTCTCAGCCCCTCGATGCTGGTTGCCATCGGTACGGTGCAAGCGCAGTGTCTGCCTGACTCGAGTGTGGCGACCGACTGATCTGCATGCTGCGGGATGCCGGTGACGAGGTGTACTGCGTCAAGGTCCGGACAGGCCATCACTTCCTCGAAGCTGCTCAGCCGGCGCGAGATCCGAAAGCGATCCCCGGTCTCGTTGAGGCGCGTTGCGTCTTGGTCGCAGATGGCGACCTCCGTGACATTGGGGTGGCGAAGATAGATGGGCACGAACTCGGCCCCGAATCCAAGCCCAACCACCGCCACGCGGATGCCAGTCCTCTTGGTCATCGCTGCCCTCTCACGAGTCACCCCCGCGCGCATGGTGCCGGAATCAATATGCCCGGACCGCTTAGCGGGATTCCTTCGCCGCGACAGCGCTCCGAATCCTGCCGCAGACGCATCGGCACACGCCATGCACCGTCACGTGAGTGCGCCTGAAGACCTTCAAACCGTTCCACCCCGGCGATGCGGCCCGGACGTTCGGGTGGCGTATGGCGAAGGCGTGCGTAGCGATTTCGTCGAATACGCTTTCGCGGACGACCTGAACCGTGATGTCCGCGACCCGAACCTAGGGGTCGATGAAATCGCGCTCTTGATCGTGAGCGGGCAGCATCCTTTGCACCAATGCGCCCACCCCTTGACGAAAGGAGCTTCTTGTGACAGGTGTCGAACTGCGGCAGGCATTGCGAAGCGGCAGGCGCGTTTACGGGACATGCGTTCTTTCGACATCGCCGAATTGGCCTGGAATGATCGCCAGCCTGGGACTGGACTTCGTCTTCATCGACACCGAGCATGTCGCCATTGACCGCAGCGCGCTCTCGTGGATGTGCCGGATGTATGGGGCGCTCGGCCTGGCACCGATAGTCAGGGTGCCGGAGCCGGACCCGTACCGCGCTTGCATGGTGTTGGACGGTGGTGCTGCCGGTGTGATCGCTCCCTATGTCGAGTCCGTCGACGAAGTGCGGCGCTTGCTGGGGGCGACACGGCTGCGGCCGCTCAAGGGACGCCGACTGAACGACATCCTGAACGCTCGTGGCGAACCGGAGCCGGAGTTGGCGGCATACCTCGAAGCGCGAAACGAAGGCACCGTCGCCATTATCAATCTCGAGAGCACGCCCGCACTCGAGGCTCTCGGCGCCATCCTGGCCGAGCCTGGCCTCGACGCGGTGCTGATAGGCCCTCACGACCTTTCCGTTAGCCTGGGCGTCCCGGAGCAATATGACCATCCTCGTTTCAACACGGCGGTCAGCACGATCATCCGCGAGACGAGGGCACGTGATCTCGGCGTGGGTATCCATTTCTCGGATGGAATCGAGCGCGAGATCGGCTGGGCCCGCGAAGGGGCGAATTTCATCGTTCACAGCAGTGATATCGCACTGGTCCGAGAGGCGATGGCGGCGGACTTCACGCGATTCCGACGCGAGTTGCGTGATAGCTGAGCCACGCCGGTCAATCCGCAGGCAGGTCCGGCGCTTACATATTCCGGGTGCCTTGGGGCGCTCGATGATTCAGGCCAAAAGGTCATGGGAAAGGATCGCATCGTGTCACCAAGACGTAGGAAGAGCGGGGCGCACACTGGACTCCCCGTTATGAGCGCGGAGGTCATTCATGAGCCATTCGCTCAGGAAGTGCAGACGGCATTCGTGTTCGGCGACGGACTGCCTGAGGGCCTAGTTGGGGAAGGAGAAACCGGCAACGTGCTCGCCGTCGTAGCGCCGCCAGGCGAATCGGTATTAGCAGTAGTGGTCACGGGATCTGGCGGCTCCGCCTTGATCGCTTTCGACGGCGACACATGGGCCACCGTGGAGGACGTTGAGCCCGGCCTGTCGGCGCATGCGGCACTACTGGATGCGCTTTCGGATCAGGCAAAGGCCGAGGACGGATCTCCCATTGTGGCAGGCGCCGTGAGCCCCGAGGGCAGGCTTTCGGCTGCGACGGCGGGTGGCGTCTTCGAGAACGGCAGTCGGATCGCGTTCGAAGCGGCACCGCCTGTTCTCACTGTGGCGGCAGGGCCGAACGGTGCCGCCGCTGTCGGAACGGAGCAAGGGCTGTATGTTCGCCCCGAGAACGGTGCGGCATTCGAGCAAGTCTATCCCGCAGACGACTGCTATTCCTGGGCGCCACGCAGCGTCAGGGCTCTGGCCTACGACGCGAAGGGGCGGATGTGGTTCGGATGCAGCCAGGGGGTCGGTGTCGGAGACGGCGACTCATGGGCGCTGTTCACAGGAGCGGAGGGCCTTCCGTACAATCGCTTCACCTGCGCTGCCTCGGCCGAGAACGGCGTCATCTGGTTCGGAACGGAACGGGGTGCCATCCGCTTCGACGGAGACAAGTGGTCGTATCGCGCGAGCCTGCGCTGGCTGCCGGACGATCACGTCAACTGCATCGCGGTGCATCCTGATGGCACAGCGTGGATTGCCACCCCCAAGGGCATCGCGCGGATCAGGCGCGTGACCATGACATTGGAGGAGAAAGCCGACTGGTTCCAGGAGCAGGTAGAGCGTCACAACAGCCGGGACGGGTATGTGACGACGTGGCGCTTGAAGAAGCGAGGTGATGTGTCATCGGCGGTCCCAGCGATTACGGACAACGACGGGCAGTACACGGCCATGCACGGAGCCGCGATGGTGTTCAAGTACGCTGTCACCGGCGACCCGGAGGCCAAGCGTATCGCCGAGCGCAGCTTCGAGGCCTGCAAACGCCTGGTGGACGTGGTGCCGGATTCAATGAAAGGATTTCCGGCGCGAGTCCTCATCCCTGCGGACTGGCCGGAGCCGGTCAACGAACAATATGGTGATGAATACAACCGGCGAGAACGCGCACGGGACCCCTTTTGGAAACTGATCACCCCGCGGTTCCCGCTGAGCGAAGACGGCAAATACCGGTGGAAATGCGACACGAGTTCGGACGAACTTGCCGGGCACTACTTCCTGTATGCCCTCTACTACGATCTGGCGGCGGAGACGGAAGAAGAGAAGGCGCCCGTGCGCGAGGTGGTGCGGGACATTGCAGACCACCTGATACGCAATGGATTTAACCTGGTTGATCACGACGGCCAACCGACGCGATGGGGCCGGTTCGGACCGGACTACGTTGACACGGTGTACGGATGGTCAAATCGTGGGCTCAACTCGATGATGCTCCTGTCGTTCATGGCTGTTGCGGAACACGTGACGGGCGATGCCAAATACGCTGAGGTCGCCCGGACGCTGCGAGACGAACACAGTTACCACATCAACGCAATGATCGCCCGGCCGACCTTTCCGCCGGAGGACGTCGTGCCGTGGGATAACACCCTGTCGCTGCTGTGCTTCTATCCACTGATTCATTATGAGCAGGACCCGGAACTTCTCCTGATGTACCGCCGCAGCCTTCAGGACACGTGGCTCTATTGCAGCAAGCAGAGGAATCCCTTGTGGAACTTCATCTACGCTGCCGGGGCGCAGCACGTCGCCCGACTGGGCGCGGACGGCTATTTCGATAACGCATTCCCGGAGGCGGGACCGTATACGGAGCGAGCGGTCAGGCGCTACGCCATCTGCGACCACCAAGTCCAGGACAGCATTGACACGCTACGGGGCATGCCCCTCGAACTCGTGGGGTGGCGAATGCAGAACAGCCACCGTCTGGACGTCGAATTCGACAACACGCCGGGAGAGGACTCGGCCTATGGATGGTCGCGTGTGACCGGCAAAGCCTTGCCCATAGAAGAGCGGAGTCACGTCCGGCAGGATCGTGACGGATTCGCGCTCGATGCAGTGGAAGGCGATGGCTGGTCGGTGCATGAAGGATGGTTCTACTTGCTGCCCTACTGGATGGCACGGTACCATCGGTTCCTTGGGTAGGCTCCAAGGATGGCCTCCCCTACCTCATCGCCCATCTCAAGGGCAGCCTGAAACGAGTCATTCCGCTTTTTTCGGAGCGGGATGCAAATCTCGTGGCGTTGAGCTTCAGCAATGTCGAGACAAACCAGGGGCTGAACTAAGGTGCACCTCCGGTGTCCCTGCTTTGCATCTCGTTCCGTCCGCGCAAGCGTGCGGCACTTCTCGGGGGTGGACACCAGGGGGCGCGTCTGGAGCGGTGTTCGGCGCGATAGGAGCGCATGCCCGGCGCTGAAGCCAGCACGGCCTCGCTCGGGGAGTCGTCACTCCGGTCTGCCGGGACAAGCGGCGCGTCAGCGCATTGCCGTCAGCGTGAGCGGCGGGCGCACCCGACAGTGGTATGGGTCCGTGCCATCATCTGTCAGGCGGGCGTGGAAGATACCGATCAGCTCACGCAAAGCCGCGTCGCCTGCGGGCGTGTCCAGGCGGCCGCTCACGTAACGTTCGCTGTCCAGCACTGCCCGCACGAACAGGATGCGCCAGCGCCACCCCCCGCGTGCCCATGCGGGCAGCTGCGCATTCACCTGGTGTGCCACCGCGAGCGCTTCGCGCACCGCCTCCGGGCGAGCCTGCTCTCCGCGTGCCGCACGCGTATGCGATGACTCGATGAGGGCAATCATCCGTCTCACGAGTGCGATCATCTCAGGAGCGTACTCGTAAGCGATGTACTCCCGCAGGGCCGACGCCGCGGTTGTCTGCCGATCCCAGTATAACTGGCTGATGACTGCCTTGTTGATATCTTCGTAGATCCCTTCCGAATAGGCAAAGCCGCCAGCGAGGTGGTCTCCCGCCTGTCTCCAGATGCGCTCATGCCGCGCGGGCAGCGGCGTTGCGCCAAAGCCTCCCCAGGGGTACAACCCCCACATGCTGATCTCCGGGAAGTTCAGCAGCGGCAGGTCGCCGGGAACGCCAGCCTCCAGGGGATACCGTGGGAAATCTTCGTGGGAATCCGCCATTAGGTAACTGATGCCGTGGTCGCTGGCGGCCAGCGCGCGCGCAAGCCCTTCCCACTCGCCTTCCTGTGGCGTGTCGAACATCCAGGTCGAGAGGATGACCTCGATTGCGGGGGAATAGGTGCGCGCCACGGCGGCAAGCTCCCGCGCTACTTTCAGAAAGCCGTTGGCGCCCCAGGGCGCGCACCGTGTGCAACCACATCCCCCCTCGTCGTAGGGCCACACGCAGAGATAGTCGATGTGCAAATCGGATAGCCGTTCGAACAGGCGCTGGTAGCAATCGCGCAGCATGGCGTTGGCTGCGCGATCGTGCGGACATACCGGTGCCCCCGAGTTGCCGCGCCTTCCCAGCGGATCATTCACCGGGGTCGCCCGCAGTGCGCTGGGGGTGTTGTTGAATAGCGCATTGCCAACGAACAGACACGTCCGCAGTCCAAGGCTTTCCGCTGCTCGCAGCAACCGGCGGACTTGCTGCAGCGACCGCTCCGCCTCAGGATCTTCCCAACCGTTCAGGTTAATGAAGGGGAAGGTCGACCCCACGGCATTGATCCCCCACAGCGCCAGGTCCTCCACATACCGCTGCACCTCACGCGCTGGCGCCGCTTGGTACCAGTTGTGGAAGTGACAGGCAAGGTACATGCCGCGTACCCGGCATTGTGGGCGGGAGACGCCCCGCCAAGCGCTCGGCTGGAATCCGGAAGCCGTATAGCACGAGCTACGCAGGAACTTGCCCGCGCCGGCGAACAGGCCCAACCCGTCGCCCCCGACGATGCGCAGACCTGCGCCATCATCCTCGATGCGGAATCCCTCGGCGGCGACCTCACCATCGAGCGCCAGCGTCAACGTTAACGCGGCACGGCCATCGGCAACGCGCGCCGGGCAACGCTCCTCGATGCGGCTGCGGATGATGTCGGCTACTCGAGCGCCGACGTCCCCTAGCGCCAGTGTCGGTGAGTGCACAATGCGTAGTTGCTGCGCCAAGCGTGGGCCTGTCTTCCGAGGAACCACGGTTCTATTCCGCTTCTATTTGTTGTTACGTAGAATACTCGATGGCGGCCGGATCTCGTGTCCATGCTGGCACACGCCCGACCGCGATACCGGAAGCTATCGATCCTCAGCGTCTGCCGCGCAAACCTGGGGGGTGAGTCGCCGCACAGTCGACTGTCCCTGCCGTGCATGCTGACCCCTCCGCGCGAGCTGTCGGTAGCGCTCGCGTCGTGCCACTACTGTCCACACCCAAAGCGCTTTTCTCCGCGCCAGCCTCGCTTCCCTGTGGGCGGAAAAGATATCGGGCGGGAGGAGCCAGATGGGGCTGGGGGTGACGGTTGCACCTGAGGCAAGCCCAGAAAACCGCTATGACCTGCTCGAAGGGCTCGAAGCTCAACCGGTGCTTGCCAACGGGCGGCCGCAGATGGTTCGCGCCTACCGGAGTGCCGTCATTATCACCTTGGCCACGGTGGTGTTGTCCACGTACTCACCGCGCCGGGGGTCGGTGCCGATAACGCCCTCGGTGAACGCCTCCGCCCCCGCGCCTTTGGCAAAAAGCGGGACCAGGCTGTTGGTGTGACTCTTC
>CP070648.1:2813976-2817503 GCA_020354555.1 Armatimonadota bacterium | reverse complement strand
GCCGTGCTCTTTGACTTCATGTGGAGGCAGGGGCCGCAGGAGCACCCGCGCTACCACCTCGTGCAAAGCGAGGCGCGGGCGCAACTTGCGCACGACCTTCGCGCACGCTACTTCGCCGAGCGCGACGGACGCTACCGCCGCACCGTGAGGAATGCCATTGCGGCCGCGATGGATCCCACCGAGAAGCTGCGCGAGGTGGCGAGTGTAGATCCGGACGCGGCGGCGATGGCAACGCTGATGTACGAACGGTGCCGTTCGTTCGGCGCGCTGACTCAATCGGCGTTCGACACTCTGTTTGACGGCGGCGTCGTCGCAATCCCGTTCGTCGAGCTGTCCGCGGAGCTCCAGGAGGCAGTGAAGGATGGCTTTCGCCGGGAACGCGTGGGCATGGAGGAGCGACAGCGAGACGAGGATTGGTCATGGGATACGGCGCGACTCCTGTACGGGCGGGTGGAGAAGGTCGGCTTCCCATGGGCGTTCCAGGGCTATCTCCTGATCACCGCTTCGGATCAGCCTGCCCAAAATCTCATCAAGAGGTTGACGTATTTCCACTTGCGGCCGGGGTGGACGCTGTGGTCTTCGTGCGCTGATGCTGTCGCCGAATATGAGGACCAGCCGCCATCCGGGGAACTGTACACTGAAAGGTACGAGCGGCTGCGCCGCCTGGAGACGGAGTGCGGGATAGACGTGCTGGCAAAGGCCCGCAACGAGGGCACGGAAGTGGTGCCGGAGTGGGCTCGGGTCGGGGACGCGCCAACTCGAGTCCACGCGAGCCGTGAACTCGTGCCGATCGCCCTCACGCCGGCGGGAGGCAAGTGGCAACTACCCTTGCTCCTGCTCGAGGTCGCCGAGCGATTGGATGTTAACCTGGTGGCAGACTGCTACTGGACGCGCAGCATCTTCGCTGGCTTCCCCGGCCCGCGAGACACGCGCTTGGCGCCGACCTACCCGGCGATCCGGGATGAGAACGAAGCGTACTGCATTGATGCGAATCCGGAGTACACGCTCGATCGCATTGTCCGGCAGCGCGCGAGTGCTTGTACCAAGGACGGCGGCTTCTTCCGCGTGCGCAGCCTCCTGTGGTTCGTGGATGACGCCGAGGAAGTACCGGCGTCGGTGCTCAACGAATGGATACGGCGCACCCATGGCGAGAAGCGCATCACCGTGGATGATTACCTGTACCTGGTGTCGAACCTGTCACCGGAGCAGGCGCGCAACATCAGCGCGACGAGCTACCGAGGCGCCCCTGAGCTTGGACACCGCGAATCGCCGCTCAATTGTGCCGCGAAGCTGCGAGACACGTCGTACGATGCTTTGAAGCTCTACGCAATGCTGCCGCCGGGGCTGCGCATTCGGGCGGAACGCGCCGGGATTCACATCAACACTGAGTTGCCGGAGACGCTGCTGCCGCAGGCGCAGGTACTGCTTCATGGGATCCAGCAGTCTGATCTCGAGTTTGCCTACGAACGGCCGAGCGAAGAGCGCGAGCGCATCCTGGGCGAACTGCGCCTGTGGGCGGGGATACGAGAGCACCTCAGAGAGGGGCCGCGGTTCTGCATCGAATTCTGGAGCGGTGGCGAGCCGCATTGGGAGGACTACAACGAGTTGGTGCTGACGCCCACCGGACGCACGTGGAGCTGGTGGTTTCCGCTCACTGTGAAGGACTGATCGCGGCATTCAGGTCGTTGCAGGCCTAATCGCATATCGGTCACTTGCTGGACAGACGGATGACGGGGGTTGAAGATCCTGCGGCGCGAGAGGGTGTTCGTTCACACGCATTTCGTCACGGACTGCGCGTACCTGGCGGACGACCGGGCGCGCGACGTGCGCAAGCACATGGCGCGGGTGCTCGACGAGCTGGGCATCGTCTTCGGGATTCACTTCACGGCGAGCCGCGCCGAGCGCGGGCTGCGCATCGCGCTCGAGTGTATTCCGGGCCGCGCGGAGATGGAGCGCATTGAGAAGGAACTGGCGCAGGCGGTGAAGGACATACCATCGCGGCCGCGGCGCACGCGGGTAAGCGTGGAGCAGCGGCGAAACCGCGGCGCCCGAGGCGACTGATACGCGGGAACATGTGAACGGAGGCGAGATGACAAAGCCGACGCCGGATTTCGAGCGATTCCTCGGGGTCGTGATGCGCACGGGTGAGCCGGACCGGGTGCCGTTCGCCGAGCTGTTTCACGACGGCGAGATCATGTCCGCGATCCAAGGGCCGCCGCCGGCGGAACCCGATGATGTGGACGCACACGCGGCATGGCGCGTGGCCTTCTGGCGCGACCTGGGTTATGACTACGTCAGCCAAGGGACGGACATCGGATTCACATGCCCGGGGCTGAGCGCGGAGGACACAGCCGCGTTGTCGCGCGGCCAGCGCGGGTGGGTGAACGAGGCGAAGGGGCCGATCGCGACCTGGGCGGAGTTCGAGGCATACCCGTGGCCGGAGGTGACGCCGGCGGCGTTTCGCAGCCTCGAGGCGGTCGGGCGCGCGCTGCCGGACGGGATGAAAGCGACGGCGACGATTCCGGGCGGGCCGCTGGAGAACCTCACGTTTCTGATGGGATTCGAAACGTTCAGCTATGCGCTGGTTGATCAGCCGGATCTGGTCGCGGCGGTCGCCGAACGCGTGGGCGACATCCTGTGCCGGGTCGTCGAGAACACCGCGAGCATGGATTTCGTCGGGGCGCAGTGGCTGAATGACGACATGGGGTACAAGAACGGGTCCCTCGCGTCGCCGGAGGTGCTGCGGACATACGTATTCCCGGCGCAGCGCAGGATGTGCGAGATCGCGCATCGCAACCGCAAGCCGGTGCTGCTGCATTCATGTGGGAAGCTCGACGGCATCATGGATGAGCTGATTGACGATATCGGCATTGACGCCAAGCATTCATTCGAGGATGTCATCATGCCGGTGTGGGAGGCGAAGGAGAAGTGGGGCAAGCGCATCGGCCTGCTGGGCGGCGTGGACATGGACGTGCTGGCGCGGGGCACGGAAGACCAGGTGCGCGCGCACACGCGGACGTGCATCGAGAAATGCGCGCCGGGCGGCGGGTGGGCGCTGGGGTCGGGCAACACGGTGGCGAACTACGTGCCGGTCGCGAACTTCCTCGCGATGCTCGATGAAGGGTGGCGGTGCGGGAGATACTCGGGGGCTTGAGCATCCCCCGTCGCGGATGCAGCGGGCGCTGAGGCCGTGTGAGACAGCGCGGCTGCGAAGAGCCATGCCGCGGGCGTTGCTGCCGAAGGTGACGCGGCGGCGCGCGGTGAAATCATCCCTCATGCTCGCCCTGACGCGCTGGCTGGCTACCTGCACCCTTGCGAGCCTCATGCTCGCGTCGTGTCCACTCCATGCCTCCTCGCTTAACGAAGCCATTCAGCCCGAACGCATGGCCCTCGATAACGGCCTCGAGGTCTGGCTCAAGTCTCGCCCGGGCTCGGGCTCCATTAGTCTTATCGCGGGCGTCAAGTTGGGACGCCGCTACGAGACGCTTCACCAGCGCGGACTCGTCCACTTCGTGGAGCACATGGTG
>CP070648.1:2803752-2813876 GCA_020354555.1 Armatimonadota bacterium | reverse complement strand
TGTCGGCGCGGCCGTGCTGTTGTGGTTGACCGGCGATACGGTCAACACCATGTCACTCATCGGCGTGGTCATGCTCATGGGGCTGGTGACCAAGAACGCGATCCTGCTCGTGGACTACACGAACACGCTGCGCGGGCGCGGGCTGGAGCGCAACTAGGCCATTCTGCGCGCCGGGCCGATTCGGCTGCGGCCCATTCTCATGACCACATTCGCGACGGTCTTCGGCATGTTGCCCATCGCGCTTGGGCTGGGCAAGGGGGCCGAGATGCGCGCGCCCATGGCGATCGCGGCCATCGGCGGGCTGCTCAGCTCGATGTTCCTGACCCTGCTCATGGTGCCGGTGGTGTACACCATCTTCGACGACCTTCAGGAGCGATTCAGCCGCCGGAAACCGGCTGAGGTAGGACCGGGCGCGTAAGAGGGCTCCGGTGCGTGGGCGCCGGTTGCGCGTGCGCGCACCGATGATGCGCGCCGGGTCGCCGTCGAGCCGCCGATTGAGGAGACGCCGCCCGGACGGTCGTTGTGGGCTGCCATCGCGCGCCGATCAGCATTGACCCGCTGCAGCCGACCGTGATAGACTTTATGTGCTGACGCGTATTCGCGCCTCTTTCTCTATCCACCGTCCACTGTTCGCTGGACTGGGCCGTTAGCTCATCGGGCAGAGCACCGGACTTTTAATCCGGGGGCGGCAGGTTCGAGTCCTGCACGGCCCACCACACCGTCCGCCGTCTGCCGCACAGGGAAGCCATCCTGGCTTGGCGAAAAGCGCTTCGGATTCGGATCCTGGTGGCCAGGCGCGAGGACGATCGCAAGCTCGTTAGGGCCACAAGGTGCAGGAGCAGGAACATCGGGCCCCCACCTTGACGCCTGATTCGTGCGAGCGCCGCTGACGACCGACACCCAGTGCAGTGGTCTGTGCGTCTGACCAGGGGAACGGAGGCCCAGATGCCGTATTCGTCAGGCAGAAATGTTGTGGACCGTTATCCCGGCAACCCGATTCTGACCCTCGAGAAGTTGCCGTTTCCGTGTAACACCGTCTTCAACGCCGCGGCGACCAGATTCGGTCAAGAGTATATACTCTTATTGCGCGTCGAGAACCTCGCGGGACGCTCGATCTTCGCTCTTGCCAGAAGCCCGGATGGCTACTCCTTTACGGTGGAGCCTGATTTCGTGATGACGCCTTCTCAGGATGAGCCGTTCCGAACATACGAGGAACTCGGCGTCGAGGATCCGCGCATCACACCGATGGACGGCGTCTATTACATCATGTACACGGCCTACTCCCATCACGGCCCGAGACTCGCTCTGGCCAAGACGACGGATTTCCGGACCTACGAGCGAATCGCGCTCATATCGGAGCCGAGCAACAAGAACGCAGCTCTCTTCCCCAAGCAGATAAACGGACGGTACGCCCGGCTGGACAGACCATTTAGCGGCGCCAACGGCGCCATCTGGATCTCCTACTCCGACGATCTCATTGCCTGGTACGACTCGGAGGTGGTAATGACGCCTCGATCCGGATACTGGGATTCGGACCGCATCGGCGCCGGCGCGCCCCCCATCGAACTCGACTACGGGTGGCTGGAGATCTATCACGGCGTCAGGAACACAAACTCCGGACCCATCTATCGCATCGGGGTAGTCCTGCTCGACCGGGAGAATCCGGCGACCGTGCTTGCTCGTAGCGCCGTGCCAATCCTCAGCCCGCGGGAGCTCTATGAGCGAGTCGGAGACGTAGGAAACGTGGTGTTTACGTGTGGTGCCATCGTAGAAGACGACGGTACTGTGAAGTTGTACTACGGCGCGGCAGACACCCACATTTGTGTCGGCACTGCGAAGATCACCGATATCGTGGACAAGTGCCTCTTCGATCGCGAGTGCAGATGACTGATCTCATGAGGGCCCGCGCGCTTCCCCCTCATCATCGTCTGCGCGCACGGCTGTTTCCCGATCTTCGTGCACTGCGAACAGTCTGTGCACACGGACGAGATCGAACAACGCCTTGACTGCTTCCGTCAGGCCGAATACGCAAAAGCGACCGTTGCCGGCTCTCACCGTCTTACAGACGGAGAGTATCGCTCCCAAGCCAGCGCTGTCCATGAACCGAACGCCGCTGAGGTCCACTGCCACCTTCGCGTGTCCGCTGACTATCGGTGCAAGCGTCTGCTTGAAATCGTCAGCCGTGCTTGCGTCGAGCTCCATGAATGGCGCCGTAACGATCAGGATACCGTCGACATCTTCAGCCTCGAATGGCATGGTACCCTCCACCTATACGTGAACACGCTTGCTGAGCCGGATATACTGTCTGCCGAGTTCGTCTTCTCCGTAATCCACCCTGTCCACTGCTTGGCGGATGATGAAAAGGCCGAATCCGCTTTCCCAAGGCCCCTCAGCTAATGGATCGGGGGTCTGCTCGCCGTTGGCAAACGGGTCGCCGTCATGCGTCAATTGGACCTTCACCACCTCCCGACCTGCATCGATGCCGATCAGGATGCGTCGATCCGGCCGTCCGTGATACGCGTGGCGCATGATATTGCTCGCCGCCTCGCTGACCGCCAGCTCCAACATGTCCAGATCGTGCTCACCCATCCCACAGCCGCCGCGCCCCTCGCAGCAGCCCCGCACGAAAGCGCGGATCCGTCTGAGCTCCTTGGGGCCGCTGGCGACCTCTAACTCATCGCCCGACAACAGGCCGTCGTCCACCTGCACCTGGATCATCTTGAGCACGACGCACGTCAAGTCGTCAGTCAGCGGACGGGAGTCGACGAAACCCGTGACTGTCTTGCGGATGGCTTCCGCCAACCGCTGGGAACTCAGGTCAGTCTGTCGGGCGATCAGATCACACAGCCGTTCCAGACCAAACTCATCCCCCGCCGGGTTCCGGGCTTCGGTCACCCCGTCGCTGTAAAGCACGAACAGGTCATTGGGCGCGTAGTCAAAGGTGACCTCCGCGTAGACCTCCGGGGCTGCGGCCCCTAACGGCAGATTGAAGCCGGAAAGGCAGTCAAGGCGGCCGCTATCCCCGGCGCGGCGGATGAGTTTGGTACTGCCGCAGTCCACCAGTGTCACCTTACCCGCCAGCGGATCAAAGCGGACATACGACAGCGTGACGAAGCTGTCCAAACTGAGCAGGTGTGGCGTCAGCACCTGATGCACGCGGTTGACGATGTCCGCAGGCTCCGGAATGTACCCAGGCGGGGAACCGACCAGCAGGTGGGCAAGGCTGCGAAGGAACTCGGTCTTCGTGCCGGCGGAGAGCAAGGCTGCCGGCACGCCTTTGCCCATCACGTCGCCGAAGATGATATCCAGACAGCGATTGGGATGCAGCATGAACTCATAGAAATCGCCGTCGATCCCCGACGACGGGACCGCCAGCGCCGCGATCTGGAAGTCCGCAGGCGCGGTCGGAGTGGGGCCAAGCAGCAGGGCCTGCTGGATACGCGCGCCAATCTCGACATCACGCGCCCGCGCCGCCTCCGCCTCGTCGCGGGCCCGCTGCAGCGCCTCTTCGGACTGCTTGCGCTTGGTGATATCGCGGAAGTACCAGACGCGGCCGTAGTGGGTGCCGTCGGCACCGATTACCGGCGCCGAGTAGCGGTCGAAGGTGCGCCCATCGCGCAACGGTATCTCATCTCTGCTTGTCTCCTCGCGGTGCTCGTAGAGATACCGAACGCGCGCCAGAAAAGCCTGCGGGTCAGCGAGCTTGTCGGTGACCGACTGGAGCGCTCGCTCGTCAGAGCGGGTCGCAATAACGTCATCCGGAATCCCCCATAGCTCGACGAACCGCCGGTTGAAGGAGATCATCTTCCCCGCGCCGTCTACGACCAGGATCCCGTCAATACTGGCCTCGCGCTGAGTTTCGAGGAGCGCATTCTTGAATTGCAGCGTCGCTTCCGCTTGCTTGCGTTCGGTCGCGTCGCGAACGATAGCCAGGAAGGCGTGGGCCGGACGGCTGTCACGGCGCACCGTGGAGATACTGACCTCGACCGGGACGGTGCGCCCGTCTTTCGTGTGCAGCGACGTCTCGAAGACCTCCGGCCTGCCTTCGCGTGCCTCCATAACGTGGTCGGCAGCGAGCCGCAAGTCATCTTCACCGAGGAAATCCGTCGCGGGTCGGCGCAGCAGATCTTCGCTCCGTTCATGCCCGATGAGTCTACAGAGAGCCCGGTTGACGTATTCAAACCGCAGATCTGAATCGACCAACGCGACGCCGTCCGGTGCGGCATCCACGGCGGCGGTGAGGGAATGCAGCGTCTCTTCCGGGGAACGATGTCCAACTTCGGCCATCTAGCACCCCAGCCTTCCGCTCGGCGCGGACAGAGGAATGGCATGACAATAGGGTCCGGAGATTGGTTTTCGTTTCTCCGGAAAGGTGGCTTTACCCTTGTGCGGTGGTAAGCCAGAACCAGGGATCAGACTGCCACGGCGGTGCCCGTCAGGGGCAGGGGTGTTCCGCGAGCTGAATATGACGAAAACGGCCTAATGCCTCGTGCTTCCAGGGGTGGCCCCGCCGCAGAAAGACCATCGGACGCACGTGATCCCGGACTTGCGCCTTCTCTCCCGGACAGCGACAGCAGTATCACAAACGCCAGCGCTCCGCCCTCGACCCCCCGCTGCGGGCGGCCCATGGAGCCACGGGGTCGCGCCTGGCCTTAGCAGCGACGTTGCCGAGCGGCTGCACGGCTGCAGAGCCAACGTTAGACTACTCCCGCGCGTCTGCGCGACCCCCATTCCTTGCCAACGCCCACCGTCTGAGGAGCCACGCCGCCAGTACGTTATGCATCGCTCCGTAGCAGGCCGCCGCTACGCCCCAGCGACCACTACCTCGGCCGCGACTCGCACCGGCGGGAAGGCTATCACTTCCATCCTGCGCGGCCCACCAGGCTGGTACAGAAGCGATAACCCGTCTTGCGGCAGTCGCGGGTGCACTACCAACTCGCCTGACCGCTCCCCGCGAATCCGTCCCGCCGCCTGTCGCAGCCACGCCCTGAGTTAATCCTCGGAAGCGTAGCGCAGCAAGTGCCCTGCCTACCGGTATGCGGTGGTGGATCATGCGGTCTTCCGGCGCGGCATTGTCAGAGCTCGGTTGTCGTGCGGAACGGCTTGCTGTCCGCCCGGCAGAGCAACTGCACGGCTTGTCGTCCGGTTAACGCCGCGATCACGGTACCGGTAAACGGCGCTGTCCACTGTCCGGCCATATACAGGCTTTGCAGACCCGGCAGCGTCAGGATGGCCGGTGAGCCCATGTTTTTCGGCGTGATATACCAGCCGTCAGGTGAGCCCTGCCAGTTGCCGGTATACCGGTGATACGTTGCCGGGGTCGGCACGTCCACCACCTCCACCTGCTCGGCGAGGCCGGGTCAGCGTTTGTCCAGCGCCGCAATCGTCTCGTTCGCGACGCGCTGCTTTTCCGCTTGGTAAGCCGGTTTATCCTGGTAGAGCTTCTCCCAGTACGCGTAATCGGTGTCGTACCACACCTCGGCCGCCGTTTTGCCTTGCGGCGCCGAGGTTGGGTCGAAGCCGTGATGAATAAAGGTCAGCCACGGGAATGCCTGCCCGGCGATAGCGATGGGCTTGTCGGTTTTGAACGTCAGGCGGCAGGGCTCCTGCGACATGTCGCGCGCCACGCCCAGCATGACGTGCACCATTGGCCTCACCACGCGCCATTCCTGGTAGCGCGCGCGCAGCTCGTCACTCAGATAGCGACTGCCCAGGATGTCGAAGAGCAGCGTGTGGCCATCGGCAGCCCAGACGACGATATCCGCCCGTTGCTCTGTGCCGTCTTCCAGTCTGATGCCGCAGGCCCGGTCGTCCTCGACTATCAACTCTCTGACCTTGCAGCGGAAGTGCACCTCGCCCCCCAGGCGCTGGTAGCGGTCGGCAATGGCGTTGATCACCTGCCGCGACCCGCCGATCGGCACGCCGGCCTCGGTCAACGCGGAGGTGAGAAGACCCGTCGCGCCCATCATCGGATAGTCGGGCATCGGCCAGCCCGGCCTATCGATGGAAAGGCGGATCGCCTCGCGCAGAAACGGGTCCTGAAATCCGGCGGCAAATTCCTGCAATGTCATCTTGCCGTATTTCCTGAACGTGCCGAGTAGCGGCAGCGTGGCCAACAGCATCTTCAGCTTACTCAATCCGCCGGACATGCCGGGAGCGTCGAGGGACATCAGGCCGATTATGCTTCTTCCGCCGAGCAGGCGGACGAATTCGCGGATGCGTCCGGCATCGGCCTGCGAGATCGCCAGCAACTGCTCCTCGAGCCGCCGCGTATCCGCGCAAAAATCCACGCTCTTCTCGCCGCTTTCCGCGCGTACCAACGCTTTGTGGTACACAAACCGGCGGTTCTGCACCGCGCCCAGCTCGCGCCACATCTGGTGCAAGGCACCGGATTTTGAGCCGGTCAGCAGGTGCATGCTGATGTCCCAGGTATAGCCTTTGCGCGTCCACGCGGTGCACAGGCCCCCGGGTCTGTTGTGCATTTCGAAGATCGTCGCCGGGTACCCGTTCATCCGCGCATAACACCCGGCGGACAATCCGGCGATCCCGGCGCCGACAATGATGACTGACTTTGCCATAGGACCCTCCGCTCATTTCAGAGAATAAGGTTCACCATATTGACTGTCGGTGAACCGCAAGACAAAGCAGCCTGCGATCTCAGGAGTTTTTCGAAACCAACTTACCGCAGGATCAGCGTATCAACGACGTTGAGGTTCAACGTGCAGGTGGTGACGGTGGCATTGCGCATCATCCACACCGGCTTGCCGGTGGATAGCGCGGCCGCTTTCGCCAGCATCGGACCGTTGATGGTCACCCGCAGATTCTGGCATGCTCCCACTGGGGCGCTCCCCGTTCTTGATCCACTCCTGACGAAGTCTCCTTTGGCTGCACAGCACCTCCTGCGAGAAAGCTCGGGATGACCTCGCGCGGCTAAGGTGTCGCGCAGGTGGCGGGATTGCCGCCAGCTGCGATGACGAGTGTGACGTTTGTGGCGTTTCGCAAGAGGTGGTACCCACCTGGGCGCGCACACAATCATGCTGGCAAGATGCAGCACGGCCTTCTGCCACGCGCTCCTGCCGCGTAGATCAGTCTCAGCACCGCGGCCGTGGCGAGTCTTTTGCCGAAGGTCTCACAGCGGGTCCCCGCCACCAACCCGCAACGACTGCCTGGGCTGGGATCCGTACCGGCGGGAAGGTTATCGCTTCCATCATGCACGGTCCACCATCCCATCCTCCGTTTCGCCCGCGGGGAGGCGGTCCTGGCGCGCGGGGAAGTGCTTCATGTGCGGCACCTTGGTGGCCGGGCGTGAGACCTATCGCAAGCTCGCGCGGACGGAACAAGATACAAGAGCACGGAGACCCGACCAGTACCTTAGTTCATCCCCGGATCTGTGCCGCAATCGTTGAGGACCAACGCGCCGGTTAAAGACGCGGTTCATTCAGTCTGACGACGGGAATTCCGGGGTCAACGAGGCGGTTCGCCAGATTCTCCGGGCCTTTGGCCTCCGTCGCCGTGTGCGAATAGACGAGACAATTAATGCGCTGTCCTCGTGCGAACATGCCCAGATAGAGGTTATACTCACCCGTGACATACGTGTCGCATCCCAGTTCCAGAGCGTCTTTGACGTAGTCCGTGTTGCATCCGCCTCCGGTGACGACGGCAACGCGCTTCACCTTGGCACCGCTGTCCCAGCTAAACCGCGGAGCTTCGCCAAGCTCGCGGGTCAACGCGGCCTCAAAATCGCCGAAGTCCGTCTCTCTCTGCAGTTCACCAATCTGACCGCAGTAGATCCTCGACTCTTCGCAGAATCGCTCAACGCGTGCGCAGCCAACGGATTCCAGGACAGAAGCACCGCAGCCGAACTCGCTCCCGTCCAGGGGTAGATGGACGAAAAGGTGGCCTATGCCCGAGGCATTCAGCATGTCCCGGCATTGTGTTCTCATGTCGTACAAGAAATCCCACGCATCGTGGTGAGTAACAAGGAAGTCCACCTCGCACCGTTTCGCGTCTTCAATTACCCAAGGCGACAAGGAAGTGGCGCAACCCACCTTGGAGATGGCGGAAAGTCCGGCGGGAATGTGAATGCCCCACTCATCATCCGGAATGCTCTCAAGGAGAGTTTGGGGGAACAACTCGAAAAGCCGCTCTTTCAGTTTGTCGATGTTCAAGTTGCACGTCCTCCGCGTTCTTGGGACATTCGGCATGGTGCGGTTTTCGCTGAATGAGCGTGTGTTCCTACTCCACCCTGTCGCAGGGACGCGACTCTGGCGCGTGGAAGAACGCTTCGGATTCGAATCTTGGCGGCTGGGCGCGAGCGGTTCCGACGGCTCGCGGGGACGGCGCAAGATGGGGTCCAGGGACAGCCGGGGTGTACTGTGATTCACCCACGGATTCGTCCCACCGACGCTGAGGGCCGACGACTTGTCCCAACAGTGCCGGACCTTCGGACTCTCACGAAATGATTGCGTTACCCCGGATCATTCATGACGAGTCGCGGCCATGTGCATGATTCGGACTATGAGCGTCATTGGCGCGGTCAAGCCGCGCTCCGGAATCGCGCGACGCGCGATGTAGATCATCCCCGCGCAGCGGCCGGGCGCTCACGCAACTGTCTTCGCGGCGACCGCCGTACCGTATCAATAATCCAGGCTAACGGAGGAAGTAGTCTCGTGACGTGGCCTCGGCATCGGTGGTCACCGAGATGCCGAGCTTGCGGATGCCCGTCTCATCCCCGGCCCCAGGCTCGTGGGTGAGGTGCATCTCAGCTCCACGGAGCCTGGGCAGCATGTCCACCCCGGCCTTGGCCGCCGGGTTGCCTGCGGCGCTGATACCGAGGGCGACGAGGACTTCTTGCACGTTGAGGCTGGGCGAGCTGGAGGCCAGGTAATTGGCCTTCAGATCGGTCAGGCTCTGGATGACGTTCTCGGGCAGCAAGTGAATGCCGGCGGGGATGCCGGCGAGGTGCTTGATGCCGTTGATGATGGCGGCCGACGCGGAATGGAAGAGGTCGGAGTTCTTGCCGGTGACGATGGTGCCGTCCAGGAGCTGCAGGGCGGCGCCGCAGTAGAAGCCATCCTTCCCGCGTTGCCTGCGCTGAGCCTCAGCCGCCGCCTCGCGCGCCGGCTCGACGACCGGCCGATCGGTCGGTACCACCCTCAGCCGTGCCATGAGGTTTTCGGTGCGCTCGACAGTTTGGCGGGGACACAAGCTGCGGCGCCATTCCCAGAGGTGCCGGAAGTAGCGCCGGATGACCTCTTGCGTGGCCGCCTCCCGTACCACGCGGTCATCCATGATCCCCGCACCGGCCCGGTTGACGCCCATGTCGGTTGGAGACTGGTACAGGAGCGCTCCGCGGCCGCCATCCGCGATGCGGTCGAGGATAGCCTTGAGGATGGGGAAGCTCTCCACGTCGCGGTTGTAGTTGGTTGCTGTCACCCCGTATGCCTGGAGGTGAAACGGATCAATCACGACGATATCGCCCAAGTCGGCCGTCGCGGCCTCGTAGGCGAGGTTGACCGGGTGGTCAACTGCAAGATCCCAGATGGGGAAGGTCTCGAACTTGGCATAGCCTGAGGCGGTGCCGCGGCGATGATCATGGTAGAGCTGTGAGAGGCACGTCGAGAGTTTCCCGCTGCCGGGCCCAGTGCCGGTCACGACGACGATGGGGGCGTGGGTCTCGATGTACGGATACCGCCCGTACCCGTGGTCGGAGACAATGAGGTCCACCGCATTGGGGTAATCGGGGATCTCGGGTTGAGTGTGAACCGCGATGCTTTTGCGCTCCAACTGCTCCATGAGACGCGCGGAGGCGGAGCTTTCATGGAACCGCGTCACTACGACAGAGGAGACCTTGATGCCCCAATCGCGGAGGTCGTCGATGGACTTAAGTGTTGCGAGATCGTAGGTGATGCCGAAGTCGCCGCGGATGCGGCCCCGCTCCAGGTCGGCTGAGTAGACACAGAAGATGACCTCGATCTGATCCTTGAGCCCCTGCAGCAGGCGCATCTTGACGTTGGCGTCGTAGCCGGGCAAGACCCGTGCGGCATGGAGGTCGTAGGTCAGCTTGCCGCCGAACTCCAGGTACAACTTGCCTTTGGAGCGATCCACTCGCTCCAGGATGGCCG
>CP070648.1:2781781-2803652 GCA_020354555.1 Armatimonadota bacterium | reverse complement strand
GCCGTCGTAGAACGCGACGAACAGCGGTGGCCGGTGGACGACCGCGCTGACGCGCGCGGCGTACGCGTCCCACCCATCGCCCGGCGACAGCACGTCGCCGAGCCAGTGGAACTTGACCCCGTCCATGCTTACCGCAAGGCCGGTGTGTGATTTCGTGATGCCGGTCGCGTAGATGTCCGCCGTCGCGTGCATTTCGGCGGCGTGGTCGTCCGCCGCCTGCGGGGTCGGCGCGTAGGAAGCAATCATGTACCACCCCGTGCCCACGGCCAGGATGACCGGATCCTTCACTCCTTCCGCGCCGATGTCTTCCGGCCCGAGGATCGGCCGTGCGGCGGCCGGCGACAGGTCCTCCGGCCGGCTTGCTTCCATCATTGAGATGCGCCACTTGCCTTCCTCGGGAGTGACGTAGCTGATGTAGAGACGGAAACGGCCGTCCGGCGTCTTAACGAGGCCGGCCTTCTCGACGGACTCCGCGTGGAGGTCACCTTTGGTCGCCGCCCACACGTCCTCGAACTGCACGCCGTCGGCGCTGCGCGCGATCCGGCAGTCCGTGCCGCGGCCCAACTCGCGCGGGCGGCGGAGCCGATAGTAGAGGTAGAAGCACTGCCGCTCGTCATCCCACAGGGCGCTGCATGCTCCCGCCCACCAGCCGGTTCCCGGCTCGAGCGGTTCGATCACCGTCCGCCCATGACGCGGGTCAAAGAGGGGAAGATATCCGTAGGAGAGTGTCATCAGGTTTCCACTCCTAATTCCGCCGGGCGCGCGGCGTGTGCAGACGACCGGCTCATGGCCTCCCGTCGGCGTCAAGCGAGAGGTCGGCTACCGCAAAGGTGTTGACCCCGCCGCCGCAATCGGCGATGACGTTGCCCATCGGATCCGCGACAAAGCTCTGTCCCCGCCCGGGCAATCCCATCGGGTACGAGCCAGCGCGATTGGCCCCCACGAAGTACCCGCCGAGCGCCTTGATTTGGTCGAAGATCCTGGGATGGTAGAGACGCAGGCCCGGGTTGTTGAAGGGGCAGAACAGAACGGCCGCCCGGCGCGCCGCAAGCGTGGCCCAGTAGTCGTCGCGTCCGGTGTCGGCGCAGATGAGAACTCCGGCGCGGATGCCGTCCCAATCGAAGACGAGATCCGCTGTGCCCGGTTGGAACACTTCATCTTCGAGCAGCCGTTCGTGCCCCGTCATATCGATCGGCCGGCCCTCAAGCCGGGCCATGTAGGTTTCATATGCGGCGCGGGTGACTAGGCTGCGCTTCGCGTACGTCGCCGCGATCTTGCCGCGCGCGTTGATGAAGATCGCGGCGTTGAATGGTCGCGGCGCGGCGCGCATCGTCATGCCGAAGCCGAGACGGACGCGGTGGTCCGAGCAGAACGCCGCGAAGCGGTCGGTGACCGCGCCGCGCACGGGCTCCGCCGCATCGGCAGCATTGGGCGGGTATTCGTGCACCATGTTCTCGTGAAAAAGCAAGTAGCCAGCACCCGCTGCGACTGCCCGCTCGGCTATGCGTAGTGCCAGCGCGACGTTGTCGCGTGTCGCGCCCATGCGCGTGTCGAGTTGGCAGACGGCGACCTTGATCGGTGTCTTCATGTCCATTCGACTGGAGGTGCTCAGTCGAAGCTTGCGGATGCGTCGTATCGTAATTCCGCGCGGCGGATGCTCCGGACATCATAGCTCTTAAGCGCCGGCGACCGACATCCTGCCGACGGCGACATCCGGCGTTGCGCCGCGAGCCGAGCCGCCAGGGGAAGCGGGCTCGCACCGGACCCGCGCGGTTGGGGCGCGCGCGGCACAATCGAGCGCTTGTTCGGCCGACCGCGCTTCGGTATAATCACGGCACAGCACCAGTGCGGCGGCGGGAATACCATCGTGACCGACGCGTCACAGCACAACAGCAAGGTCTGTATGTTTTACGATCCGCCCGCGGACGGGCGCATCCGCTGCCGCCTCTGCCCGCACGAGTGCCGCATCGCGGACGGCAAGACCGGCGTCTGCCGCGTCCGGCAGCAGCGCGACGGCACGCTTTACGCCCTCACTTACTCGGAGGTGACGTCGGTCAATCTCGACCCGATAGAGAAGAAGCCGCTCTATCACTTCCATCCCGGCTCGTGGATACTGTCCCTGGGAACGCTGGGCTGTAATCTGGCGTGCGACTTCTGCCAGAACTGGCAGATCTCTCAGGAGGCGGTTCCGACGCGCACGCTGACGCCGCAGCAGGCGGTCGAGATGGCGCAGCGCGAGCCGCGCAATGTCGGCCTCGCTTTCACCTACAACGAACCGCTGATCTGGTACGAGTACGTCCACGACACCGCGCTGCTTGCCCGCGAACGCGGCCTGAAGACGGTGCTGGTGACGAACGGGTTCATCAACGAAGAGCCGCTGCGCGAACTCCTGCCCGCCATAGACGCGCTGAACATAGACGTCAAGAGCTACAGCGACGACTTCTACCGCACGCTGTGCAAGGGCAGGGCGGCGCCGGTGCGGCGCACCGCGGAGATCGCCCACGCGGCCGGCTGCCTGGTGGAGCTGACGAATCTTATCATACCGGGGTACAACGACGGCGAGGATGATGTGCGCGCGCTCGTGGATTGGGTCGCCGGCCTCGACCCGGCGATACCGCTTCACTTCTCGCGCTATCATCCCGCATACAAGCTCGACGCGCCGCCGACGCCCGTCGCGACCTTGCGGAAAGCATATCGGATAGCCGCGGAGAAGCTGAACTACGTCTACCTCGGCAACGTGATGGACGCCGGGGGAGAGGACACCCAATGTCCCTCGTGTGGTGAAACCGTGATCGCGCGTCAGGGTTTCTCGGCGCGGGTGACGGGAATCAGGGATGGCAAATGCACCCACTGCGACGCGGAGATCAACATCACAGGCATCTGAGAGGAGAGAACGATATGAGGTCTGAAGCCGAGCATCTCTCGTGGCGCGATCTGTTCGCGAGGACCGTTGACCTGGGCCTGGGGGCGCTCCTGCTGACCAAGGATGCGGCGCAAAAGGCGATAGACGAACTCGTCGCCAAAGGCGAGGTGACCAAAGACGAGGGCCGCCAGTTGTTGAACCGCATCATGGAGCGCGGCAAGGAGCAGAAAGAGCGGCTCGAGACGCTGGTCAAGGAAACGGTGGAGCGCGCCATCGAGAAGGCCGACCTCGCGCGCGGCTCGGAGCTGCGGGAAGCGCGGGCTCACATCGCAGAGCTGCAGCAGCGCCTCGATCGTCTCGACGCCGGGGCGACGGGGAGTAATCCGCCCCACGAGCGGAGCGCGTGACCGCAGCCTCGCGCTAGAGGCATGAGGGCGTGAATCCGTCGGGCCTCGGAGCGCGGCCGCGCCCGGCCCGCCTGGTGAATCAATGCGTCTCTACCAAGGCTTACGCAACCTGCGCCGTCTTCGCGAGATCTCCCGGGTCCTCGTGAAGTACGGATTCGGGTACGTTGCGATCCAGCTCGGGCTCGACCGGCTCATCCCGGTCAGTCGGTGGCGGACGCGCCTGCTCGGGCGCGATCATCCTCTGTCGCCCGCCGAGCGCCTGCGCATGGCCCTCGGCGAACTCGGCCCAACGTTCACCAAGCTGGGGCAGGTTTTGAGCAGCCGCCACGATCTGCTCCCGCCACAGTACCTCACTGAGCTACGCAAGCTCCAGGACGCCGCGCCGCCGGTTCCGTACCGTCAGATTGAGTCCGAAGTGTGCGCCGAACTCGGGCGACCGCCGGACGAGCTGTTCGGGTCAATCGAGCCCGAGCCGCTGTCTTCCGCATCTATCGGCCAGGTGCACGGGGCGACGACGAGGGATGGCAGGGCCGTAGTCGTGAAGGTGCAGCGCCCCGACATTGCGAGGTTGGTCGAGACCGACCTCGCGATCATGTGGGATGCCGCGAACTTCCTGCACGTGCGGTCGCGCGCGCTGCGCCGCTTCGATTTGCCGGCCCTGGCGGCGGAGTTCACGACCATCATGCGCGACGAGCTGCGTTATCGCATTGAGGCCTACAACGCGGAAAGGCTGCGGGAGAACTTGTCGGCCATCGAGTGGGTGCAGGTGCCGGCAGTCGTGTGGGAGCTGACCACGGAGCGCGTGCTCGCGATGGAACGCGTGAACGGCCTGCGTATTGACCGGGTGGACGAGCTGGGCGAACTCGGCATAGACCTGCCCGATCTGGCGCGCCGCTTCGCCCAGTGCATGCTCCAGCAAGTGTTCGTCGACGGGTTCTTCCACGGCGATCCGCATCAGGGCAACGTGTGGGTGCGCGAGGACGGCACGCTCGTGCTGCTGGATTTCGGCACGATGGGGCGTCTCGACCAGCGTTTCCGCAGATCACTGATCGCCCTGATACTCGCGCTCGCGAGGCAGGATACCGAGGCGGCGTTGGACGAGATCGCGGAAATGGGGATGATGGGGGAACATCAGGATGTCAGCGGACTGCGCCACGACCTGCGGCGCCTGTTCACGAGGTACTACTTCCTGCCGCGCCGCGAGTTCCCCCTGGGCGAGCTGTTGATTCGCGTCGTCCAACTCATGTCCACCCATCGCACGCCGGTCCCGTGGGAGTTCTCGCACCTCGGCAAGGCGCTCGTGATAACCGAGGGGATCTGCCACGAGCTGGATCCGGACTTCGATTTCGATGACGCGGCCGCACCGATCGCCGAGCAACTGCGGCGCGAGCGCACGAGCGCGCGCTACATCGCTGACGAACTGGCCGACTTCGGCCGCGACATGGCGCGCAACCTGGGCGCGCTGCCGGAACGCATCAATCAGGTGCTGAGCGAACTGCGCCGCGGAACGCTCCGCGTGCGCATCAGCGACGAGGAGAGCGAGCGCGTGCTGGCTCACCAGGCGGCGCTGTCCAGCCGCATCGCGCTCTCGGTGATCCTGGCGGCGCTGGTGGTGGCGGATTCGCTCTTCCTGCTGTCCCCGGTCGGGCCGGCGGCGGCCAAGCTGTGGGTCGGCATCCCCGTGCTGGCGGCGACGGGACTTGCCATCATCCTGTTCATCGCCGGCATCCTCGCGCCTCGAAGCTGATTCCAGCCCCCCCGATTCCTGCTGAACTGAGTCCTGGGCCGCGCCTTTCGAGCGGGCTGTTGTCTCGTCTTACCGCCGCTACACCATGGCCGACCCGTGAAGAGGATAGCCCTACTTCATGGCGAACCCATCCACCAACGTGCCAATCATCTTGGCGTCGGCGTCTCCGCGCCGGGAGGCCCTCCTCAAGCAGATCGGGCTGCCCTTCAGGGTCGAGCCCAGCGGCGTGAGTGAGGAAAAGGCGCAGAGACCTGGGGATCCAGCTTCGTTCGTCGAGCAGGCGGCTTTGGCCAAGGCCGAGGACGTTGCGGCACGGGTCCGGGACGGACTCGTGCTCGGCGCCGACACGGTCGTGGTCGTTGGCGGCCGCGTGCTGGGGAAGCCCACCTCGGCGGCGGAGGCGCGGGAGATGCTGGCGAGCCTGTCGGGCGTCACCCACGACGTGTACACAGGCCTGGCGCTCGTGCAGGTTGAGGATGGGTCGGTGCGGCGGCGGCGCACCGCGCACGAGGCGACGCGCGTCACCTTCCGCCGGCTGAGCCGGGATGACATCGAGGGCTACGTGGCCACCGGCGAGCCGATGGACAAGGCCGGCGCGTACGGGATACAGGGGCGCGGGGCGGTGCTGGTCGAGCGAATCGAGGGCTGCTACTCCAACGTCGTCGGGCTGCCCGTGGCGCGGCTGGTGGAGATGCTGCGGGATTTCGGAATCTCGGTATGGGAGGCGTCGCGCGCTGCGAACGGGCGCGCGGCGGAGGCTGAGCCATGAGCTTGGCGCGTGCGTGGCGAGGGCTGTTCGTACGCTGGGCGCGGGACATGGGGGTGGATCTCGGCACCGCCAACACGCTCATCCATGTCCGGGGCAAAGGCATCCTGCTCCGCGAACCGTCCGTTGTCGCGGTGGAGCAAAACAGCCGGCGCATCCTCGCCATCGGCGAAGAGGCCAAGCGCATGCTCGGTCGCACGCCGGAGAACATCGTCGCCATCCGCCCGCTCAAGGACGGCGTGATCGCCGACTTCGACATCACCGAGCACATGCTCAAGTACTTCATCACGAAGGTGCATCGGCGCCGTGCGCTGGTGCATCCGAGCGTGCTGATCGGGATTCCGTCCGGCGTCACGGAGGTCGAGCGCCGCGCGGTCAAGGACGCGACGCTGCGCGCCGGCGCGAGGGAAGCATTGCTGATGAGCGAGCCGATGGCCGCCGCCATCGGCGCCGGGCTGCCGGTCGGCGAGCCGACCGGCTCGATGATCGTGGATATCGGCGGCGGCACCGCCGAAGTGGCGGTGATCTCGCTCGGCAGCATGGTCACCTCGCGCTCCATCCGCACCGCGGGCGACGAGGTCGACGAAGCGATCATCGCCTACATGCGGCGCGCGCACAATCTGCTCGTCGGGGAGCGAACGGCGGAACAGGTCAAGATCCTGATCGGCTGCGCCTGGCCCGACGCGGAGGAGCGCACGTGCGAGGTGCGCGGGCGCGACCTCATGACGGGGCTGCCGAAATCCATCACCGTCGGCTCCGGCGAGATTCGAGAGGCGATCCAGGAGCCCGTCGCGGGCATTGCCGAGGCGGTGCGGTTAACCCTGGAGCAGACACCCCCGGAGCTTTCGGCGGACATCATGGAGCGGGGCATCGTGCTCACTGGCGGCGGCGCGCTCCTCCGCGGGCTCGACCGGCTGATCGCCCACGAGACCGGCATGCCGGTGCACCTGGTTGACGACCCGCTGACGTGCGTCGTCATGGGCACCGGGCTGGTGCTGGAGAACCTGGACGTGATGCGGCAGGCGCTTGACGGCTCCGGCCCGTCGTAGGCCACGGGAACGGCGCGCGGCGGAAAGCGACTGGCGGCTTGATGCAATGCGCGCGCCTTCACGAGGAGGGCTCGCAGGCATCCACATGCCCAATGCTCGCGCGGTTTCCGTGCCCACCTGATGAGCGTCCCGGGGCTCGGTCGAAGAGCCGCGCACCTGGTTGAAGCATGAGCACCACACGGACCAGCCTGGGCCGGGCACCGGCCCGGTACGACTCGCATACGCTGCGGCCGCGCCGCGGCGACCTGGTGCGCCTGGCCGCATATCTGGCAGCATCGGCGCTGCTCGGATACTGGCAGGCGTCGCAGCCGCCGGGCAGCATGGCGCTCCAGAACAGTCTCGTCACCTCAGCGGCCCCGCTGCTCAGCGCGCTGTCCGTAGTCGGCCAAAGCCTGAACGACGCAGCAGCCGTGCTGCCGAGAGCCGGTGAGCTCGCGGCGGAGAACCGCCAGCTCAGGATCGAACTTGCCGAGATGCGTCGGCGCACTGCGGCGCTTGAGGATGCCGCGTTGGAGGCGGAGCGTTTGCGCGGGCTGATGGACGTCCGGGCGAAGATGCCCGAACCGTGCATCGCCGCCGGTGTCATCGGGAGGCAGCTGTCGCGCGGCCCCACGGCCATTATCATCAACAAAGGCCGTGCGGACGGGGTCCGCCCCCGGCAGCCCGTGGTTGGGCACGCCGGGCTGGTCGGGCGCATCTATTCCGCCTCCGCCCACACCGCCGTCGCCATACCCCTGACCGATCACAACAGCTCCGCGGGGGCAATGATCCAGCGATCGCGCGATGCCGGCATTCTCACCGGCGATGGTGACACCTGCCGGCTCAACTACCTGCCGCTGGACGCCGACGTGCATCCGGGCGATGTCGTCGTGTCGTCGGGTCTGGGCGGCATCTTCCCCAAGGGTGTCCTCATCGGCACCGTGATCAGCGTGACCGGCGATGACACGGCCTCGATGAAGACCGCTCGCGTGGAGCCGACGGTGGACCTCACGCGGCTCGAGGAAGTGCTGGTGCTGCGCAAGTGAAGCAACGAGCCCACTATCGTCGCGCTGTCCTTGCCGCGGCGGTCGCGCTGTGGGCGATCGCGGCCGTCCGCGCCCAGCCCGTGCCCTCGGTGCGCGGCATTTGGATCTCGCCCCCGAGTTCCACGGCGGTCATTCCGTCGGTCGTGCGCACACTTGACGCCGCCGGCCTCAACATGGTTGTCATGCCGGTTTTCTATGACGGGCGCGCTGTCTATCCCAGCCGCATTTTCCCCCAGCACGATGCCTACGTCGGATCCGACCCGGCAGCCCTGCTCACTCGCCAGACGCACCGGCGCGGCATGCGCGCCGTGGCCGCGTTGGATCTGCTCTACTGGCAATCGTCGGGGAGCCCCTCCCCCGCTGTCTCGAGCCATCCGCAGTGGCTGGAGCGCACGGCCGAGGGGCGCATCATCGGGGATGAACCCGGCAGGCCGGGCGCGTTCGTCTCTCCCGCGGAGCCGCGCGTCAAATCACTGCTCGTCGAACTCGTCTCGGAACTCGCTTCGCGCTATGACTTCGACGGCGTCGTGCTCGACTTCGCGCGGTGGTCGAGGGTGGACTTCCTCGGCTACGCGGACGCGGATCGCAAGTTGTACCTCGACGAGCGGCGCACCGATCCCCTGGACGTGGACCTCTTCGGCTACGCGACCCCGGATAACCTCGTGCAGGCGTTGGTCGGTTGGCAAGAGGCAAGGATAACCGAGGTCGCGCAGGCGGCGGCGGAGGCGTTCGCCCGCGGCGAGCCCACCGGGGTCGTCCTCGCAGTCGTCGAGCCGGCGTATTATGACAACCGCACCGCAGACCCCGTGCGCCAGGACTGGCGGACGTGGGTCTCGCAGGGCTGGGCGAAGCACATGCTGCCGCGCGGCATCCGGTACCGCGACCCGGTGCGAGCGCGCGCGCAGCTTCGCGCGGCGTTCGGCTCGGAGCGTCCAGCGGCAATGGCGCTCATCGAGCCCACAGCCGGCCTCTCAGCGCGAGAGCAGATGGCCGTCGTCGCCGAGATCGAACTACCCGGATTTGTGCTGTGGGCGCGCGACTCGCTCGACCAGCGGCGGGCCATCCTGCGCGAACTCGGGGCGTGGTAGGCGGCAGAGGGCATTGATGGCGGAGTCCGAGGAACTGCGCTTCCATCTCGCGAGCGAGGAAGAGATCAAGGCGGGCAAGGTGACGGACGTCTACTTCGCCCGCACCGTGGAGGTGCTGCGGCACGAGGGGATACGCAAGCACGTGCTCGCCGAGGTGCGCGCGACGGGTCTGCCGCGCGGGTATGAGTGGGCGGTATTCGCGGGTGTTGAGGAGGCGGCGGCTCTCGTAAGCGGACTCAACGCGACCGTCAACTGCCTGGCGGAGGGCGAGTTCTTTCAGCCCGGCCAGCCCGTACTCACCGTCGAGGGCGAATACACCGAGTTCTGCGTGTACGAGACGCCGCTGCTCGGTCTGCTGTGCCAGGCGTCCGGCGTGGCGACGAAGGCGGCGCGATGCAAGCTCGCGGCGCGCGACAAGACGGTCATCAGCTTCGGCGCGCGCAGGACGCATCCGGCGCTGGCGCCGATGGTCGAGCGCAACGCATTCCTCGGGGGATGCGACGGCGTCGCCGTGGTCAAGAGCGGCGAGCTCATCGGCGAGGAGCCGGTCGGGACGATGCCCCATGCGCTGGTGCTGGTGGTGGGGGATGCGGCGCAAGCGTTCAAGCTGTTCGATAAGGTGACGCCGCCGCACGTCGCGCGAGTGGCGCTGGTGGATACGTTGTGCGATGAGAAGTTCGAGGCGCTGGCGGCGGCGGAGGCGCTTGGAGACAGGCTGAGCGCAGTGCGGCTGGACACGCCGGATTCGCGCCGCGGCGACATGGCGGCGATCCTGCGCGAGGTGCGGTGGGAGCTGGATCTGCGCGGACACGACAAAGTCGGTATCTTCGTGAGCGGCGGGCTCGACGAGTGGCAGATAATGGAACTTGCGCCGCTGGCGGACGGCTTCGGCGTCGGCACGAGCATCAGCAACGCGCCCGTCATCAACTTCGCGCTTGACATCGTTGAGGTCGAAGGGCAGCCGTTCGCCAAACGCGGCAAGCCCTCGGGGCGCAAGGCTCTGCTGGCGTGCACGGCGTGCGGCGAGCGGCGCGTCGTGCCGGCGGCGAAGGTGGCGGACATGCGCTGCGGATGCGGGGGTGAGGCTCGGAATATGCTGGCGCCGCTGTCGGAACCCGGCAAGATCGTGCGCGACTTGCCGCCCGTGCAGGCCCTGCGACAGCAGGTGCTGGAACGCCTGCACAGTGGGCGGTGGCCCTTGGAGCCGAGGGCGTGAGACCAGACTGGACGCTTGACGTGCCGCCGCGCCGGCGACGGGGCCCCTCCATGGGCACACCATGTTCACCCGCCGGGGCGGGCTGTGACCCTACGATCGTGTGCCGCCCGCCGACACGATCGCCGTGCTCGCGCGGGAGGCACGAGTTGATCGCCGCCGTACTCATGTTCCTCGCCCTGGCCACGACGACTGACGCCGCCGTCGCGGGGGAGATTCCCATGTTCGCATCTGCTGACGAGCGCACGAGCTTTCAAAGCGGCGCCGCGTACAATCCCCGGATAGACATCAAGTCAGACGTCGCGATGGTGTACGGCGTTGACGACTCGCTGCCCGAACGCCTGGCGGGATGGCGCGACCGGGGCTATCGCGTGCACGTCATGACAGGCGTCGCGTGGGGATCCTATCAGGACTATCTCTACGGCAAGTTCGACGGTCAGGAGCATCTCGACGACGCGCAGGTCCGCCGCGACGGTGAGAAGATCTCGCACGGCGGCGACGTGTACTACATGGTGCCGACGGTGCCCTATACCGAGATGCTCAAGCAGCGTACCGAGCGGGTCGTGGATGCCGGCGCGCTCGCCCTGCATATGGAGGAGCCGGAGTTCTGGGTCGCCGGCGGCTACAGTCCGTCCTTCCGGCGCGAATGGGAGGCCTACTACGGAACTCCGTGGCAAGCCCCGCACTCATCCCCCGCCGCGCAGTACATGGCGAGCAAGCTCAAGTACGCGCTCTATCGCCGCTGCCTCGATGGGATCTTCTCGCATGTGAAGTCGTACGCTCGCGAGCGGGGCAAAAACATCGCCTGCTACGTCCCCACCCACAGCATGCTCAACTACGCGCATTGGGGCATCGTCAGCCCGGAGTCGAGCCTGGCCGCCCTCGACTCGTGCGACGGCTACATCGGTCAGGTGTGGACCGGCACGGCGCGGACGCCGAATCTGTATCGCGGCGTCGCGCGCGAGCGCACGTTCGAGACCGCGTTTCTGGAGTACGGCGTGCTGCACAATCTGGTCCGTGCGACCGGCAAGCGGATGTGGTATCTCGCCGACCCGGTAGAGGACAACCCGGAGCATAGCTGGGCCGATTACGGCGCCAACTACGAGCGCACGGTGGTGGCGTCGCTGCTCTTCCCGGATGTCTGGCGTTTCGAGGTCATGCCGTGGCCACGGCGCATCTTCCAGGGCCGCTACCCGAAGGTGGACGTGAAGCAGCGCGGCCAAGGTCCGGCCGAACGGAAAGAAGGCATCCCCGCGGACTACGCGACGGAAGTCCTGACCATTATCAACGCGCTCAACGACATGAAGCAAGAGCAAATCGCGTGGGACTGCGGGACGCCGGGCGTCGGGGTACTGGTGTCCGACACCATGATGTTCCAGCGCGGGGAGCCGTCGCCCACCGACCCGAATTCGTTCTACGGCCTGGCGCTGCCGTTGCTCAAACGCGGTATACCGGTGCATCCGGTTCAGATGGAACATGCGCATCGCAAGGGCTATCTTGCCCCGTACCGGCTGCTTCTGCTGAGCTATGAGTTGATGAAGCCGCCGTCGGTGGAAGCCCATCAGGCGCTGGCGAGGTGGGTGAAGGCGGGCGGGGCACTTGTGTACGTCGGCGACGGCAGCGACCCGCACCATGCCGTGCCGGAGTGGTGGAACACTGAGCCGATGGGCTATGATCGACCGGAGCACCATCTCTTTGAGTTGCTCGGCCTTGGGCTGACCCCGACGGCGGGCACGCATCGCTGTGGCAAGGGCGTGGTTGGCATGGCACTTGAGCATCCCGTCTCGTTCGCGCGCTCCGCGGACGGCCCGGAGCGGCTGCTCGAAGTCCTGCGCCGCGCGTGGGATGCCGCCCGGCTCGGCGAGTGGCGGGAGCGGAACTACCTCAAGCTCGATCGCGGCCCGTATGTCATCGCCGCTGCGCTCGACGAAGGCACCGGCGAGCGGGTCATGATACGTCGGTGGACGGTGGATCTGCTCGACCCGATGCTTCGCGTTGGCGCCCGCAAGACGCTGGCGCCGGGGCAGGTAGCGCTGCTGCGCGCGTTCGAGCCCGGCGGCGGCCCGACGGTGCTGGCCTCGGCATCGCGGGTCACCGACGTCCGCAGTCGTCAGGGCGAGGTTGCCTTCCATTCCCAAGGGCCCGCGGCGACGACGGCGAGCACACGCATCGCGCTTCCCGCGCCGCCGAAGAGCGTGAGCATCCTTGACAGCGCGGGGGCCGATCACCCCTTCGAGCGCGAGTGGCATTCGCGCAGCAAGACTCTGCTTCTGCGCTACGAGAACCTGCCGGACGGGGTGACGGTGCACGTTGAGATGTAGGGGCACGGCATGCCCCGTCGAGTGGACATACTGTGGCCCTACCGTGACTGGATGCACACACCCGTCGCGGAAATCTGTTTTCGCCAGCCCTCTGCCACAGCGCCGCATTCACTCGCCGAGCCCACTCGTTTCCCCATTACACCTCGCCGCTGGTCAGTCCGGCGAAAAGTTGGTACACCGAGTTCAAAGGCGCACACGCGCCAAAGCCGTTCAAGGAGTCTCTTCACATGAAACGCGTCATATGGTTGGCGATTATCGTCGCTCTGATCGGAATGCTCGGCTTGGTCGCGGCCCAGGCCGGCCCGCTGCGCGCCGGGGCGGCGGCAGTGGACATCAACGTTCCTGAGGGCGCCGCCACGTGCGGCTACGGCGACCGCGCCGGCATTGCGTACGAGAGCATTCACGATCCAATCGGCGCTCACGCCCTCGTGCTCGACGACGGGAATGCCAAGGTGGCGATTGTCGGGGTTGATGTCCTTGGCATCGGGCCGGAGATGCGCACCGCGGCGGTCAAGGGGATCGCGAAGACCGGCATCGCCTCCGACCATCTCCTGCTGGCAGCGACACACACCCATTCTGGGCCCGGACACCTCTACCCGGTGCCCGCGCTCGAGATGTTCTTCGGCAAGTTCCGTCAGGACGTTCTCGATGCGGTGACTTCCGCAATCGTTGAAGCGATCGTCACCGCCGATTCGCGCCTCGAACCGGCGGTCATCGGCGCCGCTGAGGGAACGATCAAGAACGCGTGCCGCAACCGCCGCCACGACGACGGGCTGATTGACGAGACCATGAGCGTGATTCGCGTTGACGCGGCGACCGGCAAGCCGCTGGCCGTCGTGGTCAACTTCGCGGCGCACGCGACGGTGATCGGCGGCGAGCCCGTGCTCATCAGCGCGGACTTCCCGCGCGGGGTCTATGACGGCGTCCAGCGGGAGTTGGGCGTGCCCGCCATCTTCTTCAATGGCGCGCAGGGGGATCAGTCTCCAGGCAACCCGACCCAGGCGACTGGCGACCGGTACGCGCGCGCCAAGGCGCTCGGCGAAGCGCTTGCGGCGAAGGCTTTGGAGATTCGCAGCGCCATCGAGCCGCACGCCGACGTGACCGTCACGACAGCCTACGAGGACGTTGCCTTGCCGCCTGCCACCATGCCTCTCATGCCGAAGGCCACCGGGCCGTACATGAGCATGGCCTTCGATAACGCTCTGCTCGTCGCGGTTCCCGGCGAGTGCATCTCGGAGATCGGCCGCGGGGTCAAGGACGAACTGCGCAAGTCGGGGAAGACGCCCTTCTTCGTCGGGCTGGCGAACGATCAGCTTGGCTACATCCTGACCGAGGCGGAGTACAACTACGACTTCGGGCCCGGCAAGGAGAAGGGCGGATACGAGCGAACGATTTCGCTCTTCGGCCCGAAGTTCGGCGAGTTGACGCAGAGCAAGCTGGTGGAACTCGCAGAGAAGGCGAACAACGGCGCGTAGGCCGGCCTCGCTCAGGCGCCCAGTTTGAGGCACCGGCAGCACGGGAGACCCCGGCGCGTCCGTCCGATGGTCGCCGCAGCGGTCTCCCGTAACGGCCTGGCGGGCCGCGAGGGCGGTACGAGGCAGGAGTGCCGTTCCGCTGCGTTGAACACAATTCCCTGGGCGGACTGCGGATCGCGACACGCGATCCCTCCGTGTCGGGCAACGACACATCGCGCCGCACCACGCGGCGATTGATCCCGGAGGATGTAGATGGTCAAGGAAGTTGACGTACTGCCGGACTTTACCCCAGGGACGATTGAGCTCGGCGCCATTCGCGAGTTCGCCCATGATCGCACGCTCGCCGACGAGATGGCGGCCGGCCTGACGCGGGAGCAAGTCCTGCTCATGCTCGAACGCATGGAAACCATCCGCGCGTTCGAGGAGATGATCGTTGACCTCAAGAACGCGCGGTTCGCCCCGCTCGAAGGCTTCAGGTTCGTCGGCGCGACGCATCTCTCTCTGGGCCAGGAGGGAGTCGCGGTGGGCGCCATGTCGGCGTTGCGACCGGATGATTACATCACGAGCACTCACCGCGGCCATGGCCACTCCATCGCCAAGGGCGCCTATGCGATAGACGCGATGACGCCCGACGAGTTGTGTCACTTCCTGGGCGTCTGCGCGCCCCCGGAGAACGCTCAGCACGAGGCGCAGCGATTCCATCTGCTGCAGACGATGTCCGAGCTGCTGGGCAAGGAGCGCGGCTACTGCCGCGGCCGGGGCGGCGGCATGCACATCGCGGACTTCAACGTCGCTCACCTCGGCGCCAACGCGATCGTCGGCGGGTCGTACGGCATCGCCGTCGGGGCGGCGCTGTCGAGCCACCTCTTGGGCAACGGCAGGGTCACGTTGTGCATCACCGGCGACGGCGCGGCCAACAACGGCATCTGCCACGAGGCCTACAACTTCGCCTGCATGAAGCAGTTCAGCAACGGCCTGCCAGTCATCTTCCTCATCGAGAACAACCAGTACGGCATGACGGGCCAGCAGGTGTGGGAGGTGACCGGGATCGACCATCTCGCGCGGCGCGGCGCAGGCTACAACGACGCGGCGATGCACGCCGAGGTGGTCAACGGCATGGACGCGCTGGCGGTGCGCGACGCCGTGACCAGGGCGGCGGAGCTGTGCCGCCGCGCCGAGGGGCCAGTGCTTCTGGAATGCCTCACGTATCGATACATGGGCCATTCGCTGAGCGACATGCGCACCACGTACCGCACCAAGAAGGAAGAGGAAGCGTGGCGAGCCGAAGATCCGATCGACCGCCTGCGCCGGCAGCTTCTTGAGGCTGAAGTGGCTGACGAAGCCGAACTCGACGCCGTCCGGGAGCGCGCGCGCGATGCCATTCGCGAGGTGACCGTTACCGCAGGCGAGTCCGAGGATCCCGAGGCCTGCACCATCCACGAGGGGCTGCTCACCGACACGACCTCCGACGACATCAGCCCCGACCTCGCGACTACGAAGACCTACAAGAAGCCTGCAAAGGTGAAGCGCGACAGCGAAGGGCAGATCCTCTACCGCCACGCTATCGCCGAGGCGCTGACCGAGGAGATGATGCGTGACCGGCGCGTCGTGCTCTACGGCGAGGACGTCGCGGATTACGGCGGGGCATTCCAGGTGACGCGCGGGCTGATCGAGGTATTCGGTCGCGAGCGTGTTTTCGACACCGCGATATCCGAGGCGGCGATTGTGGGCACGGCCGCCGGCGCGGCGATGACGGGGTTGCGGCCGGTCGCCGAGATTATGTACATAGACTTCATCCTGCTCGCGATGGACCAGGTGGGCAACCAGGCGGCGAAAGTCCGCTACATGTTCGGCGGCAAGGCGAAGGTGCCGATGGTCGTGCGCACCACGGTCGGCGGCGGCAAGGGTTACGCGGGCCAGCACTCGCAGAGTCTCGAAGCCGTGGTCACGATGTTCCCGGGCCTGAAAGTCGTGGCGCCGTGGAGCGCGTACGACGCGAAGGGCCTGCTCAAGAGCGCCATCCGCGACGATAACCCGGTGATGTTCATCGAGCATCAACTCCTCTACACCGAGAAGGGCGCGGTGCCGGAGGAGGAATACACGGTGCCGCTGGGCAAGGCGGCGGTCGTGCGCCCGGGCGAGGACGTCACGGTCGCGACGTACTCGCGCAACGTGGGACTCGCGCTCGAAGCGGCGGACATGGCGGCCGAGGACGACGTCCAGGTTGAGGTCATAGACCTGCGGACGCTCATCCCGCTCGACCTGGAGACGGTGCTGGCGTCGGTGCGCAAGACCGGGCACCTGGTGCTGGTGACCCAGGCGCCGCTGACCGGTTCCTATCCGCAGCACGTCGCGTACATGGTGCAGGCCAACGCATGGGATGCGCTAAAGGCGCCGATGAGCATCGTCGCCGCCTGCGACGTGCCGCCGCCAATGGCGCAGACCCTGGAGACCGAGAACCTGCCCACCGCGGAGAAGATCGCTAGGGCGGTTCTGGCGGCCGTGGGGTCGTGAGACGTTGAGCGGTTGTGGTATCGCTGTGCTTGCGGCAGGCCGTCGGCGGTATGAGCCGGGAAACCGAGATGAGCGCGTCGGACATGGAGAGCAGCTTCGCGGGCAGGATCGCCCTGATTACCGGGGGCGGACGCGGGATCGGAAGAGCGATTGCGCTCGCCTTCGCCGAGCGCGGGGCCGACGTCGCGGTGTGCGCGCGCACGGCCGGCGAAGTCGAGGCGGTCGCGGCGGAAGTGCGCGCGCTTGGGCGTAGGACTCTTCCGCTGACGTGCGATGTGTCCGACGAGGCGCAGGTGGGGCGGTTGGCCGAACGCGTGACTGCCGACCTCGGCCCGGTGGACATACTCGTCAACAACGCCGGCGCGCTGAAGCTAGCGCCGGTGATCGAGACCGAGACCGAGGACTGGGATCGCATCATCGCCGTGAACCTGCGCGGCGTTTTCCTGTGCTGCAAGGCTTTCGCCCCGGCGATGGTCGAGCGAAAGTGCGGGACGATCATCAACATCGCATCCAACGCGGGCAAGAGGCCATACTACAATCAGGGCGCGTATGTCGCATCGAAGTTCGGCGTCGTGGGCCTGACCAGGGTGCTGGCGTGGGAATTGCAGGAGCACAACATTCGCGTGACCGCGATTTGTCCGGGCGGCGTCAACACGCGATTGGTGGCGCAGGCACGGCCCGATCTCGATGCCTCGGAATGGATGGAACCCGCGGAAATCGCGCGCCTGGCGTTATTCATCGCGGGCCTCTCGCCGCAGGTCGCGGTCGATGAGGTGGTGATTCGACGGTTCGCGGCTGGGGTGGACTAGGCGGGAATCCGGGCCGCCCGTCCCGCAGGCCGGGGCCAGGGAGCGGCGTGGCGAGGCTTGTGTCATTCCGCGTGGGAGGAGCGATGGCAGTCAGCAACGACGAGCAGTCCATCGTGCATCAACTGGTGGCGATGTCGCGCGCGCTCGGCGATCCGGAGTGCGATTACGTGATCCTCGGTGAGGGGAACACGTCGGCGCGGGTGGACGACGATCGGATGTATGTGAAGGCGAGCGGCGTGAGCCTGTGCGGTATCGCGGAAGACGGCTTCGTGGGAGTGCGGCGCGGCAAGGTGATCGAAATGTTGGACGCAGGCGACCTCACCGACGCCCAGGTCGCACAGGGCCTGCGCGAGGCGATGGTTGACGCCGCCTTGCCCCGCCGACCTTCGGTCGAAACGCTGCTCCACGCCTATCTGCTCGGCCTCGAGGGGGTGAACTTCATCGGGCACACTCATCCCACCGCGGTCAACGCCGTTCTCTGTTCGAAGGAAGGCAAGGAGGCGATAGGCGGGCGCATCTATCCCGATGAAATCGTCGTGTGCGGGGTCGCGCCGGTATTCGTTGACTATGTTGATCCCGGAGTGCCGCTGGCTCGCGCTGTCCGCGAGCACACGCAGCGGTATATCGAGGAGTACGGCTGCCGGCCGCAGTCCATCCTGCTGCAGAACCACGGGCTGATTGCGCTCGGCGCAACGGCCACCCAGGTCGAAGCGATCACCGCGACGTGGGTCAAGACGGCGCGTATCATCATCGGCGCGACGGCCTTCGGCGGCCCGCGTTTCCTGAGCCGCGAGAATGTGGCGCGTATCTACACCCGCCCCGATGAGCACTATCGGCGCCGCGGCCTGACGGGTGACAAGTGATGAGCGATCCCGCAGCCGGACCTGCCACACAGGCCGGGAGTGTACCGCCCACGACCCTCGCGTGGCGGCTGCACGGCGCGGGGATGGATGCCTTCGGCCGCAACGGCGAGCCGGAGGAGTTGCCGCTCGCGCAGCCCGGCCCGCGCGAGGTGCTAGCGCGGGTTGATGCCCTCGGCCTGTGCTTCAGCGACACCAAGCTGATCGGGTTGGGCGCCGAGCATCCGCGCGTGTACGGCCGCGATCTATCCGCCGATCCGGTGATCCCAGGACACGAGGTCAGCCTGACCATCGCGGCGGCGGGCTCGGAGGTGCGCGACCGGTTCCGCGTCGGCGACAGGTACATCGTTCAAGCCGACGCAATCTTCCGCGGCGAGGCGCGCGCGTACGGTTACGCCTTGCCCGGCGGCATGACTCAGTATAGCGTGATCGGCGAGCGCATCATTGACGGCGACGAGGGCTGCTACCTCATCCCGGTTAGGACGCATATCGGCTACGCGGAGGCCGCGCTGACCGAGCCGTGGGCGTGCGTCGAGGCATCTTACCGTATCAAGCCGCGCGGGGGCCTGAAGCCCGCCGGCACGACGCTCTTCCTGGCGTTGTCTGACGCGACCTGCGGCGAATACGCTCTGTCGCGGGGGATGGACTCGCAATCTGCGCCGGCCACGGTTGTCGTCGCCAACGTCGGCGGCGCGTTCATGGCCTGGCTGCGCGATCGTACGAAGGAACTCGAATCCGACTTGATTGAAGCGGATGCGGCGAATGCCGACGCAGTCGCGGCGCTGAGAGAGCAGCACGCGGCCGACGGCTTCGACGATATAATCGTGCTCGGATCGAGCGACCCGGAGCTGATCGAGGCAGCGGCAGGATTGCTCGCCATCGGCGGCGTCATGAATGTCGTCTCGCGCCAACCCCTCCCCCGCCCGCTGCGGATTGACGTCGGCCGCATTCATTATGACGACACGGACTATGTGGGCGGCGCAGGCCCGGACATCGCGGAATCGTACGGCGTCCGCGACAGCGAGCTTGGCGATGGGCCGGCGTGGTTCATCGGCGCCGGCGGCCCGATGGGGCAGATGCACGTGCAGCGAGCGGTGGAGCGCGCTGCAGGTCCCCAGGTGATCGTGGCGACGGATGTTGACGACGAGCGCCTGTCCGCGCTCGAGGCCAAGGTCGGCGTGTCCGCTGCTGAGCACGGGAAGCGCCTGATCGTGCTCAATCCGAACAACCTGCCGGCGGCGGATTTCGACGGCGAGCTGCGACGGGCGGCGCCGGACCGCTTCTCCGACATCATCGTGCTCGCGCCTGTGCCCGCGCTCATCGAGCAGGCGGCGGCGCACCTCGCGGCCGGGGGCTCGCTCAATATCTTCGCGGGCCTCGCCAGAGGAACCACGGCAACGCTTGACCTATCGGAGGTGTGCCTGCGCAAGGTCCGCTGGGTGGGCAGCAGCGGCTCGCGTATCGCCGACCTCGAGTACACGCTGCGCGCGACGGAGGCCGGCAAGCTGTCGCCCAACTCGTCGGTCGCGGCGATCGGCGACATGCGCTCCGTGCGCGACGGGCTGCAGGCGGTCAAGGCGGGGGGATTCCCCGGCAAAGTCGTCATCTTCCCGCACATCCAGGGCGTGCCGCTGACCCCGCTCGGCGACCTGCGCGACAGGCTGCCCGAGGTGTACGCCAAGCTCGGCCCAGGGGAGACGTGGACGCGGGAGGCGGAGACCGAACTGCTGCGCCTCAAGCTGCCGCGCCGCGCGGAGGGAGGTGCTCGGTGAACGAGGAATGCGCTCACACCCAACCGACGGTGACATGTCAACGCCTGCGCGATCGCGTCGCCATGGTCACCGGGGCCGCGCAGGGGCTCGGGACGGCCATCGCACATCGGCTCGCCGCCGAGGGCGCGCGCGTCGTCGTCGCGGACATCAATTGGGATGGCGCGCGCAAGATTGCCGGGGATATCGAGCGCGAGCACGGCACGCGGGCGCTCGAGGCGCGCTGCGACGTCACCAATGAGGACGAAGTCGCCGCGGCGGTCAAGGCGGCAGTGGACGACTTCGGCCGGCTCGACATCCTGGTGAGCAACGCGGGCATCCTCATCGCCGGGGACGTCGCCGAGTTCGCGGCCGCGGACTGGCGCAAAGTCATGGAGGTCAACCTCGTCGGATACTTCCTGTGCGCGCGCGAGGCGGCGAAGGTCATGCGGCAGCAGCGCAGCGGCGTCATCATCCAGATTAACTCGAAGTCGGGCAAGAAGGGCAGCTTCAAGAACTCGGCCTATGCGGCGAGCAAATTCGGCGGCATCGGGCTGACTCAGAGCCTGGCGCTTGAACTCGCGCCCGAGGGCATCCGCGTCAACTCGGTCTGTCCCGGGAACTTGCTCGATTCGCCGCTGTGGGTGGACAGCTTGTACGAGCAGTACGCGGAACGCTGGGGGATGTCCAAGGAGGAAGTGCGGCGCAAGTACGAAGAACAGGTGCCGCTGGGGCGCGGCTGCACGTACGACGACGTGTGCAATGTCGTCGTGTTCCTCGCCGGCGATGAAGCGTCCTACATGACAGGCCAGGCGATCAACGTCACCGGCGGACAGGAGATGCGCTAAGATGGCGCGCAAAGTACACCTCGACATCGGCATCAACGGCGCGTTCCTCACCCGCCGCTGGGAAGAGCCCGACAACTTCATGCGCCTCACGCGCGAGGTCGGCTTCGCGTACCACGAGTTCTGCGGCGACGTCCTCGATCCGTTCTTCAGCGGCGACCGCGAGTATCAACTCACCGCCGCGCGCGAGATCGGGGACGCCGCCGCGCGCCACGGCGTCACCATCACCGACATCTACACCGGCGTCGCGACGCACCGCTTCCACGGGCTGTCGCACAACAACGCCGCCGTCCGCGAACGCATGAAGCAATGGATACTCGACTGCATGGACCTCGCGCTCGCCATGGGCACGGACCGCATCGGCGGCCACTGGGATGCCTTCTCGATCGAAACCTTAAGCGATCCGGCGCGGACGGAGTGGGCGTTCCGCAACAACTATCAGACCTTCCGCGAACTCTCAGCCGCCGCCGCCAAGAAGGGCATTGCCGCGATCTACAACGAGCAGATGTACATCCCGAGCGAGATCCCGTGGACGCTCGACCAGGCGCGGGAGTTCCTGGTCGAGGTCAACCGCGACCGCCCCGGCGCGCCGGTGTATCTGACGATTGACGTCGGTCATCAGGCGGGCGAGCACTACGGCCTGAGCGGCCCGGACACCGATTACGTCGCGTGGGTCGAGCGCTTCGGCGCATTCGCGGAAATCATCCACCTGCAGCAGACCACGCGCGAGGCGAGTCACCACTGGCCGTTCACGCCGGAGTACAACGAGCGCGGTCACGTGCGGATCGAGAAGGTGCTCGCGGCGATCGAGCGGTCGCACAAGGAGGCCGCATCGAGCGCTGTCGCGGATGTGCTGGCGCCGGTGGAACACACATATCTGATCGGGGAGATCATTCCCGGTTCGACGAAGACGGAGGAGAAGCTGCTCGACGAGCTAGCGGAATCGGCGCGGCACCTGCGACGGTTCGTCCCCGCGGGCGGCCTCGACATCACGTTCTGAGCCTCAGCCCTATGCCTGCGTCATTCCGAGCGGCCGACGTGTCGTGAGGAATCACATAGCGACGCCCGAAGGCATCGCCCATGAAGCTCGTTCAATTCGGCGCGGGTAACATCGGCAGATCATTCATCGGCCAGCTCTTCG
>CP070648.1:2777328-2781681 GCA_020354555.1 Armatimonadota bacterium | reverse complement strand
GACGTTCGGGCGCCAGTGCTCCTGCTTGCCGACCCACTCGCGCAGCGGCTGCTCGAACTGGGACAGGTCGAGGAAGAAGTGCTCGGTGCTGCGGGTCTCGGCCTCGCCGCTGCACAGGCGACAGCGGGGATCCGCCAGATCCGCAGTGTCGAGAGGGGTGCCGCAGGCCTCGCACTGGTCGCCGCGCAGGGTTTCCGCGCTGCAGTGCTGGCAGACGCCCTGGACGTAGCGGTCGGGGAGAAAGCGCCGGCAGCCCTGACAGAAGAACGCGTCCATGTGCTGGCGCAGGAGATGCCCGCGCTCGAGCAGGCGCAGGAAGATATCTTGGGCGACGCGGGTGTGGTTGTCGGTTTCGGTGCCGGTGTAGAGGTCGAAGGAAATCCCGAGCTGCCGCCACGATTCGAGGAAGCTCTGGTGAAAGCGCTCGGCGATCTCGGCGGGGGTCACGCCTTCCTGGTCGGCGCGGACGGTGACGGGGGTGCCGTGCTGGTCGCTGCCCGAGACCATGAGCACGCGGTTGCCGCGCGCGCGGTGGAAGCGGGCGAAGATATCGGCGGGCAGATAGCAGCCGGCGACGTGGCCGAGATGCAGCGGGCCATTGGCATAGGGCCACGCAACTCCAATGAAAATGGTCTGGGGCACGAGTCGGCGTTCTCCTCGGGCAGGGAGCCAGGCCACGCGGCGGCGGATCCCGCCCTACGGGGTAATCCGGTTCGTCGGGGAGGCAGCCTTTACCTGCCGAAGGCGCCCCGGAGCTGCAGTAGGGCGCGCGGGCGAAATCGTCGAAACTCAGTCCATGGAGTTGTGCTCTCTATCCCCATGGTTCGGCAGCCGGGGACGGCTGCCCGACCGGATCATCGCGAGGCGAAAGGAACGAGGATGTTCGGAGTGATCGGCATGTTGGCGGTGGCGGCGGCGGTCAGCCAGGCGGAGACGCAGCCCGCGAAGCCCGTCATCCATAAGCTCGGGACGATTGACTGCGATATGGTCGAGACGACGCCGCTGGTGTGGCGCGGGCGGCTCTATCGCTTCGAGTACGTGCGCGACAACTACAAACCGAATACGACCGGCGACTCGTACTTCCGGTTCGTTGACGTCGCGACCGGCGAGCCGACGCCCGCCTTCGCCGCCGGGTATCACCTGGGCAGCGCATATGTCGAGGGCGAGCGCGTGTACGTCTACGGCGTGGACACCTGGGGCGGCACGGAGATTCGCGTCTGGTGGTCGGATGATCTCAAGACCTGGTCGTCGCAGACCGCGCTGTCGCTGCCGGGGTGGAAGATCTACAACACGGCGGTGTGTAGGGGCGCCGGGCGCTGCGTCATGGCGTTCGAGATCGGGGCTCCACCCGAGGAGACGGGCAACGGCTTCACCATGCGCTTCGCGGAGTCCAGCGACCTGCTGAACTGGCAGCTCACCTCGCCGGAGTGCGTCTTCTCCAAGGACCGCTACACGGCATGCCCCGCGCTGTGTTTCCTCGACGGGTCTTACTACATGATCTATCTCGAGGCGCGGCCGGGGCCGACGTACGAGCCGCATATCGTGCGCTCCAGGGATCTCGTGAGCTGGGAGAGCAGCCCGCTCAATCCGCTCATGCAGTTCTCCGGGGATGACAAGCAGATCGCCGACCCGCGGCTGACCGAGGAGCAGCGCAAGCACATCGCGGAGGCGGTGAACCTCAACAACTCCGACGTTGATCTGTGCGAGTTCGCGGGCGGCGATGCCGCGCCAGCGCATCTCCGGAGCCGCGCGCGGGGCGCGGTCGTGATCATCAACTACTCCTGGGGCAACCAGCAGGGCGTCGAGTTCCTGGCGGAGGCGGTGTACGACGGCACGCTGGCGGATTTTCTGCGCGCGTGGTTCCCGGGCGATAGCTGAACCGCGAACCACGCAGGGACCACGGAGAGCAGCAGAGGGGAACCGAGAATGTGGATCGCGTCGCGTGGATGCCCGCCTGTCGCGGGCAGGTATTGCCTGGCTCGGCATGACGTCGCGGCTGGCGCGCAGTCCGCGACAATCCGTGGCAAAGTGACATGCAACTTCCCGAGCCGCTGATTATTCGCCCGCCGACGGAGGCGAGCAGCGTTCTGCTGCGGGTGACGCGCGGGTGCAACTGGAACCGCTGCCGCTTCTGCGGCATCTACACGCACCTGGGGCAGCCTGACTTCGAGGTGCGCCCGCTGGCGGAGGTGCTCGCGGACGTGGGCCGCGCGCGCGACGCCTATGGCGCCGACGCGACGGAGTGCTTCCTCGGTGACGCCGACCCGCTCATCATCGCGGCCGACGACTTCATCACGATCTGCCGCGCCGCCCGCGAAGCGTTCCCGCGCATGGAGCGCATCACGTGCTATGCCAGGTCCGCTACCCTGTGGATGCGTCGCGACCGACTGCGCGACATCGCGGCGGCCGGGCTCAGCCGCGTTCATGTCGGGTTGGAGACGGGCAGCGATGAGCTGCTGCGCTACCATCGCAAGGGCGTCAGCCAGCGGCGCGCGATCGAAGCGGGCCAGGCGGCGGTTGCCGCGGGCCTGGAGATGTCCTACTACGTCCTACTCGGGCTCGGCGGCGCGGGCCGCTCCGACCTGCATGTGCGCGAGACGCTGAAGGTGCTCAACGCGGTGCGGCCGCAGTTCGTGCGCTTCCGGCGGCTGTGGGTATTCGGCTCGGAGGACGGCCCGTCGTGCCCGCTGTACGAGGACGTCCAGGCGGGCGTATTCGCCCCGCAAACGCCGGAGGTCACGGTGCTCGAAATGCGCGAGATCGTCGGGAAGATTGATTTCCCGACGGAGATCGAGGCGATTCATCACAACGTGCACGTGCGCCTGGCGGGGCGCGTGCCGGAGCATCGCGAGCGGATGCTCGCGCGGATTGACGCCTTCCTCGCGCTGCCCGAGGATGAGAAAGCGCGCGAGTACTCGAAGCCGCTGGCGATATAGGTGACGCCCGTGTCCGGCTGCCGCGTGAATGCCATGCGCGAGGTGCTATCCCCGATCTTCTGCCTAGCGTTTCTGATTGCAGCCACGGGAGCGAATGGGGTGACATTGGACAACGGCACGATTCGGCTGCGGCTGGGAATCGGCGCAGACGCCACGCCGGTCATCGAGGACGCCGTATGGGCCGGCACGCAGCAGCCCATCTTCACGGGGGCTGGTGCAGGCGGCCTGCGCGCGTGGGCGCCGGAGGGCCTGATGCCGTCGGATGCGGCCCGGGGCGCCGCGCAGTGGCGGGTTAGCGAAGACGCGGTCTTCCAGCGCGCCGAGGCCGACCGCGACCTCGCCGACGGGCTGCGCTTGACGTGGGTCGTGGAGCTTGCGAAGCACGGCTCGCTGTTCCGCATGTCCGCGCGGATGTCGAACGAGGGAGCCGCAGCACAGGCAATCGAGTGGTTTCCCTGCTGGTCCGCGCGCTGGACGGCGCCCCGCGGGTTCGAGTCGCTGAAGTGGTGGAACGCGCTGAGCTACGCGGAGGTGGAGCGCCCCCTGGCGCCCGGTGAGGAACTCCGCCTCGGCAGCCGCCTGCACAGCTCCGATCCGGAATCCAGGAAAGACGCCGTGAACCCGTACTGGGTGCTCGCCGGACCGGGCGGGCGATTGCACTTCGGCCTCGCGTGGTGCGGGGGGTGGGCGGCGACGCTCAGGCGGGAGGGCGATGCGTTCGCCTTCGATGTCCGCTTGCCGCCCGAGGAAACCGAACTCGTCCTGCAGCCGGGCGACTTCATCACCGGGCCGGTGCTGTCGGTCACGGCGACGGCCGAACCGGACGAAATGCACGCCCGAGCGAACTGGATGCGCCAACGCGCCGCGCTCGCACAGGCTCTCTACGGCGGTCCCGAGCCGGCGTTCTTCCTGACGTACAACCACTGGTACTCGACGGGGTGGAACAACGCCGTGACCGCCACATTCCTCAGGCCGCAAGCCGCGGCGATGGATCCCTACGGCTTCGACGCATTCATCGTTGACTGGGGATGGTACACCGATGACCCGGAGTGGACGCCTCACCCCAAGCGCTACGCGCCGGGGGAGTTCGAAGCGATCCTCGGCACGGCGCGGGACAAGGGCGCCATCGCCGGCATTTGGACCGAACCGCAGAAAGTGCGTGGCGAGCTGCTCGACCTGGCGAGCAGTGACTTCACGACGCGCCTGCTCGATCACGTCGCGGCGCTCCGCGAACGCTACGGCATCGGCTGGTGGAAGTACGACCAGCGATTGTTCGTCGAGGGCAGCCGCTCCGGCGTGATGAGAAATGTCCTTGCGTTCCACGAAGCGCTCCAGGCGGTGCGGCGCGTTCAGCCCGATCTGAGAATCGAAAACTGCCAGAGCGGCGGGCGGATGATCAACGAATACACTGTGCTGT
>CP070648.1:2773364-2777228 GCA_020354555.1 Armatimonadota bacterium | reverse complement strand
TGAACCTGCAAGCCCATGCCTCAGTTCTCCGGCAGATAGCCCAACATCACGCGCTCCGAGGGCCCGACGTCTCTCAGCAGCAGCACCACCGACGGCCCGCGAAAGACCGGCCGTTTCGTCACGATGCCCTCGAACTCCGGGCCGAGCACGACGATCTCCCACGGGCGCGGTTTCCCCGTCGTCTCCCTGGCGTATATCCTGACGCGCCCGCGCTCGACGACGCGCTCGATGCGCATTGGCTGCGTGAACGCCTCCTCCAACGCGAAGATGCTCTCCAGCGAGTCGAGATTCCCCGGCCCGCCTTGAAACCACAGCACTTGCGTCCGCGCGCGATCGCCGGCATCCGGCGTCGGCCGCTCCGGATGGACGACCACCATGTGCGCGTAGTAGCCGCCGAAATCGCAGGTCACCGCCGAATCGAAGCGACCGCGGAAGATCCACCCGCACGGCGGGTTCTCGGCGCCGTTCGTCCCGTCGCGCTGCGCCAGGACGAGATTGCGCGTCATGTGCGGCATCACGTAGCGGCACTTCCCGCGGTACTTCAGGAAGATCCCGTTGACCGGGTCGCTGCCGCGCAGCGTCTCCGCCGGGCCGCTGCCGTAGCTGATCGCGAACGGCGTTTCGTCGTCGTTCCACAGGCGCATGCCGTCGTAGAGGTAGCGGTCGCTCGCGATGGCGCACATGTTGATGCCGTCAACTTCGCCCCCGACCCCCGCGCGCCGCCTGATCACCTCGATATCGAACAGTATCACCTCTGGGAGGTCGGCGAAGAACACGTGCGTCACCGCGGCGTCATAGAAGTGATCCGACCGCACCTCGGTTGTGAACCCGCCCGCCGCCTGCCCGGACTGCACCACTTTCGCTTCCCACGGCAGTTGCGAGTGGACGTCGTGCCCTTCGAGGTAGCCGACCCACCGCAAATGCGGCCCGCCCCATACCTCGTGCGCATCCATCAGGCTGCGGCCGCGGATGCGGCTCTCACTGGTCAGGCAGGCGTTGCGCGTCGGCGAACCGTGGGCATCATATACCAGGCGCATATCGCTGCCGGCGATGACCAGCCGCCCCGGCTCGACCTCCTCAATCGTCACCACGCCCTCCCCGGCGGCCGGTGGCAGAGGATTCATGACAATACCGCAGCAACACAGCAGGCCCAGGCCCAACAGTCTGCACATGGTGGGTCTCTTCGAGGCGAGCCACATCCTTACCTGCGGACGCCGATCCCGGCGCTCTCGAGCTGTTCGACCGCCCTTGTGTGATCGGCCTGTTCATCATCCACCATCCGGCGCTCAGCGCTCGTAGCGCGCCGGATCCGGCACCGGTGTTTGGGCGGTGATGTCGAACGGCGCGGTCGTCACGCCCTCGAAGCGCCGCAGCCATCCCCCGAACTCCGGGTCGAGCCAGCCGAAGTTGTTGAACGGCTGGTACATCGGGTTTCCGTTCCCGTCAACGCACAGCAGATATCGCGCGAAGGCGGCGCGCCCGGCACGCAGGAAGCTGAGGTCCTCGGTGAGGTCATACGCCATGTGGAAGAGCAGCGCCATCTGCGTGTAGTACCACGCGCTCCGGCTGTAGCGGACGTAGAACAGGAAGCTCCCCAGGCCCTCCTCCTGCGGCAGCATGGATTCCGCGTACACGGAATCAGCGATGGCGACCACCATCCGTGCGGCCTCGGGGTCGCCAGTGAGCCGGTAGTACTCATAGATGTTGTGGGCGTACATGGAATCGAGTCCCGCCGATATGCACCGGTAGTTCTGGTATGTCGGCTGGATATAGGCCCCGCGCCGCCAGTCCACGACGCTCTCAGTCTGGAGCTTCAGGTCGAGATAGCGACCAGCAGCATCGCGGTACGCGCGTCTTCCAGTGGCCTGCCATGCCCTGAGCAGCGTCAGCATCGGCCTGGCTTGGCTGCGCGCTTCCACCGACCCCAGGCCCGCCCCGCTGCGGATGATGTAATCCGCATTGGCAACGGCGGCGTCGAGGCTGTCCGGATCGCCCGTCATCCAGTAATGCAGGATCAATGACTCGCCGATCTGGAAAGCCGGCCACTTCGCGAGTGCGTTGTGCACGGAGTGGTCGGAACCGAGGGCGATCGTCATGCCGTTCCACTCGCGCCACTCCTCGTCATCCGCGGGAATGTGCGCCGTATCCACGTCGGCGATGTGCCGCGCGATCTCGAACGAGCGCTCGAGCCAGCGCTGCCCCCCGGAGGCGAGGCCCCAGTTCAGCGCCCCTTGCACCAGCGCCCAATAGCCGTTACACCACTGTCCTTGGCTGCCGTACGGGATGTCGCCGAAGTTGCGAATGCCGACGTGACCGGTCACGCGGGCGTTTGATATATGGCCGTAGGCATTCGCCACCCAGCGCGCAATGCTCGGTTGGTTCTCGAACCACTGCGGGTCGAGAACATTGATCGCGCCGCTGCGGCAGAACCATTCGCCATCGAACAGGCGCGGCGGTTCGTCGGCGAGCACACCGAGTGCTTGCAGCGCATTGGCATCCGGCTCGTCCCGCGAAAACGTCAGCCACACGTCGTGTCGCTTGGCCTCGCCAAAGCGCGGCCGGTACGACGGCATCTCCTCGCTTGGCGTGAAGAGGCCGATGACCAACTCGCCGTCATCAACATGCAGCGACTTCGGGTGCTGCTGCCAGAAGCGCCACGTGGCGGCGTGCACCCACCCGCCCGCACTCGACGCGGCGATCCACCCCTGCGCGCGCCGGCCCTCGGCCAGAGACGCGCCGTCGGCGGTCGCGGCGAAGTGCTCGTGGGTGTCCTGGAGCAGCGATACGGCGCCGGCGTCGGACTCCAACGGATCGGCATCCACGATCCCGATGGTCGTCTTGCGCAGCGTCGCCTCGGGAAGGCTCGCGACTAATGCCAGGTCCGCCACCTCCAGGGGCGGGTCATCAAGCGCGCCCTGGTACGGCTCCGGCTTCAGGTCATTGAAGACGCGGAAGTTCGTCTGCACCGTGGGCAGCCCCGCGTAGGCGTACAGGCGAAACATGAAGCGCCCCACATGCCGCCCCGCGGCCTCCAAGTCCCCCGTCAGTTCAATGCGCGCCGCCACCGGCCCGCTGTCAACCACTTCGATGCGCCGCCACAACGCGTCAACCGGTGTCGCTGCGCCATTGACGAGCACCGACATGCGCGGTGCCAGGCCCCGCGCCGCAGGCTGCTCCTGCCGGTGCAGATAGACGGCGTCAACCAGCATCCCAGGATCTCCGCCGAGCTCGAGGCGGATCGCACCGGTGTCAACGACAACACGCCGGCTGCGGCGCGTGACCGTCAGCGGCGTGCCGGTCGCGGCGCCCAGGCGCTCGCCCACATCCAGTCGAAGCCGGTCGGCCGGAGCGGCACCGGCAGGCGCGATCGCATTCAGCAGCAGCCAGCGGATGCTCCGGTCGGGCCACCATCCCGTGACCTTCGTCTGCACGGGGACGTCCCGACCCGAGTGGTCGCGCAGACGCACGGCTTTCGCGTCGGTCAACATGCCCGGCGGGACAGGTATGCCACAGGTGATCGGGAAGCCCGGTGCAGGTATCGCCGCTGGCGTGACGAGCTGCAATCTGACCCGCGACGGCATCTGTTCGCTCGGCGGGGGGATGGGCCAGCGGGCGCGGTGGCGCGCGGACACGACGGCCTCGTGCGGCCGCTCGCCCGGCGGGGTCGCCTCCACAGCCGCCCGCTCGCCGACCGCAGCGTCCGCGAACCACAACGCCGTGTGAAAGCGCGGCTCCTCCTCTGTTGTGTCGTTACCCGGCGCGTACCACGTCCCGCCGATGAACCACACGTCCTTGTCATTGCGCTCCAGAGTGCTTACCTTGTCGAACGCGCGAAAGGTCAGCGTGAAGGCCTCGCCGGGCGTG
>CP070648.1:2766321-2773264 GCA_020354555.1 Armatimonadota bacterium | reverse complement strand
GCGGCACGAGCACCTTCGACGGCCTGTCCATCGCCTGGGCCGTCGCCGAGCACATCCATAATCACGCCGGTCTCGGCGCGAAGACCCTCTTCGCCACTCATTACCACCACTTGAACGATCTCGAGGAATCCCTTCCCCGCGCGAAAAACTACCGGATCGCCGTCAAGGAGGAGGGGGACCGCGTTATCTTCCTGCGCAAGATCGTTCCCGGCGGCACCGATCGCAGCTACGGAATCCAGGTCGCCCGCCTCGCCGGACTGCCGCAGGAAGTCGTCGAGCGCGCCAAGCAGGTGCTGTGGAGCCTCGAACAGTCCAATTCCGTCGGCATGCTCCCGCGCCGCACCGCGCCGGTCAAGCCGCCGCCTGCGCCCACCGCGCAGCTCACCCTGTTCGAGGCCCTGCCCAACCCGCTCGTGGATGAGCTGAAAGCCCTGGACATCGAATCGCTGAGCCCGCTCGACGCCCTGAACAAGCTCGCCGAGCTCCAGGCGCGCGCCCGCGCGCAGGAGAAGCAGGACAAGAAAGACTGAACCGCGGCTCGTCCCTGTCGAGTACGTGCGGACCTAGGGGCGGCCCTCCGTGGCTGCCCGTCTCACACCCGGAGGTTTGCATGAGCAAGAAGCCGAACGCATCCCGCGCGCCCTCTCCTGAGGACGCGGATCCGCCGCGCGCCTCGGACCCCGCGCGCCCATTTCGCGTTGCTGTCGTCGGCACCGGCCACTGGGCCGCCGACGTTCACATACCCGGCCTCATTTCCGCAGGGGCCTCGGTCATCGCCGTTTGCGGCCGCCGCGACGAACCCCGCCGCAAGGTCGCCGAACGCTACGACATCCCCCAGCAGTTCGCCGACTGGCAGGAGATGCTCGACACCTCCGGGGCCGACGGCGTGTCCGTCTGCACGCCCAACGACCTCCACACGCCGATCTCCGTCGCCGCCGCGAGGAAAGGCCTCCACATCGCCTGCGAGAAGCCTCTCGCCACCAACGTCCCCGACGCCCGCGCGGCCTGGGACGCCGCCCGCAATGTCGTCACCCTGGTCGGCTTCAGCCACCGCTTCGTCCCCTCCGCGCAGTTGCTCAAGGAGATGATTGAGGCCGGCGACCTTGGCGAGATCTATCACGTCTTCGCGCACATGCTCCAGGGATGGCTGGTGGATGCCAACACCCCGGCGGGGTGGCGCCTCAATCGCGCCCAGGCCGGCGGCGGCACCCTCGGCGACCTCGGGTCGCACCTGCTCGATCTGGTGGTCTGGTACGCCGGCGACATCGCGCGCATTTCCGGCCACCTCAGGACGTTCGTCACCGAGCGCCCCGCTCCCGACGGCGGCACCGCGAAGGTGGACGTTGACGATGCCGCCAGCGCCCTCGCCGAGTTCGCTGCCGGCGCGACCGGCGTGTTCACGGTCAGCCGTTACGTGTGCGGCACGACCTCGACGTTCGGCACCCAGGGTGTCACCGTCGCGGGCAGCAAAGGCACCGTGATGTATGACCCCGGGCGCGTCAACGCGCTGCTTCTGGCCGAACGGGGCCAGGCCTATCGGCAAGTCGAGGTGCCGGAGCGCCTGCGGATGCCGTCGGAAGACCTGCGCGCCCACTTGCCCTCGGCGATGATGAGCCGTTTCGTCGGCGGCGCGCAGGCCGGCACTCGCGTACGCCCCGATTTCGAGGACGGCCTCCGCTGCCAGATCCTCATGGACGCGTGGGAACGGTCGCACCGAGACGGGACGTGGATCGAAGTCCCACCGATGCCGGAGATCGGAGCACGATGACGCCGGCGCCGACTGCCTCGACGCCTGCCGGCTCGCCCGCTGTCACGGCTTCATCACCGACGAGCAGGCTAACGCCGTGTCGGAATGACTGAATCACCGACGGTACGTGGAGGACAAAATGGTTCGCAATGTTCTCGCAGCTATGGTTCTTATGTTGACCGCGCTCGGCCTCTGCGGTCTCGCCGGCGCCTGGGAGTTCCCCGACGTGCCGCCGGACAACTCGCGCCAGGCGCTCACCCCCCAGTGGGCCTTCGAGGTCTGGATGTGGGAGGACGACGTCAACACCGCCGACGCCGTGTACGACCTCGTCAACGGCTGCGCCGAGCACGACCTGCCCCTGCGCGCGGTCCTCATTGACAGCCCCTGGGCGACGGCGTACAACAACTTCACCTGGGATGAGCAGCGCTACCCCAATCCGCAGAAGATGATTGACGACCTGCACGCCCAGGGCGTCAAGGTCATTCTGTGGATGACCTGCATGATCAACCTCCCCGACCAGCAGGCCGACGCCCGCGGCAGCGATGAAGATCTCTACGCCATCGCCAAGGAGAAAGGCTACCTCGCCAACGACGGCAAGACCAAGGAATGGTGGAAGGGCGAAGGTGGATTCATAGATTACACCAATCTCGAAGCACTCGAATGGTGGCACGGGCTCATGGATCGCGCGCTGCTCATGGGCATTGACGGCTGGAAGGTGGACGGCAGCGGCGAGCTGTTCCCCATGAGCGGCGGCTTCGGCAAGGCCGGTCCGATTACCCTCATGCAGTACGTGGACATGTATTACCGCGACTGCTACAACCATCTCATGCGGCGCAACCCAGAAGGCGTGACGATGGTGCGCTCATGCGATACCGGCGAGGTCGGCTACACCGGCCGCCTCGCCCCCAGGGATGCCGCGCCCGTTACCTGGTTCGGCGACCAGCGCCACACCTGGGACGAGAAAGGCATCCTCGAGGCCATCAACGACCAGTTCTGCGCCATGGACAAGGGCTACTCCGTCATGGGCACCGACATCGGCGGCTACCAGAGCGCCCCGGACGGCATGCCGCGCAACCTCTTCATCCGCTGGATCCAGTGGAGCACGTTCCTGCCCTTCTTCCTCAACGGCGGCCACGACGAGCACCGCCCGTGGAAGTACGACCCGGAGTTCCTCGACCTCTACCGGCGCTTCGCGTGGGCGCACCAGGAACTCGCGCCCTACTTCTACTCCCAGGTGCGCGAGGTGCGCGAAGGCCGCGGGCCGTTCATGCAGGCCGCGCCGGGGAAGTATCAGTACACCCTCGGCGACCAGTTCCTCGTCGCCATTATGTACGAGGATGCGACTACCCGCCGCGTCGTCTTCCCCGAGGGCGACTGGATCGACTACTTCGATAACTCGAAGGTCTATCACGGACCGACCGAGGCGGACGTCGAGGTGCCGCTCGACCGTTACCCGGCGTTCATCCGCAGCGGCTCGATCATCCCGCTCAACGTCGTCAACGCCTACTCCGGCCGCGGCGACGAATCATCAACCGGTTGTGTCACGCTTGACATCTACCCCGACCCGGCGCGCGAGGCATCGTTCGCGCTGTGGGACGAGACGGCCGGCAGGACCGACCTGCGCTGCGCGATCACGGACGGCGCTACCGAGGTGGCAATCACCGGCGCGGCTCCGCGCGAGTACATTCTGCGGATTCTCCAACCAGGGCAGCCGAAAGACGTGCGTCTCACAGCTGCGGGCGAGACTACCGCGCTGAAGCGGCTTGGCGCGTCACAGTGGTCCGCCGGCGCCGTGGGCTGGCGCTACGACGCGGCCGATCAGAGACTATGGGTCCGTATGCGGGCCGCCGGAGACGCGGAGATCGCCATCGCCCCCGCGCGGTAGCGCCGCAGGCTCTGTGGGCGGGCGTCGGATTGTGGGCGGCCGCCATCGGCGCCGCGGCAGCGATAAACATAAGGAGTGTCGAGCCATGCGTCTCTCAATCGTCACCCTCGGCGTGCTAACGTCCCTTGTTCTCGCGTTAGGTCCCCCCGCTCTTGCGTGGGAACACCCCGACGTCCCGCCCGACACCTCGCGCCAGGCGCTCACGCCGCAGTGGGCCTTCGGCGTCTGGATGTGGGAGGACGACCGCAACACCCAGGCTTCGATCTACGACATCGTCACCGGCTGCGCCGAATACGAGCTGCCCCTGAGCGCCGTCATCGTGGACAGCCCGTGGGAGACCGCCTACAACAACTTCGAATGGGACCGCGTCCGCTACCCGAATCCGCAGCGGATGATTGACGATCTCCACAAGCGCGGCGTCCGCGTCATCATGTGGATGACGCCGCTCATCAACGTCCCCGGCAAGCAGGCCGACGCCCGCGGCAGCGACTTCGACCTTTACGCCTACGCTAAGGATAAGAACTATCTCGCCAACGGCGGCAAGACCATCAAGTGGTGGAAAGGCGAGGGCGGATTCGTGGACTACACGAACCCCGAAGCAGTCGCGTGGTGGCACGGCCTGATGGATCGCGTCCTGCTCATGGGCACGGACGGCTGGAAAGTGGATGGCGCCGCCGAGCGCTTCCCGTGGTACGGCGGCTACGGCAAGGGCGGACCGATTCGGGTCATGGAGTACGTGGACATGTACTACCGCGACACCTACAACCACCTGCTCAGCCGCAATCCGGCCGGCGCGACCATGGTGCGCTCGGTTGACATCGGCGAGAGCGGGTTCACCGGCCGCCACGCCCCGCTCGACGCCGCTCCCGTCACCTGGTTCGGAGATCAGGAACACGTCTGGGGCAAGAACGGCCTGATGGACGCGATCAAAGACCAATTTCTCGCGATGGAGAAGGGCTACTCCGTCATGGGCACCGACATCGCGGGATACGACCGCGCCCACGACGCCGTCATCCCCCGCACCCTCTACGTCCGGTGGATGCAATGGAGCGCGTTCCTGCCCTTCTTCCTCAACGGCGGACACGACGAGCACCGCCCGTGGATGTACGACCGCGACTTCCTCAGGATCTACCGCCGGTTCGCCTGGACCCATCAGGAACTCATGCCCTACTTCTACTCGCGAGTCCGCGAGGTTCACCAGGGCCGCGGGCCGTTCATGAAAGCAGCGCCGGGCACGTGGCAGTACATGCTCGGCGATGAGTTCCTCGTCGCCGCCGTCTATGAGGACACGACGACGCGACGCGTCACATTTCCCGAGGGCGACTGGATTGACTACTTTGACAACTCGCGGGTCCATCATGGCCCAAGCGAGGCGGACGTTGATGTGCCTCTCAACCGCTACCCCGTCTTCATCCGCAGCGGCTCCATCATCCCGCTCGACGTCGCCAATCGCCACGCCGGCCACGGCGACAACGCATCCCGCGGAGCGACCACCCTCGATATCTACCCCGACCCGGAACGAGACGCCGCCTTTCCTCTTTGGGAAGAGAAGACAGGCGCGAAGACCGATGTAACGTGCACCGTCGCGGATGACCGAACCAGAGTCGCCATCAGCGGCGGAGCGCCGCGTGTGTTTGTGCTGCGCCTTCTCATGCACCAGGCGCCCCGCGCCGTGAATCTCGGCACCGCCGACGGCGCCGCGCCTCTTGAGGAACTGAATCGCAGACGCTGGGCGGCGAGAAACCAGGGCTGGCGCTACGACGCCGCCGACAGACGCCTCTGGGTGCGCCTGCGCGCAGAGGGGAAAACCGTCGTCGAAATAGAATCTGAGACGTAGGCCGGGCGTGTTTATCCCAAGCGTTTACCCCGAGCTGCGTCGAGGGGAGATCGAAGGGCTTGCGCCCGTTGCTTGCAGCTACAGGAGGTTACACACATGCGTCGTTTCACGGTACTACTCATCGCCGCGCTGGTCGTGGCGACCTGCGCCGCCGCGCACGCCGACGTCATCGCCACGCACGGCGAGGGCTGGCTCGAAAGCCAGCAGGGATTGCTCATCCTGCACATCGAGGGCACGCCCGCGGAGATGGGCGAGCAGCACGGCGCGTTGCTCAAGGAACACGTGCTCGCCAACCTCGAATCCGTCAAGGCCGAGGCCATGGCGATGGGCAGGGAAATGGGCATGGCCGACCCGATGCCCATGGTGGATATGCTGTGGACGCAGCTCGCCGCCAACATGACGCCCGACCACCTGCAGGAAATCGAAGGGCTCGCTAGGGGCGCCGAAGTTGACGTGAAAGAGCTGCACCGCATGTACACCGTCGTCGAGGCCGGCGAGATCATGCGCACCTGCTCCGGCTTCTGCGCGTGGGGCAAGGCCACCGCCGACGGAAAGATGTACCAGAGCCGCAACCTCGACTACACCATGGACGGCGGGCTCCAGGATCACTGCATGCTGCTCGTCGCAAAGCCGCAGGGCAAGTTCGCGTTCGTCGCGCCGTCCTACGCCGGCCTCGTCGGCACCGTCAGCGGCATGAATGAGAAGGGCATCGCCGTCAGCGAGATCGGCGCCGGCGCTTCCCAAGCCGAGCAGAACTTCAACGGCACGCCGATGCCCTTCCTCCTGCGCCAGGTGCTCGAGACCTGCGACACCGCCGACAAGGCCGCCGCCCTCTTCGAGAACGCCAAGCGCACCGCCGGCTACAACTTCGTCTTCGGAGATCCCGGCAACAACACCGCGCGCGCCTGCGAGACCAGCTCCAAGTACTTCGCGGTGTACGCGGATAACGAGCCCAGGGAAAAGGCCATCGACGGCAACCTCGCCGTCGAGGACGCCGTCTTCCGCGCCGAGGGCATCTGCGACCAGAAGCGCATAGACGAGACCGGCCACCACACCGTCGCCACCTGCGGCCGCTACCAGGTCATGGGCAATGGGATCAAGGACAATTACGGTAAGATTGACGCCGCCACCGCGATCAAGATCGCCCAGGCCGCGGCGATGAACGAGAACCTGCACAGCGTCATCTACTGCAACACCGACCGCGAGCTGTGGGTCGCCAACGCCATCGGGCAGACCCGCGCATCCGAGACGCCGTACAAGCACTTCCGCATGGCAGACTTGCTCGCCGCGCAGCCGCAATAGCTCGTCTTTGCACGGAGTCCTGGCGGCAGATTCGTGGGGGCACGGCAAGCTGTGCCCCTACCCGCCCTCTGACACCCGGAGGTTCGCATGAAAGCCGCACTTCTCACGGCAGGATTGATGTTCCTGTGCACCGGCGGCGTCGGCGCCCAGGTCGCACCGGGCCTCGCGGCCG
>CP070648.1:2755469-2766221 GCA_020354555.1 Armatimonadota bacterium | reverse complement strand
GATGTCCAGTGAGAAATGATCCCTCAGTTCGCTCGTTTGCGTTGGCATGGCAGCTTCCTCGGGCACCCCGTAGGGGACGCGTCCCCAGACTCACTTCGACAGCTATCGCGCCGCCGACTCCCCTGGATTCTCTATGTCAGCATCGCGAGGGTTCGGGGACAGGTCAGGTGTTCCCTCGTGGCTCCCGCCCCGGGGCCCGGCGCACGCGCGCCACAGCCGCCACGTCGTCTCTGGCGAGGAAGGCGCGGATGACGGCGTGGCCGTCCTCGGGGGACCAATCGGCCTCGGTGCCGTTGAGCAGGTCAATGATGTGTTCGTCTTCGGCACATGGGATGCGGAGAACCGGTCCGTAGAACGTGTGGCCCGTAGCGTTGTACAGCGTATAGATCGTCTTGCCCGCCGCGCTGAAGCGGTTGGCGTATACGTGTCGCGCCAGGGTCGGCACGAGGGGCTCGCAGTCGTTGCCTTGGAAGGCGTCGGCGTGTTCGCGCAGGATGGCGTCCAGGTGCTCGGGGTAGTAGCTGCCGAAAGATCCGACGCCGTTCCAGAAGCGCTTGCGATGCGTGGGGTCGGCGCTGCGGTGGTCGAGTTCGTACGCCTTGCACTCCGGGAAGTAGAACCGCTGAAGATTGCACTCGAGTGGGCGTAAGGGAGTGGCTTGGACGGTGAGGTCATACGTGATGCATCCCTCGATGAATTGCATCAGGTAGTCGCAGCCGGGGTGTTCCGTGGTGAGTACCGAGCCGGGTTTCACGTCGTCCATGGCCTCGCGCACCGTCTCAGTCGTCTCGGCGATAGCGCGCTGCCACTCGGTGCAGCCCCACTCGGCGAAGGTGTGCGCATGCTTGGTGTTGAAGCACGCCGCGCCGCAGTGACCATATTCGTCGAGCCGGATGCCGTCGGCGTCGGTCTCCTGCATGACGCGCCGCATGGTGTCGGCGACGTACTCGCGGTACCCCGCCACGTCGTGGCACATGTTCCACGACTCGTAGCTGGTGCGGTACGTGCCGTCCGGCTTCACGATGCCCCACAACTCGCCCCATTGCCGCCCGCACTTCGTGTTGTCGTCGGCCAGGATGGGATCGGTGTAGAGCGTGACCAACGCGCCCATGTCGCGGTAGGTGTTGATCGCGGCGCGCAAGGCGGGCAGCCCGCCCCAGCGCTCGTTGTACCCGTCGTAGTCGCCGCGGTTCAGCGGGTACATGGTCTTTCCGGTAACGGGGTCGGGAACCCAGTAGGCGCTGTAGCGCTTGTACATCGCCGGCCCGATTCGCTCTTCCAGCTTGTCCCACGGTGTGCGCCACGGCCCCAGCGGCGACCATTCCCACCACGACATCAGTTCGATGCAGTCGCAACGCGGCTCGATGAAGTCCGTGCGGTAAGCGCCGTCGCGGAACAACGGGCTCTTGCCCCAGCCTGCCGCGAGCATGTTGACAATCGGCGTCAGCCGAGATGGACGAGGCCGGAACCGCCACACGCGATGGCACCAGTCCGCGTAGTCCTTCATCGCGACGTGCCAGTCCTTGGGATGCGCGCGGAGGGCGACGGACTTCGGCGCGAACGATTCACCCGGGCCGCGCGTCCGGCGCAGGTACTCGAAGGCAACCCCGACGCCGGGAGTCGCCGGCAGGCAATTCGTCCACTTGTACTCGTCGCCGGTTGGGGTGTAGGCGGCATCGCCGTTCAGTTCAGCTCTGCCCGGGATATGCTTGCGCAGCGCGAGGACCTTGTGCCGGCCGTCCACGTCAGTGCAGCGAATGCTCAGGCCGGCGCCGCGCTCCGGACTGTAGATGTCCATGAGTTGGTACAAGGCCTCGTGGTCGCCGTAGCCGCGGCGGATGACGGCCGGCGCGTCGGAGAAAATGCCTCCGCCCCATGGGAAGAAGTAGTAGTCGTTTTCCGCCGCATCGGAGATAGCGAGGCCCGACAGATGAGGAAACGCGACCTTGAAGTCACGCGGCGCGTCGGCGCGGTTCGTCACGACCAGTTCCACGAACAGATCTCGGTCATCCACGCTGACGGTGAGCTTGCCTTCGAGACCCGTGGCTGCGTTGAACAACACGGCCGTGAAACCCGGGCCATCCCTGGAGGGGGTCAGCGATTCGCACGCGAAGTCGCGGGAGCCGGCATACCGTTCGCCCTCGACCTCGATGAGGAACAGCGCGCACTCCTTGGCATCGCTCACCATCTGAGACGCGGCGAGTTCGTTGTAGAGGGAGGCGAGCTTGAGCCGGCCTTTCTCGACTGTGAATGCACAACGCAGGTTGCGGTTGGCCAGTGCCGCCCGCGAGAGGCTCGCGGCGCACCGCGGCTTGCGCGCGGAGAGAGCGCCCCTCGGTGCCGCGATACGGGGCGTCATATCCACTCGGTGCGAAAGCGGGTGGTAGTCCGGGGATGCACGCACGGCGATGCGCTTGACCGGGATGTCTTTGCCCAGCTCTATGCCGCTCGGCCGAAACGGAATCCCGGATTCCACGCGCGCTTCGTAGCGCGGGCCCTTCGCCTCAACGGCCGGTCGCGGATCACCGTCCTCGCCCAGCCATCGGAACTCGTACGCTGCATCCGAGATCGTTTCGACGATGACCGAGATGGGCGACAGGGCATCGAGGCGCAGCGGGTTCCACTCGATCCGCGTCGTAGCGCCGTGTGAGCCGGCATACGACACCACGCCCTGCGGATCGTCGAGCCGGTCATCTTGGGGATACCAGGCGGCGTTGAGCTCCGTATCGCCGCAGAGAAGGTACAGGCGGACCATGTACTCCCCCGTGCCTCCGGGCACAGTGAGCTTGTCTGAGCGCCACGGTTGGTCCGCGCCGAAACGCACCCAACTCCTGCCGCCTTCGACGGTCGTGTCGATGCCGAGATAGAAGTAGTCGTCCGGCCTCTTGCCCTGTGTCACGATCTTGCGGAAAACGAACTCGTTGGGGCCCCGAATCAAGCACCCCTTCCGGAGACTGACGTCCCACCACCGCATCGAATCGCCGACCGGCCTTTGCTCGCGGAAGACAGGCAGCCCCGTCGTACTTGTCGGGTAGCGGGTCGCTTCGCCGTTCACGACGATCTCGAAGGTTTCGTCCAGGCCGTTGGCCTGGGGCAAGTCGTGCCAGGAGTAATCGCGGACGCAGAAGTGGATGGACAACCGGACATCGCGGACCGCTTCCCACACCGCAGGCGGCAACTCGCTGAGGTCGAGCACCTTCCTCGCCCAGTAGCCGGGATCGGACTGGTGCGTGATGCCCATCGTCGGCCCGCCCCAATTGCCGTCGTCATCGCGCACCACCCAGACATGATCCGATACCTGCTCGAGCCTCGAGGACCACGCGCCCGTCGCGCAGCACAACGCGGCCAACAGCAGCGCAACGCCGCTTCTCGCGACGTGTCTTCTACCGCGGCGTCTCATCACGTGCTCCTCGCTCTTCGGTCACCGGAACGCACACCCCCATTAGCGCTGCTCCTACGTCCGGGTCAGATCGCCCTGCCCCAGTTGCCGCAGGAACACTCGCCCTATTGCCCTCCGCAGCGCCTTCTCCCTGTCTGGTCGCCGTCGCGGGAGTCGGTGGCGACGCAGTGAGATGAGCCGCTCCGTTGATCTGATGCTGCCTTCGGGCGCAGCACAAAGGCCCGGCCGAAGCCGGGCCCGTGCTTGACATGCCGGTATCTGGCGAGGTCGCTTACGACGCCACCCGACCTCCAAGCAGGCCGTTGGGCATGCGCTCCAGGCGCAGCTCGACTCCGCACACCGGGCAGGTCACGACGTCGCCTTCCTTGGCCCCGTCCGGCAGCGGCACCGCCAGCTTGCACACCGGACACAGCACGCCCACGAGCACCGACCGCAGCGAGAACTCGTCGAACATCTGCTTATGAATCGCCGGGTCGAGCTGCGAGATGTCGCCCTGGGACCGAATCAGCTTCTCGATTACCGCGGCCTCAGCCACATTGCCCAGGAACGCCGCGCCCACCACCGTCCCGTTGCGGCGTACCAGCGCTTTGTACACGCCGACATCCGGGAACACCGCCGACTCCTTGCGCAGGCCGACACCGGGCGGCGGGTTGCTCTGCCCCATCGCCAGAAAGTCAACGTCCAGGATCTGCACCTGCAGCGTGCTGATGGCATCTCCGACGCTCGCCCCGCCGCCCGCCATGTTCTCCCCGGCGGCCTGGCCCTGCCGCCACGCCTTGAGCCATCCGAAGGACTGCACCTTTTCCCCCGTCGTCGCATCCGGCGCTTGCGTCACGTCGCCGGCGGCGTACACGTCTTCCGCGCTCGTCGCCAGCTTGTCATCCACCAGCACACCGCGGTCGGTTTCGATCCCTGCGGCCTGCGCCGCATCCGTGTTCGGGACGAGACCGAGGCTGAGCGCCACCAGATCGCAAGGGATCGCTTCGTCGCCCGTGGCAACCACCTTCTCCACCTTGCCGTCTGAGCCGGCAATGGCTTGCAGGTCGTGGTTGCGCAGCAGCCTGATGCCGCGCCCCTCGAGATGCTGCTCGACCAGCTGCCCGGCGTCGGCGTCGAGCATCTCGGGCCAGAAGCGCTCACCGCGCACGAGGTAGCTCACCTGCACGCCGAGGTCGAGCAGCGCGCGGGCGATCTCGAGGCCGATGGAGTTCTCGCCCGCAATCACCGCTTGCTTCGCCTCACGCGCCGCGGCTTGCAGCGCGCGGGCATCCGCCAGGGTCTGGAGGTAGTGGACACCCTGGAGATCCGCGCCCGACACCTCGGCCTTACGCGGAGACGCGCCGGTGGCGATCAACAGGCGGTCGTAGGCCACTGACGTGCCGTCGTCCAGTTCCACACGATGCGCGGCTGCGTTAACGGCGGAAGCCTTCTTGCCGAGCATCACCTTTATCTTGTTGGAGGCATAGAAGTCATCGGGCTTGGCGCGCATCGCCTTCTCGCTCGCCTTCCCCGCGGCGAAGTCGGCGAGCTGCGGACGGTAGTAGAACCCGTCCTGCTCGTCCCCGACGATGGTGATGTCGCCGCGCTTCTCCCGCTGGCGGATGGCTTCGGCCGCGCGTACGCCGGCCACGCCGTTGCCGATAATCAGATAGCGAGCCGTTCGGACACTCCCTCCTGTCCCACGGTGATACGGAGTCCGGCTGCCCTTGGGCAGCGCCCCGCGGCAGAGCAGACTCCCGCAGAGGCACCCGGCGCGGGCGTGTGCACGAGACGGGGCCGCCGCCCTCCGCTCATTCGCTACGCCGATTTCGATGCTGGCAGCGTGGATTCCTGTGATGGTTTGTGCATTTTTTCACAAGCGTGGGGCATGCCGCGGCCAGGCATTGCCGCGTGACAGTGCTCAGGGCCGCGCCGGGTGCCTTTGCGTTCCGGCGCTGGCTCGGGCCGCTGCGGCAATACCGCAGCAGCCCCACGGCGGCCGAACTACGCCTCGCTCACCAGGTCTCGCTGACGCGGCGCTATGAACAAAAGGTACAGGATCTCCAGAATCCCCGCCGTGTTGATGACGAGCAGCGCGATGTACCACAAGGGCTGATCTCGCCGCGCGGCCCTCCACATGGCGAGCCCCTTCCAGAAAACGCTCCACACCAGGAGCGGAACGAGGAAAGCACTTGCAGATGGGTTGTTGAGCGCGTCCACTCCGGCACCTCCGCGGCTCGAAGGGTCCCGCCTTGATGTCCGATTCCGCCGTCGGTGCAGGCCTTTCGCCGGCGCGGTGAGTATGTCCTGGTTCGGGACCCGGTCATCGGCCCCTGCGGCAAGCGTCAGCCCAACAGCACACCCCGCACCACACGTCGGTCGGAAGGCCGAACCGCGCTGCGCGCGGAATCATTGTCGCCAAGAACGAGCTGCTCGCTGAGCTGCGACTCCACCATGAATGATTCCTTCGTTGACTTGCACTTGCACACGACCTGCTCGCACGGCAGGTTCTCGCCGACGCGGGTCGTCGAGCTGGCCGCGCGGATGGGCTTGGCCGCCGCCGCCATCACCGATCACAATACCGGGGCGGGCCTGTGCGAAGCGCGCCGCGCGGGTGAGATGTACGACATCGAGGTCATCGGCGGCTGCGAGTTCTCCGCCGAATGGCGCGACCTCGAACTCCACGTCCTCGGTCTGTTTCTGGATGATCGAGCGCCGGGCTTCGACGAGGCGATGTCGCGCACGGCCTCCTTGTGGCGCGAACGGCTGGAGCGCATGATGGAGCGCATGCGCCGGGAGCAGTGCATTCAAGTGACGTGGGACGATCTCTACTACACCGGGCATATCCCGGGCGTCTCTCCGGTCGCCGAAGCCATCGCCCGCGCGCGGGGAGACATGACGACGGGCGAGGCGTTTCGCGCCTATCTCGACGAGGGCAAACCGGGCTATGTGGCGCCCCTGGTTGACGTGGCATGGGTGGCACGGACGGTCCGCGATCTCGGCGGGCTGTGTGTTATGGCACACCCCTGGGCCTATGATCCCGACGTCGTCACGTTCGGCGACGCCGATTACGCCGCCATGCGCGACGCAGGCGTGGACGGGCTGGAATGCTACCACCCGGGGCAGGACGCAGCGGGCTTGGCGGAACGCATCCGCCAGACCCATGGTCTGGACATGGTAGTGTCCGGCGGATCGGACTGCCACGGCGCCGCGCCCGGCCAGCCGTTGAAGATGGGCTCGCAGGGCGTTCCGCTCGGGGTGCTCGACGGCTTGCGGGAGCGCCTGGCCCGGCGTAGGTGAGTCGCGGTCCCTGTCCATGAGCAAGGCCCGCAGGGCACCGATCACAGCATGCCGGGATGGCGCACCCCGACGCCGGCGGGCATCCGCAGGTCGCGGGGGCCGGTGAGCGATTCGAGCGCCCCAGATGCGGCGGCCGATCGCTCGACCTCGACTCCCCTTCGGCGCCTTGCGCGGCTGCGCGCGGGTATGGTATCATGAGTGGGCGGAAAGTCCTCGCCCGTATCGCCGCGCGCCGGGGAGCGGGACGGGAGTCCGCGTGGCGTGCCCGAGCCGAGAATTCCCCTGATTGAGGGGTTGACAAGGTTACGGGGAATCCCTATAATTACAGTTCGTTGCGCGGATGGAAATCCGTCTCGCACGACGGCGGACCTCCGCGCTTCGTTGTGGATACCCGCGAGGCATCCCACCGAGTATGGTGATCGTAGTTGCCGACCATTAACCAACTAGTGAGAAAAGCGCGCAAGCGCAAGCAGACTCGGGTGCGCCCGACGGTGCGCTGGGCATTGGGGTGGAACTTCAATACCAAGCAGCGCAAGTACGTCCGCGTGCCCGGACCGCTCAAGCGCGGCGTGTGTACGCGCGTATACACGATCAACCCGAAGAAGCCGAACTCGGCCCTGCGCAAGGTCGCCCGCGTGCGCTTGACCAACCGGGTGGAAGTCACGGCCTACGTGCCGGGCGAAGGGCACAACCTTCAGGAGCACTCGGTCGTGCTCATCCGCGGCGGCCGGGTCAAGGACGTCCCCGGCATCCGCTATCACATCGTACGCGGGGTGCTGGACACGGCGGGCGTTGACGCCCGCCGTCAGGCGCGCTCCAAGTACGGGGCCAAGAAACCTAAGTAGTCAACGGCGAAAGTGCGGGGCGCACCCGGCACGGTGTGCCCGGCACTTCGCGTGTCTTCGGGGGGACCGAACAGGCTCGTACCCGGCGCGGAATCACCGCCGTCGGCCGGAGACCTGCTACAAGTGGAGTCGCGGATGCTACGGGCCGCGCAAGCGGATTCGCGTGGTAGCCGGGGCTCCCCGAGGAGTCACAGGAGATGCCGCGAAAGGGAGCGATCTCGCGTCGAGAAGTCATGCCGGATCCGATCTTTCACAGCCGGCTGGTGACGCAGTTTATCAACAAGCTCCTGCTGCGGGGTAAGCGCAGCACGGCCGAGCGCATATTCTACGGCGCGCTCCAGGTCATCGCCGAGCGCGGCAAGGATCCGCTGGCCGTGCTCGAGCAGGCGCTGAAGAACACGATGCCCGTGCTTGAGGTGCGCCCGCGGCGGGTCGGGGGCGCGACCTACCAGGTGCCGGTCGAAGTGCGGGCGACGCGCCGCGTCGACCTTGGCATGCGCTGGCTGATTCAGAATGCGCGCCAGCGCTCGGGCAAGACGATGGAAGGCAAACTGGCGGTCGAGCTGATGGACGCCGCCGACTCGCAGGGCGCTTCGGTCAAGAAGCGAGAGGATACGCACAGGATGGCGGAAGCCAACAAGGCCTTCGCCCACTACCGCTGGTAGGACCGGCATGGTTCGCGTACCGCGAGCCGATAGTCCGGCAAGGTGCTGACTCACATCGGGCCTACCAGGGACGGCAGGGGGCAAGCCTCAGGCTGGACATATCGGTTACGCACATGGCACGCGATTTTCCGCTAGACAAAACGCGAAACATAGGTATCGCCGCCCACATCGACGCCGGCAAGACCACCACCACCGAGCGTGTCTTGTTCTACACCGGCAAGGTCCACCGCATGGGGGAGGTGGATGAAGGCGCGGCGACTATGGACTGGATGCCCCAGGAGCAGGAGCGGGGGATTACCATTACCTCCGCCGCCACCACCTGCTTCTGGCGCGAGCACAAGATCAACATCATCGACACCCCCGGCCACGTCGACTTCACCGTCGAGGTCGAGCGTTCCCTGCGCGTCCTCGACGGTGTAGTTGCCATCTTCTGCGCCGTCGGCGGCGTGCAGCCGCAATCCGAGACCATCTGGCGACAGGCCAACAAGTATCGCGTCCCGCGCATCGCGTACATCAACAAGATGGACCGCGTCGGCGCCGGCTTCCACCGCATCCTGCACTCGATGCGTCAGCGCCTGGGCTGCCGCGCGGTCGCCGTCCAGCTCCCGATCGGTTCCGAGGCCGACTTCCAGGGCATCATAGACCTCATCCGCATGAAGGCGCTCTACTACCCGGACGAACTCGGCGTCACCGTCGAGGAGCGCGACGTTCCGGCGGAACTCCTGGAGCGCGCGGAGCGCTTCCGCGAGGCCATGATCGAGGCCGCCGCCGAGAGCGACGAAGAGCTCATGGAACTCTACATAGACGGCAAGGAACTCGACCCCGAGCAGATTCGGGCGGGCCTGCGCGTCGGCACGCTGCGCTACAACATGGTGCCCGTCCTGTGCGGCGCCTCGCTGCGCAACAAGGGCGTGCAGCCGCTGCTCGACGCGATCGTGGACTACCTCCCGTCGCCGCTCGAGGTCGCGGACGTCAGGGGCGTCGACCCGGCCAGCGGGCTCACCGTCACGCGGCACGCCAGCGACGACGAGCCGTTCGCCGCGCTCGCCTTCAAGATTCGCTCCGATCCCTACGTCGGTCGGCTCACGTACTTCCGCGTGTACAGCGGGAGCGCGCGCAAGGGCGAGCAGATCTTCAACGCCAACCGGAACCGCCGCGAGCGCCTCGGGCGCATCCTGCGCATGCACGCCAATCGGCGCGAGGACCTGACCGAAGTGTTCGCCGGCGATATCGCCGCGGCCGTCGGCCTGAGGAATGTCACCACGGGCGACACCCTGTGCGATGAGGGCCACCCCGTGGTGCTGGAGAGCATTCATTTCCCGGAGTCCGTGATCTCGGTTGCTATCGAGCCGCGCACTCAGGCCGATCGCGACCGCCTGTCTGAGGCCCTCACCCGGCTCACCGGCGAAGATCCGACTTTTCGCCTGCGCGTGGATGAAGACACCGGCCAGATGATCGTCTCCGGCATGGGCGAGTTGCATCTCGAAATCATCGTTGATCGCCTGCTGCGCGAGTTCAACGTCGGCGCCAACGTCGGACGCCCCCAGGTGTCCTACCGCGAGGCGGTGACGACCGCCGCCGAGGGCGAGGGCCGCTTCGTGCGACAGACCGGCGGACGCGGCCAGTACGGCCATGTCGTCCTGCGCGTCGAGCCGTCGCCGACCGGCGCGAATGAGTTCGAAAGCCAGATCACGGGCGGGACGATACCGAAGGAGTTCATCCCGGACATCGAGCGCGGCGTGCGCGGGGCGATGGAGGCGGGCGTGCTCGCCGGCTATCCGCTCGCCGCGACCAAGGCGACTCTGCTGGGGGGCAGCTACCACGAGGTGGACTCGAGCGAAATGGCCTTCCAGATCGCGGCCGCGATGGCGTTCCGGGACGCCGCCGCGCGCGCGGCACCGGTGCTCAACGAGCCCGTAATGAAGGTGGAGGTGGTGGTCGCCGAAGATCGGCTCGGCGACGTCATCGGCGACCTCAACGGCAGGCGCGCCGATATTCTTGGCACGGAGCCGAGCCCGGGCGGGACGCAGACGATTCGCGCCTTGGTGCCGTTGGCGGAGATGTTCGGCTACGCTACGGCGCTGCGCTCCCTGACCCAGGGGCGCGCCACCTACACCATGGAGCCGTCGCACTACCAGGAGGTTCCCGCGCAGATCGCGGATCAACTACTCGCACATGCCGTACACGCCTAGCACGGGCACGCCGGCCCCCGAACACGGGCTCGCGGAACCCAAGGCGACGACGGACGGGGAGCGTAATCATGGGCAAGCGCAAATTCGAGAGGACGAAGCCGCACGTTAATATTGGGACGATCGGGCACGTCGATCACGGCAAGACGACGCTGACGAGCGCGATCACGTTATGTTTGAGCAAGCACGAGGGAGCGGATTATCTGGCGTACGAGCGGATCGACTCGGCGCCGGAGGAGAAAGAGCGTGGGCTGACGATCAACATCTTCCACGCGGAGTACGAGACGGACAAGCGCCACTACGCGCACGTGGACTGTCCGGGGCACGCGGACTACATCAAGAACATGATCACGGGAGCGGCGCAGATGGACGGG
>CP070648.1:2750407-2755369 GCA_020354555.1 Armatimonadota bacterium | reverse complement strand
TTGCCTGGCCTTCCCGGGTGCTCGGGGACCTCAAGCAGGGCGCGCCTCATCGCTTCAGCTTCTCGTACTCCGCCGCAAGACCTTTGCAGTACTGGCTGAGACCGACTACGTCGGCGCCGAGGTTGATGAAACGATAGCCCATGCCGACCAGTTCCGCCAGATTCTCGGGCGCACCGACCGTCCCGGCAACCTTGCCGGTCCGCGCACACACCTCGGCGATGCGTCGGCGGGTCTCCGCAATCCTGGGGTGATCCCACTGCCCCGGCGCGCCGATACTGTGGCTGAAATCACCGGGGCCGAAGAAGATGACGTCAATCCCCTCCAGCTCCGCGATCGCCTCGAGTTCATCGAGCGGCTCGGGGTCCTCGATCTGGATGATCACGAAACGCTGCTCGTTCGCTTGCCGCAGGTACTCGACGAACTCGATGTTGGTGTACGCGCCGTCGGCATTGCCCCCGTCAACCGGCCGGCGGCCGATGGGGTGGAAGCGGGTCATGCGTACGACGCTGTGGGCGTCCTCGAGGCTCATGACGTGAGGCACGATGATGCCCGACGCATCCAGCTCCAGGGGACGTACGTAATCGCTGTAGCCGCCGCGCGCGACTCGCACCGCCACGTCCACGTCATGCGCCTTCGCCGCCCATATCTGCTTCTCGATGAGCGACCAGTCGTTAGCGATGTGCTCGAGATCCGCCCACACGCAGTCGAATCCGGCGATGGCGGCGATCTCCACACACCGGGCATCGGCGAGGTTGACCTTGAAACAACTTGCGACACCGCCGGCACGCAGCTTCGCGAGCACTCGGCTGGGCCGCATCATGATGTCATTGTTCATGCTCTAGACCCCCATGATCTCCGCGAGTTGCACCTCGCGCCCGCCCTCGTCGCGACTCCTGATGCCGGCGATGACGAGCGTCATCAACTCCCGCGTCTCCGCGAACGGGAACGGCCGCTCGCCCGTCCGCAGGTATTCGACAAATGCCATCAACTGCGCCTTGAAGGCGTAGAACGTGTCCGCGAAGGCGGCATGGGCGTGCCCGGCCGTGCCGCACAGCTGGAGCACGCCGAACGCGCCGTACATGCCCGCCATTGCCGCGACCACGACGTCCACCCCGCTCCCGTGCTTGACGTGGACGACGTTGCGGTCCGGCGTGCCGACGTTCCGCGCGGAGACGAATCCCGGACCGAGGATGGGATAGACTCCCTCCAGCGCGTGAATGCCGTAGCGCTCCCAGCTCTTCGGGGTGGTGATGGTAATCAGCCGCAGCTCACCAAGTTCGTGAGTCGAAAGCCGGTAGGGGAGGTACTCCTTCGCGTAGCGCATGCAGCTGGACGACATGATCGGCGCGCCCTGCTCCACCCAGTGGCTGAAGGTCGCCAGGTCCGCCGCGTTATCCACCAGCGGCTTGTCCACGAACACCGGCAGCCCGGCTTCTACGAACGGCCGGCAGCGCGCGAGGTGCTCGTGGCCGACGTCGGTGGCGACAATGGCCGCGTCCACCGCGCCGATTACATCCTCAGCGCGCGTCGCGATATTCGGGATGAGCGACGCCTCAGCGACGCGCGCGGCATCAGCGGGGTCGTCGGTCCAGATGTGTGTCACCCGCGCGCCGGGGATGCGCAGCGTGTCCTTGGGCTGCTTGGCAAGATAGGCCGGGATCGCGGGGTACGGGCACTTCGCCATCTCCTGCGGGTCGTAGCCGTTGAAGATGGCGCTCCAGGAGTAGGGGTGACCGTTTCCCTCCACCATGCCCAGCATCGCCAGGCGAATCCCGGCGTCCCCCACCGGCACGTCAGCGCGTTCCGACATCTCAGCCAGCTCCTTTGTCTCTGCGCCGGTCAGTATCTGCCCTGCTGCTCCACCAGGTCGCGCATGATCTCGATGCAGTGCACCGTCGCGCCGGGCGGAACCTGGTCGCCGGCAGCGGCGATCAGGCGCGGCCCGAGGCGCTTCAGGTCGAGCCATGCCAGCACCGCCGACTTGAAGGCGTCAACGTCCGCTCCGGGGAGCCACAGATTCGGCGCGACGCCGCCGGACAGGATGAAGTCGGGCCCGGCTTCCCGGCGGCACTCGGTCGGCGTTAGATCTCCCATCGGCGTCGGCGTCACGGCGTCGGCGCAGTCGGCGCCCGTCTCGCGTATCATGCCGAGCGCCCCGCGCAGCGTCCCGTCGACATGCACGGCGACCGCCTTCCCAGCCGCATGCAGCCTGCGTACTGCTTCGACGTAGTACGGACGCGACCATTCGTCGAAAAAGTGCGGCGGCTGGATATTGCTGGAGAAGTTGTCGCCCATCAGGACAATCTCGGCTGGCGAGGTGCACAGCAGATCAACCAGGCGCAGATTACTCGCGTTAATCTGATCAACCGCGTCGCGCATGGCCACAGCCCAATCGTGCGCGGCATAGGCAACGCGCGTCACCCCCATCCAGTAATGCAGCAGGTGCCCCATCGCGCTGTAACCCGCGGGCAGATAGACTACGCCGGTGTCGCCTACCGCGTCCGCCCACGCCTTGTATCGGTCCCAGCGCGGGGAGTATCTGCGGCCGCCGAGCGCGTCGCCGAGTACCCGCAGATCATTTTCTCCCTCCACCCCCCACTTGCTGATTGCCCAGGAATACGAGCGTTCCTCCCACACGCGCTTGCGCTCGATGCGGCCGCGCGGCGTGGCGAGACGCCAGGTGATTTCTTCGGTTCCGCTTCGCCGGTCCTTGACGACCTCTGTCTCGACGTCGTCGCCGTACTCGACGGTGTAGAACGCGCCGAGGTTCGGCAGATAGAAGCCGGCACCGACCTGCTTGTGGCAGTCGATCAGCGCGCACTCCGGCTTGTCGTATGCCTGGCTGAGATCCCAGGGCAGTCGGTTCCGGTGATAGAACCAATGCGACAGATCCAGCATGAACGGAACGACGTCGGGCGCCTGTCCTCGATACACCGCCAGGATACGCTCGCGGATGGTCATGGGTCTGATGCCCTCGGGCCGGAGTGCGCGCATCGCCCGCGGTCTCGCCCTCGCGCCGGCCGCTCGCGGCGCACCGTCGTCTGCCGCTCCGCGACGTTCACGGCCGCACGCGCACCCATTCGATGTCCGTATGATCCGTCTCAGGCCCCGCGTAGTACACCACCAGGACATCCTCGTCCGCGAGGGACGCCGTCACCGGCAGCCCCGCCGAGAACTTAGCCATCTCTGCCCAGGCGTCCTGCATGGTGGCCTTGCGCTCGGTCTGCGTCGGCGTCGCTGCCTGATACAACACCGCCTCGCTGGGCTCGGGCCATGTCATGCCGCCGTCGTCGCTCACGCGCAGCTTGATCACCGGCGCTCCGGTGCGATCCACATAGACCATGGCAATCCGACCGTCGCGCAGCGAAACCGGCGGAGCGGGCTGACCGGGCACACCGGTATCCCAGATCTGCGCCCATGTTCGGCCGTTGTCCGCCGAGCGCCGCGCGTGAATGTTGAGGTACGTCGCGAGCTGGTTGTCGTAGGTCCAGAACAGGTCGAGGATCGTCCCGTCCTTGAGCACACTCGGACGCTGGTCCCAGTAGAAGATCCGGTTCTCCGGATCGTTGCTCACGATGACGTGCTCCGGCCACGAGTGGCCCTCGTCGCAGGAGAACATCAACACCGATGAATGCCGCCACTGGGCAGTGTCGTGGTAGTGCTTGTTCAGCTCGAACTGGCATGCCCGCGTGCCGTTGGGCAGGACGAGTGTCGGGCCGGTAGCGGGGGTCGGCACGTTGAACGGCGACGTGTCCATCAGAACCGGGGGCGACCACGTCGCGCCGCCGTCCGCGGAGTAGGAGTGGAAGATGCGAGTATCGAGTAGCCCTTCGGTCTCCTCGTTGAAGAACGGCAGAGAGGCGTCTGAATGATCGACCCAGCACAGCGTCGCCAGCACACGGCCGGCGCCGAGCGCCGTTGGGTGCGCGGCGCGAAACAGCCCCCGCTTGCCCTCAACCGCGGGCGGTTCGAACGGCCGAATGGGCGTGCTCCACGACCGGCCTTCGTCATCCGACCAGGTGATCAGTGCGTGCTGTTCGACGGTACCGCCTTTGGTGCGCGCGGCGCGGAAGCCACAGACCCAGCGCCCGTCGGGCAAGACGGCGATGCCGGGGAAGGCGCAGCTCTGACGGTCGGTGCCTTTCTCACCCCTGAATGCCGTGCCTCGCGCAACGATCTTCAGCGTCGGTCCTTCCCCTCGCCGCGCGCGCGACGCAGCAGCCCGTCGTGCTGCACTCGCAAGCTCACACTCTCCAGCACTTCCTCCGTCGCCTGCTGGATGGCGGCGACCTGTTCTTTACTGAGTCGGGTCATCATCACGTTGCTGCTTCTCGCCGGCTCAACTGGTCAGCCGCGCGAAGCCGCTGTGCGCCACCGGGCCTTTCAGCATTTCCCCAACTTTGCCCTGTTTGAGCGCCCGTGCGATTATCGCAAACACCTTATCTATCGTATCCCCGTAGAGCGACACGATCTCGTCGGTGTGCGCGAGCGTCGGGTAGATGCTCGCGCCGGCGAGAAAGCCGCGCTCGAGCATCAACTGGGTGTAGAGAGTGCGCAGCGCTTCGCTGAGTTCGTGGTCGAATCGAAAATGCGCCAGGCACGGGTAGTTGTCATGGGTGACGATCGGCAGGCCGTGTCGTTTGCCGTGCTCGTGCCAGTAATCCTGTACCCGGGCGCCGACGTGGGCGACATGCGCGGGCACGTCTACCTGCTTCATCTTGCGCAGCGTCGCCACCGCCGCCGCCGGGCCGACGCTTTCCGTCCAGTTGGTGCTGCTGATGAAGGAGCCGTGGGCTCCCGCCATCGCTTCCCGCGTCCCGATCACCGCGCCGATGGGATGGCCGTTGCCCATTGCCTTGGCGAACACGGCGAGGTCGGGGGTGACGCCGAACCTGAGATGCGCCCCGCCGAAATGCAGCCGCCAGCCGATGCTGATCTCGTCGAAGATGAGGAGCGCCCCGT
>CP070648.1:2741046-2750307 GCA_020354555.1 Armatimonadota bacterium | reverse complement strand
GACGACCCGGTGTGGAAGCCGATGGTCGGCTGTCTGTCGTTCGGCGACCACGAGGGCTACAGCCACGACTACACCAACGACCACGTCATCCCGGTCGAGTTAGGCGGCGATCCGCCGACCATCACGATCGCGATGCCGATCGGCTTCACGGACGGTCATGTCAAGTACATGCGGCTGGGCTTCTACCAGATGGTCAGCCTGCTCGCCTCGCCCAACGAGATCGAGTAGTCTGATCCCCGCCAGTTCCGGCGGCTCGCGCGGATGATCGTCGGCCGCACGAGGCGCCGCGGATGGTTCGCCGGCCCGCCCGGAGTCTCTTCGGGCGGGCCGGCGCTGTAATCCGGCCGTAACCGGCGTCCGGTGCCTCGTGCACCTCTCGCGGCCTCGGGTCGGGCCCGATGCGGTGGCCGGGCCCGCTCTGCCGTCGTCGCCGGTGGGCGCAGGCCGCCCCCAGGCTTCCCCTATGAGGGAGAGGTCGGTGAGCCGGTGGCGAGCCGGGTGAGGGTGAATGGCGCCGCCTTCTACCCTCACCTTCGTCCTCTACGCCACAGGCGCACAAGTCTCTGGCAGAGAGAGGACTTCTTTCGCTCTAATCCCCACTTCTTGAGGTCACACCGTGCGGGGGTTTACAGTGGCGCCCCCCCTGCTCGTATAATATGCGCGGTCACTGGTGCGCCATGCGGCGCACCGCGGGGCCAGCTTCGGACTGGCGTCGCCTCAATATCGGACATCTGCGCAGTGCGGGGCCCGGAAGGAGGTGAGGAGCGGCACGCGGCCCACGTGAGTATCCATTGATACGGGAGCCACAGCACCCTGCGTGGCCAAAAGGAGGCAGATCCAGTATGCGTAAGCATCGCGGTTTTACTTTGATCGAGTTGCTGGTGGTGATTGCGATCATCGCGATCCTGGCCGCCATCCTGTTCCCCGTGTTCGCTCGAGCGCGGGAGGCGGCGCGCAAGGCCACCTGCATCTCCAACCTCAAGCAGATCGCCCTCGCGGCGATCATGTACGCCCAGGACTATGACGAGGTGCTGCCCTCGTGCAACTCCGACGGGTACTCCTCACAGCACCCAGTCGACCCGGCCAACACCGACATCAGCATGGACGATGCCGAGACCGCCGGATTGGGATCGCCCGACTTCTGGCAGTTGGCGGACGTTCTCACGCCGTACGTTAAGAGCCTCGAGCTGTTCGAGTGCCCGACGCTCATTCGCCGCGCGAGCCCAGGCGAGTGCACGATCGCCACGTCGGTCTTGACGTCCGGCCCTGCAGTAGGCGTGCGCAAGGTCGGCAACTTCGTGGAGCCGCCCGGTGACAACTGGGACTCCACAGGTTCCTACCTCTGGATGTGCATGCACTGGCCGGTCGGGACCGGCGATCCCTGGGATTACGGCGGCGACATTGGAGAAATCTGGTACATCTGTGGGATTCTGTTCGGGTTCGACGTCTACAGTGAGAACCCTGAGGGGTACTTCCCCTGCGCCCAGGCCGTCGGGAACTTCGACGACCCGGTGTGGAAGCCTATGGCGCTGTGCCTGTCCTTCGGCGTCCACGAGGGCTATGACCAGGACTGGGCGACGGACCATGTGCTGCCGGTGGAACTGGGAGGCGACCCGCCCACGATCGCGGCGGCTATGCCGATGGCATTCGTGGACGGCCACTGCAAGTACCTTCGCTTGTCGTTCTACCCGTTGATGAATCTGCTAAGCATGCCGAACGAGATCGAGTAGGGCGTGGAGCGATAATCGGGTAGGCTCCCGCCGCAGGCGGCTCGGCCGCTTGAGCGGGACGCGACGGACTGTACCGGCCCGCCTCGGGTTCGTCCCGGGCGGGCCGGCGCTTGTGGTCCGGCCACAGCAGGTATCCGCCCTTTGCTTCTCTCGCGCGCCCCTGGGTCATATCCGAAGCGACGGTCGCTGCGCGGCCTCGGCGCGAGGTACAGCTTACGCAGACGCCTTTCCGTCGCGGGCCGCCACGGATTTCGGGCTCGACGTCCGCGACTGTCTGGCCTCCGCCCCCACGGGCGAAATCGGCGTATGCGATCCCATCCACACGGGGGTTTACAATTGCCCGCCTCCCATCTATAATGTACCCGATGAGTGGTGCGCCCTGCGGCACACCGTGGGGGTAGCTTCGGACTGGCGGCGCCTCGATATTGGACAATCTGCGCAGCGCGGGGCCGGGAAGGAGGTGAGGAGTGGTACGCGGCCCATGTGAGCATCATCAGTACGCAGTACGATAGCCACACCACCCTGCGTGGCCAAAAGGAGGCAGATCCAGTATGCGGAAGCATCGCGGTTTTACCCTAATTGAGCTGTTGGTGGTGATTGCGATCATCGCAATCCTGGCCGCCATCCTGTTCCCCGTGTTCGCTCGAGCGCGGGAGGCGGCGCGGAAGGCCACCTGTCTGTCCAACCTTAAGCAGATCGCCTTGGCGGCGATCATGTACGCTCAGGACTATGACGAGGTGCTGCCGGCCTGCGCCGGCACCGGGTACGAGCACATCGCGCACGCCATCGACCCCGCCAACAACGGCATCACGCGCTCTGACGCGAATACGGCAGGCCTGGGGTCGCTGGACTACTGGCAGTTGGCGGACGTGCTCCAGCCGTACGTCAAGAGCCTCGACCTCTTCCAGTGCCCCACCCTGAGCCGCCGCGCGACGTGGGCATTGATCGAGACCCAGGTGCTGACTTCAGGGCCGGCCGTCGGGGTGCGCAAGGTCGGCAACGCGCACGAGTCACCGGAGGGCTGGGATTGGACCGGGTCGTATTGGTGGGGCTGCTGCCACTACCCGTACGGCACGGGCGTTAACCCCACCGACTACCTCGGCGACATCGGCCAGTTCTGGCTCATAGCGCAGGTTCTAGGCTACGTCAGCGATACCGACAATCCCCAGGAGTACTGGGCCTGCGCCAACGCCGTCGGCAACTTCGACGACCCGGTATGGAAGACTATGGGCGGATGCCTCACCTTCGGCACCCACGAGGGCTACAGCCAGGATTACAGCAACGACCACGTGATCCCGGTTGAGCTGGGCGGCGATCCGCCGACGATTCCGGTCGCGATGCCCATGATGTTCACCGACGGCCATGTCAAGTACATGCGGAACGGCTTCTACCCGACGATTGGCCTGATCGTCATGCCCAACGAGATCGAGTAGAGCCCGGCACGACAGTGATAGCGCGTCGGACCTGAGGCGCACGAACGGCTGCGGGACGACGCACAGCGGGATCCCGGCCCGCCCGAAGCGCATCTCGGGCGGGCCGGCGCTTCCGGCGGCGATCCCGCCTCACGCACTCAGCACCGCCGTCGCGCTCATCGGCAGACAGGCCGGACTCGATCGTTCTTGGCGCCTCAGCCCCCGAGATACGGACGCTCTCCCTCGGTTTACACCCGTGCTCGGCAAGCGTATAATACCAGTGTGGGTACGTGAATACCGACCGGCAGCACGTTCGCAGTGGGATACTACAACGGCGTGCCGTCTCTAATCTGACGATGCCTGGACGCCGGGGCCGAAAGGAGGTGAGGCAGCGCAGCGACGCCCCGATGAGCTATAGTCGATTGCTCGAAGCCAGCGCTTTCGCGTAGCCAAAAGGAGGCAGATCAGTATGCGAAAGAACCGCGGTTTTACCCTGATCGAGCTGCTGGTGGTGATTGCGATCATCGCAATCCTCGCCGCCATCTTGTTCCCCGTGTTCGCCCGAGCGCGGGAGGCGGCGAGAAAGGCCACCTGCATCTCCAACGCGAAGCAGATCGCCCTGGCGGCGATCATGTACGCCCAGGACTACGACGAGGTGCTCCCAGCCGCGTGCAGCACCTCCGACAGGGTGACATCGCACGCCCTTGACCCCGCCAACTCCTACATCACCATCGCTACGGCGGACGGCGCAAGCCTGGGATCCGCCGACTACTGGCAGATAGCGGACCTGCTGACGCCGTATGTCAAAAGCCTCGACCTGTTCCAGTGCCCCACCCTCATCCGGCGCGAGGAGTGGCGCCAGATGGAGACCGTGGTGCTGACCTCGGGGCTCGCGGTCGGCGTGCGCAAGACGGGCCGGCTTGGCGAGTGGGGTTGGACCGGCTCCTACTGGTGGAGCTGCGTCCACTACCCTTATGGCACCGGCATCTACGCATCGGACTACGTCAGTGACCTCGGGCTCATCTGGGACGCCGCGGTCATCTTGGGCTTTGTCAGCGACACCGATAACCCTCAGGAGTATTGGGCATGCTCCAACGCGGTCGGCAACTTCGACGACCCGGTATGGAAGCCGATGGGCGGCTGCATGTCCTACGGCGCCCACGAGGGCTACAGCCAGCGGTACAGCAACGCCCACGTCACGCCGGTCGAGTTGGGCGGCGATCCACCGACCATCCCGATCACCATGGTCGTGATGTTCGTGGACGGCCACGTCAAGTACTACCGGGACGGGTTCTACGCGACGATCGCCCTGATAACGTCCCCGAACGAGATCCAGTAAGGGGATCCGCAGGGTAATGACGGCGCATCGGACCTCAGACGTGTCAACGCCTGAGGGACGGCGCCCAGTGGGATTCCGGCCCGCCCGAAGCGCATCTCGGGCGGGCCGGCGCTTCCGGCGGCGATGCCGCGTGCTGCGCTCTCAGCACCCCACTTCATGCCGGGAAGCCGGGCAGATGGCGCTGCCCCGGCCGCCCCCGATCGCGACCGCATCACGGCTTCCGGTGGGTTTACATTCCTGATCGCCAGGCGTATAATAGACGCATGCAGAGTTGACTGATCCACAGTTGGCGCGTCGCGAGCAGAGCCCGAGCCGGTGCGCAGCGTACCGAGTGATCTGACATTTCAATGCCGGGGCTGAAAGGAGGTGAGACGAAGCAGGAACGTCCCGCTAAGCTATAGTTGCTTAGTTCGGTGTAGCGCTTTCGTGTGACTAAAGGAGGCAAGATCAGCATGCGGAAGAATCGCGGTTTTACCCTCATTGAGCTGTTGGTGGTGATTGCGATCATCGCAATCCTGGCCGCCATCTTGTTCCCCGTGTTCGCTCGAGCGCGGGAGGCAGCGAGGAAGGCCACCTGTCTGTCGAACCTCAAGCAGATCGCTCTCGCAGCGATCATGTATGCCCAGGACTATGACGAAGTGCTCCCGGCCGCCAATGCATCCGGCGCGAAGGGCAGCTCACACCCCGTTGACCCGGCCAACCAGTACATCACGAGCTACGATCCCTTGGGTTCGGCGGACATGTGGGTGCTGCCGGACGTGCTGCGGCCGTACGTGAAGAGCATCGACCTCTTCCAGTGCCCGACGGTGTCGCGGCGCAACCCGGAGATGATCGTTGAGACGATCCGCATGGCCGACACCGACCCGCTCATCCCGGGCGTGCTCAAGTGCGGCCGGATGGACGGCGGCAATCCAAATGGATACAATCCCACCTGGGATTGGGACTTCTGCGGCTCCTACTGGTGGGCGTGTTGCCACTTCGATCCAGGGGCCGGCAGCGCCGACGACCAGGTCCCCGACATCGGGGCCATCTGGGATGTGGCGTACTACGTGCTGGGCTATATTGACGCGGGCGAGTACAATGACCCCCAGGAATACTGGGCGTGCAGCCAGGCCGTCGGCAACTTCGACGACCCGGTGTGGAAGCCGATGGTCGGCTGTCTGTCGTTCGGCGACCACGAGGGCTACAGCCACGACTACACCAACGACCACGTCATCCCGGTCGAGTTGGGCGGCGATCCGCCGACCATCACGATCGCGATGCCGATCGGCTTCGTGGACGGCCACGTCAAGTACATGCGGATGGGTTTCTACACGATGATCAGCCTGCTCAGCACACCGAACGAGATTCAGTAGACGCGCGCCAATCGACGTCGCATTCCGGCTCGGGCGAATCGGTCGTCGGAGCGGAATGCCCCGGACATTGCCGGCCCGCCCCGGACAACTCGGTGGCGGGCCGGCGCTTTCATCTCCGGCATCGCACGCGCTGCGCCACCACCGTCATCGGGCCCAACCGAGCATCGCAGACGGCCGCTCCCCAGGGCGAGTGTGGTCGAGGCGGAGTCGCGCCATCGCCCAACCGCCGGGCGCCCGATCCCCGGGGCGCAGTCCAGAATGCGCCGGTTCCCCAGGCGGAGGTGCAGCCGCGTGTTTGCAGACACGCTATCGAAGCCGTATAATCCCGGAGGATTCAGGGACGCATCGCGATGAGTCGCCGTACCGCACAGTGGCTGGGTGTCGTCATACTCGCCGGGATCGCCTTCGTCGTCGGCGACATCGTTGGCTGGAGCAATCGATCCATCGCCGGCGCGTGGCGCACGGGCCGCGCCGTCACGACATCGTCCAGAGGCACGCGCGAATCGCGCGCACCTCGCAGCGCGACAGCCGGGGTTCCGCAGTACGATGCCGTGCCGCCCGCGCCGCCACGCGAACGGCGCGCCCGGCCTCGTCCTGTTGCCCGGGCGCCCCGCATCGAATTCGACGACACCGAGTATGACTTCGGTACGGTGCTTATCGGTGACCCCGTCGAGCATGATTTCGTATTCCGCAACCGAGGCAATGCGCCGCTGACGATCAACAGCGTGGTGACCGGCTGCGGATGCACCGCGGCGTTCGTCGAGGAACGACAGCTGCCACCGGGACGCGAAGGCCGCGTGAAGACGACCTTCCGGACCGAAGGCCGCACCGGCGCACAGCGCAAGTCGATCCACGTCGAAACGAATGATCCCGAGCAGCCACGAGTGGCGCTGAGGGTGGCCGGTGAGATCAAAGCCCAGATCGAGGTGTCGCCGCGAGTCATCTACGCGTTCAACATCCCGGTCGGGAAGGTCGTGACCCGCACGGTCACCATCAGCGGGGCCGACCGCTACGCATTTCAAATCGCCGCGGTGTCCGTGGTCGGATCCGGCATACATGCGAGCGAGCCAAAACGGCTGGCCGAGGACAGATATCAGATCGACGTGACCTTCAAACGCGAATCAACGCGCGGATCGTCGGGCGGCCTAGTGACCCTGAAGACGGATTCACGGCGTCAGCGGCTCGTACACGTGCCGATCCGGACTCAGTTGCCCGACAAACGCTGAGCGTGACCGGGTCGCGGTGGCGCCGCTCGGACGCCCGATGCCGGCATGCCCGCATCTTCGCTGGGTCACACTTGTACGCATGGCGGTCGGGTACTGTGCTGGCCGCGCTCATCGGTCGCGGGGGGAGGTCGGCGAGCGGACACCGGCTCCACACCTTCGGCCGCGCCAGGCGCCCGCGCAGAGTGCAAACGGCCTTTTTCACCGCCGAAACGCCTGCCATATTGGGCGCAGCCGAATGCATACTTCCGCGCTGAGTGGGTATTCAGAAATCGGGGATGTCGGGTCCAGAGTCAAGAGGAAGCAACATCGTGAAGTCGAAGATATCCATACAGGCCTGACCTGAACTTGGGCTGGCTGGGAACTGGTCTAACCGCGGAACACCGCCCCCGGGAGGAGGTGAATGCGCACGACGAGGGGCCCCGAGTCGTTATAGTCTGATACGTAACTCGCTTTCGCGTGGCCAAAAGGAGGCAAGATCAGCATGCGGAAGAATCGCGGTTTTACCCTAATTGAGCTGTTGGTGGTGATTGCGATCATCGCAATCCTGGCCGCCATTCTGTTCCCCGTGTTCGCTCGAGCGCGGGAGGCGGCTCGGAAGGCCACCTGCATCTCCAACGTCAAGCAGATCACACTGGCGTGCATCATGTATGCCCAGGACTATGACGAGGTGCTCCCCTCCGCGGTCGGCGACGACAACGACGGCACCGCGCACCCCGTAGATCCGGCGGACTTCAACCAGTGCATCGACGACCTCGAGACCAAGTACACCCCGGTCGAGGACGGTCGCTACATGTGGCAGTTGGCCGACGTGCTCCTGCCGTACGTCAAGAGCCTGGATCTCTTCCAGTGCCCGACCCTGTCGCGGCGTGACGACGGCTACCTCATCCAGACCGTGCTGATGCCCGACACGCACCCGCTCATCCCGGGCGTGCGCAAGGTCACGGTTTCGGGCTCCTACATCTACATGTGTATGCACCATCCGCAAGGAGGGGCCACGGAGCTAGCGGGGCCGTGTGACTACGGCGTCGGGTCGTTCGCGATCTGGGACATCGCGGCCCTCCTGGGTTACATCGATGTCAACGACGACCCGTCGGAGTACTATGCGTGCGGCCAGGCCGTCGGCAACTTCGACGACCCGGTGTGGGCACCGCTCGTGTGCTGCGACTCGTTCGGCGTGCACGAGGGTTACAGCGATGACTACACGGATGACCACGTCGTGCCGCCTGAGTTGGGAGGCGATCCGCCGACCATCACGATCGCGACGCCCGTGGGCTTCACGGATGGTCACGTCAAGTACTGGCGCGGCAGCTTCTACCAGACGATCGCGCTGATGAGCCAACCGAACGAGATCGAGTAACTCTCGTGACACAACCCGGGTGACGTAATCACCCAGGGTTCACGGACTTTCCGGTCCGCCCCGGTCGTGTACGGGGCGGACCGCCTCTTTCTGCACCCCGGCCCGCCGCCTACGGCTGTCCCGCCGAGGCGGCCGGCGTCTTCACGCCCCTGCGCCATGCACCGTTACGACCTCTTCACCAGTATTTACGGACCAGGCGTGGTGACCTATAATAGCAATGCGATTGAGAAGCGAGCCATGAGGCATGTGCTGACCAGCAGGACATGAGCGGCAGTCCGTCGGTTGTTCGCCATGAGGATAACGATCGCGTAGTGCCGGGCCGGGAAGGAGGTGAGCGGGACAACGGCCTGACCTTGGTATCGTTCGTTCGATAAGCACAGCGCTTTCGCGTGGCCAAAAGGAGGCAGATCAACATGCGAAAGAACCGCGGTTTTACCCTGATTGAGCTGCTAGTGGTGATTGCGATCATCGCGATCCTGGCCGCCATTCTGTTCCCCGTGTTCGCTCGAGCGCGGGAGGCGGCGAGGAAGGCCACCTGTATCTCCAACTGTAAGCAGATCACACTGGCGTGCATCATGTACGCCCAGGACTACGACGAGGTGCTGCCGGCGGCTGTTGGTGACGACAACGACGGCACCTCGCACGCGGTCGATCCGGCGGACGAGAACGAATGCATGGAGGACCTCGAGACCAAGTACGCCGGAACCGAGGATGGTCGCTACATGTGGCAGTTGGCCGACGTGCTCCTGCCGTACGTCAAGAGCCTGGATCTCTTCCAGTGCCCGACCCTGTCGCGGCGTGACGACGGCTACCTCATCCAGACCGTGCTGATGCCCGACACG